>JAYPIL010000022.1:0-27036 GCA_038127845.1 Candidatus Poseidonia sp.
ACTTCGTGACCTCCGAAGCGCTCTACGGCAACGTCAACGGAACCTATCATTACACCGGGTTGGTCCAAAATTCCTTCCAAGTTCCCTTCGAAGACACCAAAGCACCCAATCCTCCTCGCATCAAGAATTCCTTTTCCGTCGGTTCGATGAACCTCGTGAGCCTCGAGTGGTTCAACGAGGAGGAGGCCAACGAATCCTATGCGATTTGGCGTCACTACGGTGAACCCTTCGGTGTTGACGAAAACGACATCTCCACCATCGGGGCGGACGGCTGGGAGTTGGTTCTTGACGAAATTGAAACGAGCGTTGAGACGGGCGATACGATCACCCGAGAGTTCACCATCCCAAGCGATGTTGACCGCAATGTCTGGTACGCCGTGACCATCACCGACGAGTGGGGCAACTTCAACGACGAGATTTTCGCTGGTTTTGGTGGCAACGCCTTCAAGGTCGCTGAAGACACCCTACTGCCCAATGCGACCTTGGCCGTTGTTGACGGTGACGGTGCCCCTTACGAGAGCACCACGCTGGTGGCAGGGCAGTACAGTTTCCGCATTCAAGTCAACGAGGATTTGGGCACCACGCCGAGCATCAACATCACCACCTCCGACGGGGGTGTGCTGACCAACGACGACGAACCTCTTGCGCTTCTCAACGATAACCGCAACAACCCCGAAGTCGGTCCGCTCTACACCTACGACTTCAGCATCCTGTCCAACACCGACGCTGGTGACATGGTGATTCGCGTGACGATGGAGGACGAATCGAGCAACGTGGTCTCACAGGAATGGTCCTACCTCTCCATCGACGCTCAACTTCCCACGGTGACCATCTTCTCGCCGACACCCTCCAGTGACGGCTCCAAGTACCTCTACGGCAATCGCATCAACGTGCTCGCGGGTGCTGAGGACGACGTGGTCATCACCTCGTTCCAATACCGATTCACCAAGCACTTTGGCGGTACTACGGGCTCCCCCGTCTCTTCGCCGTGGGCGGACATGACGGGCATCACGGACCTGGAGGGCAACAACCGCACGCTCACCGCCGACATGGACATCACGGCTGGAAACTTCGAGGCTGGCTATCACGCCATCACCGTGCGAGCAACCGACGGTGCGGGCAACGAGGTCCAAAAGCGAGTTGAATTCATCGTTGACTACTGTCGCAACCGCGTTGACGGAACAACGTACTGCAACTACGAAGAAGACCTGAAACCGCCCGTCGAACCCGAGACCATCACGCCCAGTTACAGCGACCCACCCTACGTGGTGGTGTGGGTCATCGCCGTCATCAACCTGCTCGCCATCGTGGTGTCGTTGATGATCATCCAAACAGGGATGTCCGGTCCGAAGAAGAAGAAGCGCGGCGACGATGATGAGGAAGACGAATCTTGGATGGCTGAATTTATCGGAACCAGTCAAGACCTTGACATGGATGCCGTCACGGGTACAGGCGCTGCCGCTGCCCCTGAGGAGGAGAAGAAGGAAGAAACTGCAGCTGCTCCAGCAGACGACGACGATGACGACCCGTTCGCCATCAACATCGTCCAGCGCAAAGAACGCCGTCGCAAGAAGAAGCCTGAACCAGAGGACGAGGACGACGACGATGACGACGATGACGACGACGATGACGACGATGACGACGACGATGATGATGAGGAGGACGCTCCAAGGAAGAAGAAGCCGGTTCGTCGAACCGTCGGTCGCCGAGCTGCTCCTCGCAAGGCTCCAGTAAAGCGTCGCGCCGTCAAGCGAAAGTCCGACGACGACTGAGACCGTTGCCCTCCCCATCGTGACCCGGGTGAATCAACATGAGTGAAACGGCCACATCCGACCACACAGCCTCACCTGCAGACCACACCGAGGCGTACCTTTCGCTGCTTGACATGGTCAACCCGATGAAGAACAAACTCAACTGGTTGCTCTTGGCCATCCCCATCACCCTGTACTTCGAGTTCAGCCATTCCTTGCAAATGGCCTTCGTGTTCTCGATGATCGCCATTGCCCCTTTGGCCTTCTTGATGGGGAAAGCGACCGAAGAAATCGCCCTTCGCACCGGTGAAGCCATCGGCGGGTTACTCAATGCCACGTTCGGCAACGCCGTGGAGATGATCATCGCCGGCATGGCGTTGTATGCTGCTTCGCAAAACCCCGACATCGTTGAAACGATGGTGACCGTCACACAGGCGTCCCTCATCGGTTCCATCCTTGGCAATCTGCTCCTCGTGCTCGGATTGGCCATGTTGTACGGGGGGGTCAAACACAACGAGCAAAATTTTGCCAGCCAAAGCGGTCAGATGAACGGCGCCCTGTTGGTCATGGCGGTGGTGGCGCTCATCGTTCCCTCAGCCTTCCATCACAGCGGTGGTTCTTCGGCCGAAGTCCTCAAGCTCTCCTACGCCACGGCCATCATTCTCCTCGTCATCTACGGTTGCTCGCTGGTGTTCCAACTCAAGACGCACGTGGATTCCTTTGAGTCGAGCGGTCATGGCGGCCATGAGCATCCCGAACTGAGCATCAAAGACGCGTGGACGTTGCTCATCCTCGCCACCCTCCTCGTCGGATGGATGGCGCACGTGCTGGTTCACAGCCTTGAAACGACGGTGGAGCAGTGGCACCTGCCCGAGCTCTTCATCGGCGTCATCTTGGTGCCGTTTTTCGGCAACGCTGCCGAGCATTTCACCGCCGTGCTCGTGGCCGGCAAGGACAAGATGGACCTGTCGATTGCCATCGCAATTGGCAGCAGCGTGCAAATCGCGTTGTTCGTCGCTCCCGTGATGGTGCTGCTCGGCTGGATGCTGGGCGTGGGCCTCCCACTCGAGTTCGGGCTCCTCGAGACCGCCGCCACCTTTGTTTCGGTGTTCATTGCCATCGCCATTCTCGCCGACGGAAAGACCAACTGGCTCGAGGGTGTGATGTTGTTGGCGTGCTATGCCATCTTGGGCATTGCCTTCTTCCTGATGTGAGGTGAATCAGCGTGCGGAAACAGGACAAAATCGGTTACGGTTTGGTCGTCGTGTCCGTGCTGCTGATGCTCGTTGGCACGGTGGGGTTCACCCTCAAAGGCGAGGTGAACGACGTTCCGACGCCCACCGTTCCCAACCGGACCTTCTTCGCAGATGAGCCGCTGCCCGAGCACACGCTTGGCATGTTGGTCACTGCGACGCTCACCTTGACGTGGGACCGGGACGACATCTACGTCGTCATCGCTGGAGAGGATGAAAAGAAGGCCTGCGAATCGGTTCCACCCGGTCTGCTCAACGAGGGCAGCACGTCTTCCTGCAAGCCCTTTGACAACGACGTCATCGTTGGGGGAAACGACGGTGAGGTTGGTCTGGAATGGAAGGTCGAAGACGGGGTGTACTTTGCGGGCATCGGCACCACCAGCACCGCAGAAGGTCTCCCAGAAGGCACCGAAGTCAACCTCGATTACAGCGTTGACCTGCAGGCAGGGTTTGTGACCTACTTCATCTTCGCACTCATCGGTATTGGTGGGCTGGCCTACACCCGCGTGGAGTGATCATTCCACACCTTCGTAGTAGGTCGCCACCGCCGCGTCGATTTCGTCGAGGATGGCCGTCTCGTCCAAAGTGAGTGTGGTGGCGTCCCTTCGCAATGCCTGACCGCCAACCCACAAATCGAGGCATTCAGCGCCGTTGAAGATGAGGTTGGCCACGTGGCGGTTGTCGGACCGACCGCTCGGTCGCATCCGAACATCGTCGAGGTTCCACACCGCCCAGTCTCGGCTGCCTTTGGTGGCCAAATCCAGGGCATCCACCGCAGGAAGGAGCGTCGCATCCCAGTGGTCGTGCCGCTGCACGAGCGAGGCAAGACGGGCTTCTCCCTGCATGTTGAGGCCGTTGCCTGAGGAAGCGGCTCCGTCGGTTCCCAAACGAACGTCGACGCCTGCCTCCATGTACGCAGGCAGCGAGAGGGTGCCACCGCAGGCCAATTTCATGTTGGACGAAGGGCAGTGAACGGCTGTGGCCTCGTGCTGTTTGAGCGTTCGAATCTCGTTCTTCTTGACCCATGAGGCGTGTGCACAAACGGTCCCGGGCTGGAAGAAGTCAATGCTGTCGAGGTACTCGATGGGGTACAGGCCGGTTTTGGCGTGACAGTCTGCTACCTCCTTTCGCGTCTCGCTGACATGAATGTGCAGCCGACCTTGGCGCTTCTCGGCGAGTTCCGATGCCCGACGCAGCGTGTCTTCGTTGCAGAGGTAGACCGAGTGGGTTGCAATGGCATACTGCACGAGGTCGTCTTCGTTGTTGGCAGCCAACAAGCCGTCCAGTTCAGCCAGCGCAGAAGCAGCATCGGGGTGGCTTGGAAGCGCCGCATCGCTCACGGGTCCTCCAACCAAACCTCGTAGACCGGCAGAGGTCAGCACTTCACCCGTGACGTGGGGAAAGAAGTACATGTCAGCGGCAAAACTGCTGCCTGTGCGAATCATTTCTGCCGCAGCGCAGCGAGAACCCATGCGGACATACTCGGGTGTGATGCGGGCTTCGGTGGGAAAGATGGCTTCGTTGAGCCAGCGATGCAGGGGAAAACCATCGCTAAAATCTCGGGCGTTGAGCTGCATCGCCAGATGCGTGTGCCAGTTTTGAAAACTGCGCGTGATCAACCGCTTCGATCCATCGATGTCCTCGAGGACATCTTCGTCGCCGTTGGAGACCGACCACGAACCGTCGGCATGCAGCAACACGTCACCCGCAACGCGTTCGCTCCCACGTTCGTAGAGAACCGTGTTGCGGTAGCGCACCGGCGGGGCGTCGCTCATGGCTGTCCGTGCGGCCCATGATTCAAGAACGCTGAGGTTTGCACCGAGGGTCTTATGTTTGATTGGGACAGCGGGAGGTTGCCGCCACTGTGGCTTAGTTGGTAGAGCATCTGATTCGTAATCAGAAGGTCGGGAGTTCGAGTCTCCCCAGTGGCTCCTTCATGCCTTGTTGGGCTTGGTCTTGATGTCGATGCCGAAGGCCACGGCGCTCTGCTCGAGGCTCACCACTCCCGGCAACGGTCGGCCAGCGATGTAATCCAAGCACGCGCCACCGCCCGTGGATACGTGGCCCATTTTGCTGGCTAAACCACGCTTGGCGACCAAGGTGGCGGTGTGACCGCCCCCCATGACGGCGAAACCGGAGGATTCGGCACAAGCGTTGAGCATCTCGATGGTGCCCAGCGCGAAATCGTTGTTCTCAAACACGCCCGCAGGACCGTTGAGGATGATGGTGCCTGCCTGCTTGATGGCGGCTGAAAGGTGAATCACGGATTTTAGGCCGATGTCGTGGAAGGGGGCTTCGATGGGGAAGTCGGCGAGGGGAATGTCCACGCGGTTGCCTTCGATGTTGGCGGCCAGGTCCACGGGAAGGTGAATCTTGTTTCCGTGGTCGGCGATGAGGTCCCTGGCACGCTTGACGGTGCTCTGCCAGTGGTCACCGATTTGGGATTTTAGGAATTCACGGTTGCCTTCACCGATATCGTAGCCAGCGAGATCGAGCAGCAAATTGGCCACACCGCCAGTGGGCCAAAGCGCATCGGCGATGCCGTTACGGAGCATGTTTTCTGCAACTTCGATGGAATCGTCCACTTTGACGCCACCCAACACCGCAAGACAGGGGCGCTGAGGGTTTTCGAGTGCTTGGTCGAGTTTGCTCAATTCGTTGTTCATCAATTCGCCAGCCACGCAGGGGAGCATGCTGGCAAAGCCAACGATGGAGGGCGTTGAGCGATGGGCACAGGCAAAGGCGTCGTTGACGTACATGTCAGCGACGCTCGAAAGACGCTGGACGAGTTGAGCCTCGGCCATGGCGGCGATGTCTCCTTTCATCGTCGCTTCTTCCTCATCCATGCGGACGTTGTTGAGCATCAGCAGTTGACCCGATTCCATGGCTTCGATGGCTTCCATGGCCTTCTGGCCGTGAATGTCGTTGACCCACTTCACAGGCCGACCAAGCAACCGGCCAAGTTCACGAGCGTGGCCCAAGGTGCTGGTGAAGTCGTCTCTGCCCGGCCGAGATTGGTGAGCGAGAAGGATGACCTTTGCCTTTGAGAGTCGCTGAAGGGTGGGCAGAATGGCACGAATACGGGTGTCATCAAGGAAGGTCTTCGTGGCAGGGTCAAGCGGGCTGTTGATGTCAACGCGCAGCAAGACGGTCTTGCCCTCCACGTTGACGTCGTCCAAGGAGAGGACCTTCGCCATTAACGCAACCCAAGCGCCTTCGGTTTTTCATCCCTCGCGTTGAACACGGCCCAGGTGGAGGAGGAGGAAAGGTCGCAAGACGCGCGTCTCCCTCCTCGTTGAGGCGCGAAAGGTGATAAGGCCCGCGAAGCCCTTGGCCTTCATGGCCGATGAAGCACCCGAAGAGACACCTCCTTTGGAAGGGGCTCGTCGACGCGCCAGCACGGCCACCTCCGCCTTCGGGGTCTCTCGTCGCGAGGGTCATGACGCCAGCGTCTACTACACCAGCCGACTCAATGAAGGGCTCGTCAGTTCACGAGATGTGGGGGATGAACAAGACTGTCCACCGGAGCTGTTGGACTCGGTGTTGTGCAGGGACGCACGCAAGTTGCCCCTGCCCGATAACTGCGTACACCTTGTGGTGACTTCTCCGCCCTACAACGCTTCCAAGGAATACGACGAGAACCTCTCGCTCAAGGAGTACCTCACGCTGTTGCACGAGGTGTTTGCGGAGTGCTATCGCGTGCTTGCACCCGGCGGGCGCATGGTCGTCAACGTGGCTAACTTGGGGCGCAAACCGTACATTCCGCTCTCCTCGCACATCAACATCATCATGAACGAAATCGGCTTTCTGATGCGCGGGGAAATCATTTGGGACAAATCAGCCAGTGCTGGCTCCTCATGCGCCTGGGGTTCGTTCCAATCCGCTTCCAACCCTTGCCTGCGAGATATTCACGAATACCTGCTGGTGTTCTCCAAGGGCGACTACAAACTTCAGCGCAGCAAAAAGCAGCGAGCGGAAGGGCGCCTTGACACGATTCCTCGGGACGATTTTATCCAGCACACGAAGTCCATCTGGTCTTTTGCGACCGAGCGTGCATCTCGGGTCAACCATCCCGCGCCGTTCCCTGTCGAACTGCCCAAGCGCTGCATTGAGATGTTCACCTTTACCGGCGACGTGGTGCTCGATCCGTTCAACGGTTCAGGCACGACATGCGTTGCGGCGAAGAGCCACGGCCGCCGCTACATTGGCGTGGACCTTTCCGAGGAATATTGCGCCATTGCTGAAGAACGGTTGCGTTCAACACCCGAAGTGCAGGTGGATGAGGTTCTCACCCGTTCCTGAATCGGGATGTTCCGAGTGGACCCGGAAGTCTCGTCCAAAACAGAGGCGAATGGGTTTTGAACGGGTGCCGTTCACCTTGCTCCATGACCTCGTGGGCTCCTGCTGACATCATCGGGCCCGAAGGTGAAGATTGGCGTGTGCCGGTGAGCGAACTGGAATCCCGCCAGGACCGACTGGCGGAGATGCTGGCGGAGGCAGGACTTCCTGGAGCACTGATTCAACACCCCGTGGATTTGTACTACTACGGCGGGGGTCGTCAAGACGCCTCGTTGTTCATCCCAGCAAAAGGAGCAGGTGGCAGCGAGGAAGCCGGAGGCGACGGTCCCGTGGCCTTTGTTCGACGCTCGCTCAAGCGAGCCAAATGGGAAGCGGGCGGTGACGATGCACCCCATCTCGTCGAGACCTTCCCCCGTCTGTCATCGCTGGCGGAACATTTGGGCGGCCGAGGCGTCACCAGCGCACCTGCCCTTCAGTTTGGTGAAGCCCCCGCTTCGTTCACGTCCCGTTTCGCTTCAGCCCTTTCATCTCTGGGAGAGGCAGGCGACGCCACCGGTGTGATTCACCGCCAGCGGGAAATCAAATCCGACTGGGAAATTGAGCAAATGGAGACGGCCGCCTCGGTGCAATTCCGCATGTTCGAGGCGGTGCTCGCCATCGGTGGAGAAGGCGTGAGCGAGCTGGACATGGTCGCTGCTGCCGAGGCTGTGAGCCGTTGTGAGGGCTTTGGCGGAACGGTCCAAATGCGCCGCTATCCCCTGCAATGTGACCGAGGGGTGATCGTCGCTGGCCGTGCCGGAGGCATTCCGTCGTTTTTCGATTCCGCCATTGGCGGCACGGGTCCGCATCCGCTCAGCGGTATGGGATCAGGCTTCACCAAGGTCAAGAAAGGCGACCCTGTTTTGGTGGACTTGGTCCACGCTCACCGAGGCTACATGGTGGATGCAACCCGCATGTTTTGCGTCGGGCGTTTGGACGCCACGTGGCAACAACGGCTCGACGACATGCAGGTCATCAAGGAGGAAGTTGTTGATGTTCTTGACCGAGGCCTGAACTGCAGCGCTGCTTGGGAGGCAGGCCGTTCCATGGCAGAGCAACTGGGCTACGGTGACCACCTGATGGGGACCGCCCCCGACCAAAGCCGCTTCCTCGGCCATTCCATTGGCTTGCAACTCGACGAATCCCCTGTGGTCGCGGCTGGCTTTGACCGACCGCTTCCCGAGGGTGGGACAATGGCCATTGAGCCAAAGGTCGTCTATGCCGAAGGCAGCGTGGGAACCGAGGACACGTGGATTCGAGATGAGGAAGGCATGCGCCCCATCACCGCAGGTGGTGGCCTTCCTTGGGCGATGGAGTGGGAAGCATGACCAGCAAGATCCAAGGCGAAGACATTTGTGAGAAGACTTCCGGGTGGACCCATGAGGACGTCGGAAAGCGTATTCCGAAGCGCGAAACGCCCAACGGAACCTACTACAACGAACTGATCGTGAATGTGTTTTGCGCCATGTGCGGGGCAGAATTTGTCGGTCCTTCTCGCGAGGCAGGCGGTTTTCTTGGCGGTCATGAATGCCTGCACGCGTGGGAATTCAGCCAAGTGCTCGGTCGTGACGACGGTCTGACGGAGTAAGTCATCGCACGCCACCACATCATTCAAGGGCGGCACGACCCTGCTTGAGGCATGGTCGCGAAGCCGTACTCAACCAGCCACATCGCCGCCGTTTCAGCGCACTTTACGACCATGCGCTTGTCGGGCGATGTCAAAGAGCGCTTGGTGACCCTTCTGTGTGAAGAATTGGACCGTTTGGTGCCCAACATGGAACAGCAAACGCTCGACCAAGACCCCGAGCGCAAAACGCTTGACGACCCGCAACGCAGTCGACTGAATTACAACCGCACTCGCGAGTTGATGATCGACCGCATCAAGAACGTGGAGTCGGTGGGCTCCGCAGCGGTTCAAGCCGGCATTGATCACCTCGAACAGCACCTCGCCCAGTTGTTGCGTCATGCTTCAGAAGCAGCCGAACGCGACCGAGTGGCGACCATCAAACCACGTCACCTCGACCGTGCTGTCAAGAACACTCAACCCTCCGAAGAGGCATCAGGCGATGAGGGAGCGCCAGAGGTAACCGCTGCAGAGGAGTTCGTCGCCAGCCAAGCCGGCGGCTTGGTCACCCCAACGGCCTTGTTGTCCATGGCCAAGAGCATCGCACGCATGACCGTGACGAGAGATGCCCTTGACGAATTGCTTGCCCTCTATGCCGAGGTGCTTGAAGACCTCGAAGAGGACATCCGCAAGCATGCGCAACTCGGTAGCAACCCGATGCACTTCATCGAGTCCATCAACGCCATGAAGGGCATGATGACCCTCGGATGGATGCGTTCTCGCCTGACCCGTGCCGCCGAGCACGCCAAGGGTCGCGACTCCAAGGTCATCGAACTCCAAGATGTCATCAACAGCCAATCCTACACCTCGGAGTGATGGTATGGACCTCATTCCGCTGGGCGATGGCTCCGAGCGCCTTGGGGTTGGACACCCAACCCTGCTGATTCTTGGCCGGCCGTCGTGCGACGATTGTGTGGCGTGGTATGGTGAGTTGCAAACATGGACCCCCTCCTCTGCCCTCACCGTCAGGACCCTCGATTTGACCTCCGAATTGGGGTTAACCTACAAGGAAGCCAACCCGTGGACCGAGCACATCGATTTCATCCCGTTTAACGTGCTCTATGTTGATGGTGAACCGGTTGACTATTGGACCGGAGGCGGTCTTGAACGCTTGGTCAAGCGACTTGAGGCGATGGAGGACTGAGCGTGGCTTGGGGCTCCATTCTCATCTCGGCGGTGCTCGCTGGGATCGTGGCAACCGCCGTGACCGTGGCCATTGAGAAGTGGGGCGGGCTTATCGGCGGTTTGCTCGGCACGGTTCCTTCTACCATTGTGCCGGCCGCCGTTGGCATGTACCTCGCAGGAGGTGAAGCAGCCCTGGTCAGCAGCATGTCGATCGTTCCGCTCGGTATGTTGCTCAACGCCCTGTTCCTTGCGGCTTGGCTGGTGTTGCCCGGGTGGTTTGCATCGGCTTCGAAACCCCTCGTGTGGACCACGACGGGTGCGCTGATGTTTTGGTCGGTTCTCGGAGCCTGTGTGCTTTGGATGGTCGAACACGTCCTCTCCGACGGGATGACGGAACAGACCTTGGCGCAGGCAGGCTTCGTGTTGCTGTTCGTCATCGTGGTCGCCTTCAACACCCGACCCCAACCTGCACCAAAAGGCACCAACGCCGTTTCAGCGGCCGTTCTCCTCGCCCGAGGCATCATGGCGGCCTTGGCCATTGGGGTGGCCGTGTGGCTGGCAGGTTTGGGCCAACCCTTGCTCGCCGGTTTGGCCAGTGTCTTCCCCGCCATTTTCCTCACCAGCATGGTGGCGCTTTGGCTGGCTCAGGGGCCGACCGTTCCACAAGGCGCAGCCGGACCGATGATGATGGGTGGGGCCAGCGTTGCCGTGTATGCGAATCTTGCCATGTGGTCTCTGCCGGCACACGGTGTCATCCTCGGTTCGCTCATCGCTTGGTTTGGCTCGGTGCTCGGCTGGTCCGTGCCAGCCTTCCTCGTCCTGCGACGTCTCCATTCAAAAGCGAATGTTAACGAGTTGGTTTGACCCAATTGACCTTTGCTGGATGCTTTTTTTCCTAGGGTGTGTCTTTGTTTATCGGCTGTATAAACAACCAAAACAATTTAATTGAGAGTAAAATAGGGAATCCATGGCAGTAGGTGACCCTGGAAACGAATCGCATCAACATGTTCCTGGTTTTCCAGCAAACAGAATTCAGCTTGGAAAAGACCTCGGAGGATATGATCGCTCACGAACATACGATCCATCAACGCCGGCTTCCAACACGTTCACATCAAGCCTTCGAAGTGATTTTTCAAAAGACTGTTCTCAAGGCAGATTTATGACATTTCTTCAGAGCCCTCGCGTCTTTTGGATGCACTATATTGCCGGATTTAGCGACAGCCTTTCCTCCGCTTCGTTTACCATTAACGGACGAATTGGGGACCTTGCTGAGGCCGCCACAGATCAACTTCGAGCCACAACGCCCGTAGGGCGTGCTGGTACCTTGCCCTTTTTTGACGGCACGCCTCTTGAGGACATGCGGCCCTTTGTTCACCCAACACTTCCAAATTTCACCAACGAAATTTTGGGGCGAAACACCCACGCATGGCTCCATGCGCGTCAGCACGGCATCTTGTATCAACGACCGACCGATCCACATCCGATGTTGAACGTCTACGGTATGCCCGATGATCTTCTTGAGTTTGAGGACGAAGACGGTCAGCTTTGGCTCGTGCTGATCGACTACAAAAGTACCAGCAGTTCCAAGTGGACGCAAAAAGTAGACAATTGGTTTGATGTCCGTAAAGACGAATTCCATCGAGCATACATGGCCCAATTGGAATTTTACGCTTGGATGCTT
The DNA here is from genome assembly GCA_038127845.1 of Candidatus Poseidonia sp. Taxonomy (GTDB): domain Archaea; phylum Thermoplasmatota; class Poseidoniia; order Poseidoniales; family Poseidoniaceae; genus Poseidonia. The sequence goes on from JAYPIL010000022.1 coordinate 11,773, forward strand.
GAGCGTATTATCGCTCGAGATGGACTACCGCACAGGATGCATCCTGTGGGGTATCATGTGGCATTCAATGCCGGTCATGGTGGGCAGACCGCCTTCACCGGTTCGGGTCTTTCGCTGAACATTGAATCCGCAGTTATTTCTCACGAAATGGATTGGACATGGATTGAGCCCACGCTTGACTTGGCCATCGAATGTTTGCTGGATTCGGACGTTCCACCCAAACAACCCTTGCCCAACCCCCCCAACAGTCGGACGGGAGCCCCAAGCACAAGCATGCGTTACCACGATTTTGATGTGATGGATTCTCGGTATGTTTGGATGCAAACGAATCATCCAGGTTCTTGGCCCTGACCACGAACATACGTCAGCGATTGATGGCTCGGGTCCATCGAGGTGCGGCAGGAATACCGACCACGTCGAGTTCAACGAAGGTCACGCCTTTGACTTCCGTTAGGCGTTTCCGCAAGGCATCAAGGTCCAATAAGCAACACGGGCAGTGCGGGCGGGCGGGCCGAACCGTGAGGTTGACCTCACCGTCTTCGGCCACGTTCACCTGCTGAACGATGTCCAGTTCTGGATAAGGCTTGGAATCGTGAGGGTCTCGCCACGATGCCAAAGCACGCGCCACGCGACGCTGAAGGGCGACGTGCTTGCGACCCATGGGAAGGCCTCACCCTTCGTCCTTCACCAAGGCTTCGGCGTCTTCGAGCTTCAATTCGGCCAATCGCCCTTCCACTTCGCCCAACTCGGTTTGGCATCGCTTGAGCAAGGCCGTCCCTTCCTCGAACATCGCGAGGGTTTCGTCCAGGTTCTTTCCGCCCCGCTCAAGCTGGGTCACCAGTTCTTCCAGTCGTCGTAGGGCCTCGTCGTAGGTCATGTCTTCGTTGGTCATGCGTGTTCCTCCTTGTTTTCGATGGTGTGAACGTCAGCGTGAGCGGACCCGTCAGCGAATTGGAGGCTGATGGTTTGTCCTTGTTGAAGGCTCGTCACGTTGGAGATGACCTGACCTTCGCTGTCCTGCACCATGGAATAGCCGCGTTCCAACACACGTTTTGGATGCGCTGCTTGCAGGGTGGCTTGGAGCCGAGCGAGGTGTTGGTGCTGGCGAGCCACCGTGCTTTCCATGCCTCGGTGGAGCCGGTGATGGAGGCGGTTGAGGCGTTCTTTGGCAGCGAACATGCCTTTGGCAGGTGCGTGACGAAGTTGGTTGGCGAGCAAGGCGAGGTGTTGTCGCCATTCCTGTATTCGCCGAACAAACGACGCTTCCATCCGACCGTCCATCTCATCGAGCAGCTGCAGCACAGCGTTCCGCTCCGGCACCAAGCGTTCAATCGCATTGGACGGTGTCGAGGCCCGTACGTCAGCGACCAAATCCGAAACGAGATGGTCCTGTTCGTGACCCACCGCCGAGATGATGGGCACCGTGCTGGCCAAAATGGCTCTCGCAACCGGTTCGAGATTGAACGCCCAGAGGTCTTCGGGTGACCCACCGCCACGGCCAACGATCACTGCGTCAACGGGTGGAAGTCCCAGGCGACCAGCGACCTCAGGATTCGCAAGTTGGCGCGTGACGGCCAACCCTCGCACGATTTCCTTGGCTGCATGTTCGCCTTGAACGAGCACCTCGATCACCGTGGTGCGCATGTCCGGCCATCGGTCGGTCATCAATTGCTTCATGTCGGAAAGTGCGGCTGAGTCGGCCCCGGTGACGATGGCAACGTGTTTGGGCAGGGCGGGCAAGGGACGGGAGGGGAGGTCCAGAGCACCTTCTTTCCGAAGCGCCTCGACGAGTTGGCGCTTGGCTTCCTCCATGGCACCGAGGGTTTGCACCGGCTGAATTCGCGCCACGACGATTTGCAAACGGCCGCGTTTTGGCCACACGTCAACGCTTCCGATGATGATGACCTCGCTGCCGACCTTGATGCTCGGGTCGACCGAGAGGCGGGCGCTACGCCACATCACACAGTCCATTTGCCCGTCTTCGTCTCGCAATGTGAAGTAGATGTTGCCGTTGTGAACGCTCCACGAGGAGACCTCACCTTGGAGGGCTTGATGCTGGAAGAGCGGGTCGTTCTTCACGGTGTGTTGAACCAACCGAGCAAACTGACCGATGGGCAGCGGGCCCGTGGTGGTTTCGTGACCCGCTGACATGAACGCTCAACGCTCGTCAAGGGTTCTTGAAGCATCGCTTGCCTCGGCTTGCCTCGCCTGCTTGCTGGTCAATCGTTGATGGGCTTGGCGAGCCTCAACTTCCTTGAGTTTGTGCTGAATTTTGGCTCTCAGAAACTTCACCACGATGATCAAGGCGACGATGTCGACCAGAAGAATCAGCCACGTGGAGGCGGTCCAGGTATCAAACACGCAAGCACCTCAAATCGGTGGACGAATATCGATATCCACGTCTCCCCGGGGCTTACCAATGCAGCCGAGGCGAGCGCCCTCCTCCACGAGGAAATCATCGAGGCCGGGAGGAAGCACTTCGGGAAGGGGGACCTCACCGAGAATCAGACTGACCATGCAGGTTCCGCAGGTGCCCGAGGTGCAGTTGGTGGGCAGGGTGATGCCGCAGGCTTGGGCGTGTTCAACGATGGTTTCACCCGGATTGACGGCACACTGACCCAACAGGTCATGGCCTTTGAGAAAACGAATCACGGGCGTGGGAGGCGCCGTTTCAGGCGTTTGCTCTTCGAGGGTCAAGCCGGCCGGACTTGCGGACATGGCCAGCCCTCATCGTCCCTTTTCTCGAGTCCAGCGACCCGTCTGCTTGTTGAAGAACAGGCCGGCCTTCTTCATCCACTTGTTGAACTTCGTAGCACCTGCACCGGTTCGCAGGATGAAGTCCTCTCGGTCCTCTTGGGCTTGGATGTAGTCCTTGGCGGCCAACGTTTGGTCGATCCAGTCGTTGATGTCCATCAAACCGCCGGCGACGACACTCTCCTCAACGGCACGTGTCATCTCGTCAGCGGTCGCGCCCGTTTCTTCGAGGTCACGGCGAATCAGGTCGCTGACCGAGGAGTAATCCATGCTGGCAGGCTTGGGCGGCACGGGGTTCCGTGGCGCTTTGTCGGGGTCGATGGTGATGCGCTTGTCGCCGTCGAGAATGGACTCAACCGACGTGGTGAGGGCGGGGATGAAACTCGTCTCGCACTCCCAACAAATGAACGCCCAACTGTCGGGCTGGTCGGTGTCTCGGGATTGACGGGGGTCCATTTCATCGCCGCACTCGGGGCAGGCGTGGAAGATGAGGCCCGGGACGTGTTGGCGGCGGAAGTCCACGATGTCTTGGGGGGTTCCTTCCAACTCGAGCATCTCGTGGTCACGGGCGGCTTCGAGGCCGCGAGTTTCCAACTGGTCACGAATCTTGACCTTCTGGTCGTCTTTCCCCTCGTCGTGAAGGCTGTTTTCCAACTTGACGATGAGCTCGACCGTCTTTCCGAGACGGTTCATGATGAGTTTCTGGGCTCGGAAGGCTTCGACCTTGGCGATTTTGAGGCGCTCTTTCTGTTCGGCCAGTTCGGTGAGGACGTCCTTCTGTTTGCGCTGGAATTTCATCTCCTCAATGCGTGATTCTTGTTTCCGCTCGGGAGCCAAGACCTTGGAGAGAAAGCGTTCTTTGCCGTGGGATTGAGGTCCTGCGGAGATGATTTCGATGACACCTTGGGCGATTTCGTCTTTCAGCCCGTAGTTTTCAACCAGCATCTCCTTGTCGATTTTTTTCAAGTCGCCGATTTTTAATCCGGCATCGGCCAGTTGGTTGGCCGTGGTATCGTCAATACCGCGACGGAGCAGTGCAAGATAGGTGTCTTTCTTTGCCATTCCAATCCCCCCGACAAGTTGAGGCGAGAAGACACTCCTAAGAAAAGTCTCTCCCCAGCGTGTTCACTCGGTTCACCCCATTTGAAGATTCAAGCCTCTTCTTCACAGGATTCAAAATCAACCCCCAAATCGGCCCACTCCTCAAGGTCAAAGGTCTCGGGCCGCCGTTGAAGCCGAGGGTCGTCTTGCAGGGCGCTGTAGGCCCGTTGCCATCGTGAGGCATGCCAGCCCGGAATTCGGGCGATGCGACGAGGTGGATTGCGAAGCGTGCGCTTCAATTTCTTTCGGCGCTGGGCGAAAGCGGCGTGAATCATCATCACCAGCAAGCGGCGGTCACACGGCCATTCCTCATCGTGCGGCGTCATGCGCAACAAGCGAGAGTGAACCCGAGGCATCGGCGAGAAGGCGTGCGGGGGGACTCGCTCGCCAAGGTCAACGTCAAAATCAAGGGCGACGACCATGCCGAGTGAGCCAACATCGCTTTCGTATTCCATGACCACCCGTTCCGCAAATTCTTCCTGAACGAGCATGACAACGTCCCGCAGCGGGCTGGTTTTTGGATGGCGATGATGCCGGGTGATGACGTCGATAAGGGGCGAGGAGATTTGGTAGGGAATGTTGGCCACCACCTTGGTGACATCGCTGGGCCATGCAACGGTCAGCGCATCCCCTTCGATCAGCGTCAAGCGCTTCTCGGCCAGCGCTTCAGCAAATTCTGAACGGAGGTGAGCGCAAGCCCCGCTGTCCAGTTCAATCGCCGTGACCGCACAACCCGTTGCGAGCAAGGCCTCGGTCAGAACACCCGGGCCGGGGCCGATTTCGAGCACGTGGTCTTCCACATCGACCTCGGCGTAGGCCACGGTACGCTCGAGGATGTCGTCGTGGACCAGAAAGTGTTGTCCAAGTTCTTTCTTGAACGGCTGAAGGTCACGCAGGGCATCGACCAATCGGCGTGCGCCCTTCATGTGGTCACCGGCAAAAGGAATTCGATCAGACGCGGTTGTTGGTTCGGGTCCTCAATTTCCTCAACAAAGCGCTGAGCCAACAATTCGGCGCCTTTGACCTTGGCCAGTGAGTTGAGCTCGTCCATCGAGGCGAAGACTCCCACCTGCTCTCGCGCCTTGACCATGTTTCGGGCCTTGACGGGCCCGATGTCGGGAAGCAGTTCGTAGGAGTGCTGCTTGAGCGAGATGGGGCCGGCTTTGTTGTAGAACTCATCCACGAAGTACTGCGCGTGTTCCTCAACAAACAATTGCATGGCGACGGGAAAGTCGCTGCGAGCCATGTTGGACATCTTGTCGAAGTGAGCCATGCCGAGAATGGAGGTCACGTTCTGTCGCTGAGCGGCGTCGGTGCCGATGTAAAGGCGATGGTTGAGGGGCAGTGTTTCGGTCGCTTTCACTTTGAGGCGGCAGCACTTCATGCCCTTCTCGGTGAAGGCGGTCACGACATTGGATGTCGTATCGTGTTCAAACACCCTCGCCCATTCCTCGCCCTTGAGTTGTTCTGGACGTTCACGCCGTGCCTGTTGAGGGCGGCCTCTGCCACCCTGTTGACGACCTCGACCGCCTTGCTGACGATCGCCACCTTGGCGGCGTTGCCCACCTCGGTTGCCCTGCCTGTTCTCCATGGATGATTGCGTTGGATCGGGTTTGGCTTTGGGCTTTGGTACTTCACTGCGGCCCATGGACGGTGCTTTCATCCTGAATTTTGAAGGGTCCAACGTCTCCTTCTTTCGAGGCCCGCTCGGGGCCTTGATGGAGCGCCTTCGCCGTTCGTCAGTCATGGGTCATCACCGTGGGAGGGATGCGAGGGCGCATCAAATGACTTGGCGCACGATATCGAGCACAGCGGTGATTTCGCTGTCTTCGATCTTGATGCGCTTGGAGCCGAACACCGCACGAACATCTTCGGGTGCGGCGGGCATCAATTCTGCGAGTTTGGCAGCGAGTTCGGGGTGCTTGGCCAAGGTCTCGACCTCAAGGAGTTTGGTTCGGAGCTCTTCGAAAACAGCGGGATCGGTGGGGACACCGTTGCGTGCATCGCTGGCAGCCCACTCGGCGTGCTGGAGGGCCCACTTTTGCTCGTACTTCAGGGCGCCTCGGCGCTCTTGAGCGTCGTAAAGCATCTCACGTACGGTGGCAAAATCCAGGAACTTCTCTTCTTCGGTCATGGGTATTCCTCATTCAAGTGGGCGGAGGTGCTCGGGGCGAGCGATGACGGTCTTCTGCATGTTACCGTCTTTAACGGCTACAATCCAAGCAACACCCTGTCGCTTTTGGATGAAGCCGGTGCGACCGTGGAAACGTCGGTGAGGCATGCCGCCTTGTTGTCCACCGTCAAGGACGATGGCCACGCGGTCACCTTCTTCGTACTCGTGCATAACACGACGGATGTTCAAGCGACTGCGTTCGTTCTTTCGTCGTCGCAAGATGCTTCGGGTTCTCACTCGCTGACCCTTTGAGCGCTTCATTTTGTTCGCCTCCGTTTCTCCAAATCAGCGCAAGCGCATCTTCGGAGCAAGTTGCCGACCCACCTTCCCCATATAAGCACCGCGACGGTGGCCCAACAACGGCCGAGGCGTACCTCAATCGGCGTGGATGTCACCGACGTCCAACCACACCACGTTGCACTTGGCTTTGATGAGAGCGGCCACCGAAGGTTGTGTTCGCCCGTTATCGCCGTGAACGGTTTCCTTGACGTAGGTTCCGGATTCGCAGCGAAGGGTGAATTCGATTTCTCGCTGGCCGTCCTCGTTGACTTCGATGAACGGCGTGTGCGCCTCGAAAACGGTCCGCTTGCGAATGAGGTCAGAGCGACGGTGGGCCACTCGGTCGGGCGTCCGCTGGGCCAATTTTATGCCGTTGAGTCCCTCAATGACCTTGAGAATCGTTTCGTCGTCGGGCAGGTCAAATTGAGCGGGGGCGGGCGGAAGGGCCGCCATGATGCGTTCGATCAGTTCGTCCTTCTTCCCGGTCTTGGCCAAGCCGTGTTGTTCAGCCAGAGCCACGAGTTCGGGCTTCTTCATGGCCTTCAGCTCCGCCTCACTCGGTCCCGTTACCGGGGTCTCGATGGTGGTTTCAAGTGGCTTGGTTCGGTCAGCGCCTTTGTCACCGCGTCGCTGTCGTCGGCGTTTTTTGCTGCGGTTCTGGACGTTCTCCTTCGTCATGTCGACCGGTGCGGTGAGCACGGCGTATTCGGCCTCGTTCATCGGCTCGACGGTGAACCGGATGGTGTAGGATTTCTCAGCGGGCGTGTCCTTGATGCGGACCACTTCGCTTCGTGTGGAGGGGCGGATGGACTGCACCTCGACCGAACCCTTGGCGGCTTCGTTGATGATTTCAGTCAGTTTTTCGATGTTGAAGGCGCGCTTCTTGGGCTCTTTGATCTCCATCACAAACGGCCGACCTCGGCCCAAACAGCGGACGTCAATGTCCTCACGGCCCATGCCGTGGAAGGCGTGCTCCGCTCCTTCGAAAATGTCCAACATCGGGTTGCCAATCAAGTCCTGGACACTTCGCTTGTACTGCAATCCCGTCTCGTCACAGCGTTCGCAACCTCGGCCTTTGCAGGCACGGCACGGCCAGCGAGTTTGTGGAATGCCTCGTTCGAGTTTTCGGTACCGTCCGTAGATGTAGACGGCACGAATGTCGAGGTCGACGGTGAGGGTGAGCACGTCGATGAGCGCCAGCACATCGGGCTTGTCGTTGACGATGGTGATGCCCTCGAGTCGCTGTTTCAGTCGAACGCCGATCTGTTCCACCAGCGAGGGCTTCAAGGCGTCCGAGCCACCGGCGCCCAAACGCTTTCGCAGGTCTTCTTCGGTCTCCATTTGGTCCTTGGGGAAACGGGCACCGAGCTGCAGACGGCTGAGGTCGTAGGGTTTCAGCGAATCAAAGATGATGTCGGCCAGCAGGTCAACCTCCTCAAACAGGTTCTCACAAAACGGGCACAAGGGTTCGTCTTCTCGAGCGGTTGCCAAGTGTTCGTCTTGTTCAACCACCGAGGCACGAACACCCGCTCCGGCCTCTTCGAGGCTTTGACCGAACATGCGCTTGCCACCGACCCGTCCCAAACAGGCATCGCAGGTGCCTTGGCGAACGAGGTACTTGTGACCGGCAGCCGAGGGGGCTCGTGGAATTTGTTCGACGTGGGTGCCCAACTGCATGGCCACCTCGATAGCGTGGGACTCGTCTTCCTCCTCCTCAGCGACGTCCACGTCGTCCCAGAGCGAGTAATCGGTCTCGCCGAAACTGGCGGTGGCGTACTTCATCCAGTCGTCTTCATCGTCATCGTCGGGCCGCTTCACCTCGTTTTCGGTCATCGTCCTCACCACTCTCCTGGGGCCAACCCCGGGGACAGCAACCTTCCCGCAGCCTCAACCCTTCATGAAGTCACCGATGCAGGTGGCTTCACTTCTGTTCACGCAAGGTCAACACGCCCGCCACGATGGCGAGCACACCGCCGAGCACGGTCATCCACACGCCCATGCCCGCACTGGTGTCCGTGTCGGTTTCGGGAAGCAACACCCACCACACGATGACGGCGAGCAGCATCAAGACGCCCGCAGCGAAGGCGGCCCACTTGCCGTGCTGTTCTGCGTTGGCGGGAAGGTTGCGACCCATGATGCCTGCACCGAGCATGACGGCACCGAGCAGCGCCCCGAGCGTGCCGACCCAGAGGATGATGCCGCCCGTGGAACCAGCAGCGGGGGTCTCAAGGCAGGTTTCCCGCCCGTCAGCCAGTTCCTTGAGCCCCTCTTCATCACCTTCGAAGAAGGGTGCAACCATCTTGTAGCTGTTTTCGCAAACATCTTCGGTGTTCCCAACGATGACATCGTCGATGTCGTCCGCCGCTCGGTTTTCCGCAGCCGCTGCTTCCATGTCTTCGGCATACAGCGAATACGCCATGACTTTGCACAGGTCCACCGCTTCTTGCTTGGAGAGGCCGAGCTGAGCATCCGCCTCTTCGACGCTGCAGTCTTGGCGGACGGTGGTCAGACCGAAACTGGAACCTTCGCTGTCGTTGTCCACGATCCATGAATGGCTGAACTGCCCCACGATGGACAACAGCAACGCCACCACGATGCATCCCACGGCTGCCCACATCATCGGCGTGATGCCGCCAGCAGCCGGCACGGGAACGGCCATGGGCGCGTAGGCGCTGGGCGCCGCCGCCATCGGGGGTGCAACGGCCGCAGCGGGAGCGGCCATGGCTGGAGCAGGGGTCGCTGCAACCGCAGGCGCAGCCACGGGTTGAACGGCAGGAATCGCCGTCTGTGCGGCGGGAGTGGGCGCAGGGGCGGCCACGGCTTCGGCAACACCGGGAACGAAATCCGGGTAGTGTTGGCGGGTGTAGGCAAGGGCGTTTTCGGGCGAATGGCCCATGCCGAGGACCTGATTGTAGTAGTCTTGAGCGGCTGACATGGGGACCTGTCGCATCGGGCAAGGTATGATGCTTGTCCCGATGCAGCCTCAGGCTTCTTCATCTTCCGCCGTCGATGCGGTTTCGGTCACCGGATGTTCGTTGGGTTTGGCGATGAGGCCGAGCGCTGCGGTGGTCAACACGAGACTGGCCACCAGCGAAAGGGCGATCATGGCGGCCGAGAAAATGCCGAAGTTGCTGAACAACCCCATCGGCGAGAGGGCGATGACGAGGAAACCCGCGATGTCCGAGGTGGCCGAGCCGAGCAGGGCCAAGCCGCACGCACCGCCGACCGCAGCGAGCGCATCGCTGTGCGATTCACCGTTTTCTCTGCCTTCTCTGTACCGTTCGGTCACGTGAATGCAGTAGTCGATGCCCACCCCCAGCGAAATCGTGGCGATGGTCACGGTCACGATGTTGAGCGACGAGCCCGCCACGTACATCAGGCCGTAGAGCCAAATGACCACGAGCAAAATCGGAACGAACGTCACCACGGCTTGCTTCGGCGAGCGGAACCCGATGGATAGCGAAGCCAGCACAAACACGGAGCCGAGGATAAGCGACGACTGCATCTCGTCTTGCATCGCCGTAGAGGCCGTGAATCGGGTGATGGGTCGTCCCGTCAACATGACCCAGGTCAGCGGTTGGTCGTCCTCTTCCTCGCCGGGTTCCTCGTAGGAACCGCTTGAGAGGTTGGTGAAGACTTCCAAATCGCGCCAAACTTCAGCCACACCCCCCTGCATCCCGGGGAAGTCCTCGGGTTGGGTCATACCGAAACGAATCTGCATCATGTCGTAGGCGGCGGGCTCGCCGTTGACGTCCAGCCAAGGGCGGTCGGGGTCCAAGTCCACCACGGGCATGATGTACAACTGCACGATGCTCGCTGGAATGTCGGGAATCGGGCCCACACCGGGCACGCCGTAGAGCGAGAGGAAGCCGTAGAAGAAGGCCAAACAGTCGCGGTCGCCCGTGTCCACCATCGGTCCATTTCCTGCCAGCGAGCAGTTCATGCCGAAGCCGTCGACGTCGGGCTGCCAGCCAGCGGCTTCAAACGGCGTGCTGTCGATGACGAGGCTGCCTTGGGCGGCGAAGACCATTTCGTCGAGCGCAAGGATGTCGATGGTACCGTCGGGCTGTCGGGTGATTTTGTCGGGCACACCTTCGGGAAGAGCGTCCATGTTCTGTCGGAATTCATCGATGGCAGCGTACACCCTCGGGTCGAGCACGTCGCCGAGAATCAGCAGGTTGGCCGGTTCGCCTTCGTCGGCAAAGCGCTTGGACAGTTCATCCACGCCGATGGCAAAGTCGGAACGCTCGTCGAGGAAGTCTTCCACCGCAAAATCGCCTTCCAATTGCGCCATGCCCATCGCCGCAGGCACGGTGATCATGAGCGCCACGGCTGCGATGATGGTGGCCGTACGACGCTGTCCAGAACCCAAGGTAACCTGTCGCAACCAATCGGGGTTCACCAGCGATTTTACCTTCTGCTGTTCCTTTTTCTTGGCCCGCTCATCAAGCCAGTCGTCCACGCTGACCCGAATCAACGGCGCCCACAGTCCGGTGAGGATGAAGGCGGCAAGGATGCCGAGGGCTGCCTCAATACCGAACGAGCGCAACGCGGCAATGTCGCTGAACAGATTGGCCGCGAAGGCCGCCATGGTCGTGAGCGACGTGAGGGTAATGGCCCGTCCAACACGGGAGAGCGTGATGCTACCGGCCTCGTGCGAGGTCTTGCCGTTGGCTCGCTCCTCCTTGTAGCGATGAAGGGCGTGCAGCGAATCGTCAATCCCCAAGGCCAGCACGAGAATCGGTAACAGGTTGGAGAATTGCGAGCGAGCGATGAGACTGAGACCAAACCATCCGGTCAGGTTGGCAAAGTGGCCGATGAGCCCTTGCATCCACAGCAAGGCCGCACCGAGCGCAAACATGACGATGGCGACGTCCGACCAGCGGCGCAGGCTGGCGAACAGCAAGACCACGATGGCCAACCCCATCATGGCGATGAGGCCGGCGCTGGACTGCAATTCTCGGTTCACTTCCACGTTCACGCCCTGACCCAACAGCAGCGTTACCGTGGTTCGGTCGTGGGTGCGAAGGTGGCCTTCCAAATCCATGTACGTCCATTCGGTGGCACACCCCGCACCTTCGGCTTGCAGTTCCAGACACTGCTCTTCGGTGTACTGCGGCGGGTGAAGCACCAACTGACCGTCAGCCAGTCGGTAGCCGCCTACACGAAACCCTTCGTCGGTGAATTGCACGCTCTTCTCTTGGTGGGCGTCTTTCCACACGACTTCCCAGCCCATGTTGTCGAGTTGGGTGCTGTCCAACTGAACGAGCAACCACGTGGACGAGGCGGTCCAGCGACCGTTGCCCCAGAGGGCGCCTTCCCACGAACCGTCGGCCAACAATTTGCCGTAAATGGGGCCTTCTTGTGTGGCGTTGAAATCCGCCTTGAACCCTCGATCGAGGGAGAGCCAGCGGAGGAAGTTGTTGTCGGAGGCTTCGGCCATGCGGGCGGCCGCCATGTCGATGTGGTCTTGGGTGACATTGGGGTCGTCGAAGGTCAGGCATTCCAGCGGAAAACAGTCCGACCAGTTGGTGGCCGGTTCGGTCACCACGCCCAGCGTGGTCAGCCCGGGTTGAGTGAGAATGGAGGTGTTGTTCATGAAGCCACGAAAGTGGTCGGAAAGCGAAATCGCCCCGTTGGACTGATGGCCGGTGACGTCGTTGACCAGCGGCTTGAGCGCAGGACCGAGGGGGTGCTCCAGCACGAGGTTCAGTTTCGTATCCAGTTCCCGTAGCACGGTCAGGTTGAGGATGCCGCCGGTGGGCGCATCGATGCCGCTCCAAGGTTCACCCGCCTCCAGCATCTCCGAGGGCTGAATCAACGAAGCATAGTCGGGCGACCCGTCGTCCATTCGTGGAACAGGTTGCCAGTCCTCAGGCTCGGGCACCAGCGTCGGGTCCCTGACCGAGACGAGGAAGCCGAGGATGATCTCAGCGTTGGGGAATTCTTCGTTGACGATGGTTTGCGCCGTGAGTTCAGGCGATTCCATCTCGTAGGATTCCATGTCGATGGGCTGCAAGGCCGTCATCGCACCGGGAATCATCAGCAGCGTGAGCAGCAACACCGCCACGTGAGCACCTCGCTTGCGGGGCAGAAGCCACGCTGCGATGCGGTCGTAGCGACGGCTCATACCGTGAGCCCAGCGCATCGCCTTTTGAAGGAATGTTTTCACCTCAAAATCTTCCACATGACGAAACCAGCACCATCCCACTCAGCGTATATCAAGAATTGTGTTCTTTATATGCTGATGATGATATCTTCTTCTGATGTCCACCGAACGTGAACACCGAAATGAGCGAGAAACCAAGGGCGCGCAAGCGCCTCCTGCTGTGAATTGGCACTGCGAAGCAACGTGCAACTACGGGTGCAAGTTTTGCTATGCCCGTTTTTCAGAACTGCAGGACACACCACGAATGACCGAAGAAGAGGGGCTTGTTGTCCTCGCTTCCATTGCCGATGCTGGCGTGAAGAAAATCAATTTCGTCGGCGGCGAGCCGATGCTTCACCCTCACCTCAAGGCGTGGATCATCGAAGCGAAGCGCCTCGGCATGACCACGAGCATCGTCTCGAACGGAACCCGAATGAGCCGTGCTTGGCTTGAGGAGATGAAGCCCTACCTTGACTGGTTGGGCCTTTCCATTGATGCGAGCAACGACGAGCTTCACGCCGTTATGGGCCGTGGCCGCCGAGGAGAGATCAAGCAGGGCATCAGCCGCCACCTTGAACGCTGTGAACGTGTGCTTGCTGATGCGAAGGCCATTGGTTATGGCATCAAGCTCAACACCGTCGTGTCATCGGTGAACATCGATGACGACATGTCGGCCTTTGTTCGTCGGGTGGAACCCACGCGCTGGAAGATTTTCCAAGCCCTGCCCATCGCAGGGGAAAACGACGGCGAGATTGAATCCCTTGAGGTGCTCTCTTCTGATTTCGAAGCCTACGTTGGGCGGCACAAGACCGCCCTCGCCGATGCACCTCACATCGACGTGGTGGCGGAAAACAACGACGCGATGAAGGGCACCTACGCCATGATCGACCCGATGGGCTTGACCTACACCAACGCCGAGGGACGCTACAAGTATGCGTCTCAACCGGTGTTCGTCATCGGCTTTGAAGCCGCCTGGCGAGAGGTTGCCAGCGGTTGGAGCAAGGAGGCGTTTGAGGGCCGTGAAGGCGTGTGGGATTGGAATGCTTCATCAGAAGAAGCCGCCCCTTCGGCGGTGGTTCAAGAGCCTGCATCTGCAGCACACACGGAGGTGGTCGCTTGAGCATCACCATCTCAACAACCAACGCTGGCGATGGACGAGACGTACTGCGGTACCGCTATCGAAAGGTCCTGACCAAGGCCCGGACGTTTTTGGAAGAGAAGTCCAACACCAAGTCGGGAGGGACGATTTCCCAAAAGAGGAAGGCTGCCTTGGAAGCGGCCGGGGCCGATTGCCCTCAGTGCGGGTTGAAGTTCCGCCGTCAAAACCACAACACGGAACACATCCATCCCAAGGCGTTGGGTGGCGGAAGGACCGATGACAACAATCGAATCCAGATATGCAATGTGTGCAACAATGCGCGCAACAGCGTCATGCTTGGTTTCATCGGTGCGGCACCGTATCATCTGTATCTTGAGGAGAACTGGTCAAGGATTGAGGCCTACCTGCTGTGGTCGGAACTGACCATCGATGAGGGTCTCGCCGCCGGTGTACGAATCCCCGAAGTCCACGAATTGTTCATCGAAGCGCGCTATGCCGGTGAAATGCCCTCAAGGTTTAGACCAAGCAGGTCCTTCGACCGATTCTCAACCTGGGAGGCCGGTAGTGAGCCGAATTATCCTCACAACGTTCCCATGAGCGCAAGTTTGTCAACGGCTGAGCGAGAGATCCAACCCGAACCGGCTGCACCATCAACGCAAGCCACGGTCGAACGCCAACCACCCGCCAAGCCGACCGAGACCGTACGATCTATGGTCGCAAGGATGGCTCGCGGATTTTTCGATCGTTTGTTTGACTACGAGGGATACACCGCTGACGATGTGAACGCTCCGGGAGACATGTCCACCGGTTCGAAAAAAGTCGTGAAGGCCGAGCAGGCCGTTGATGCTGATGGCTTGTTTGCAAGTTGGAAGGGGGCGCTCGACGCTTGGTTTGACGAGCGAGACGGTGTGGTTTCCCTCGGTGAATTCTGGGCGATGGTGGCCGATGCCAAAGAACGCAGCGGACTTGCTTGGAAAGCGTTTGAGCGCTCGGTTGGCGTCGACAGCCGTGCGAGCATGCCGGTGAAAGCCTCCGAATTGTTGAGCAAAATGGGGTATTCCTTTGTCTATCTCAAGTCCAGCGACGGCTACCTGATTTCGTTGAATTTGGAAGAGGAGTGACGAATTTGTTGAGGTGAGTTTTGATAAACTGCCTCGGGAGATTATTTTTCATCGGTGGTTTTTTTGAATCTTGAACAAAGGTACGCAGCGGTGCTCAAGCAGGCCGAGTCGTTCCTCTCCTCCGCAAAGAAGACCGTCAGCGGTTCAAACCTGAGCAACACGCACCTGCTTCTTCTTCTGAAACACAAAGCGGATTGCCCGCTTTGCGGTGTGGTCTTTGAAGGTGAAAACCACAACTCCGAACACATACATCCAAGGGCGCTGGGTGGAACCAACGAGGCAAAAAACAAGATTCAGTTGTGCAAAAATTGCAACAACTGCAAGAATTCGGTGATGCAACGCCATGTGGCGATGCCTCCACCCTACCACAAAGGGTATCCAGACAATTGGGAGGCCGTGAAAGCGTTTCTTCTCTGGTCGGAACTGACCATCGACGACGGCCTCATGGCCGGCGTTGCGATTCCAGAAGTTCACAAGATCTTCTTGGAAGAACGGTTTGCGGGCGAGCAACCTCGGCAGGGGCCAAAGCGAGCGTTTGGTCGTGCTTCAACGTTGGACAAGGCCCAAGGGCCAAATTATCCTCACAACG
>JAYPIL010000023.1:0-2015 GCA_038127845.1 Candidatus Poseidonia sp.
GACATTCGTGTGGTCTGCATGGTGCTTGCCTCATGAGGTGGCTTCGGCCCATGCAACCAACCAAGCGTCCATGTCGTCACCAATGCGCTGCGTGGTGATGTTGGCGTTGAGGGTCGGGAGGTCCGTGTGGTAGCGATAACCCTCTTCTTCTGGCCATGTGGCGTTGGTCAACACCGATTTCATGAGGTTGTTTTCGGGCATGTTGCGATTGATGTCAGCGCTGAGCAGATAGGTGAGGAAGGCATTGGCAGCCTCGACATTGCCGCCACCGTTGACCAGCCCTCCGTACTCGACTTGATGGAAGGTCGCTCTCGGTAAAACCACCGAAGTGGATTTGGTCCAGTTGCCACCGTAAAATGCCTCAACACCGGGTGAATGGCAATAGGATACGGTCATGGCCGCATCGCCCAAGTGACCGTCCACCCAAGCACCGTAGCCTCCGCTGTAGTGAATCTCGTATGCTTCAGTCCAACCCGTGGTAAACCGTGCACCGTTTTCGCTCATGGCCTTCCACCAGTCAAATGCCGTGGTGTTGGCGTCTTCGTCGTTTTCAAAATAGTCGATGGTCGCCACCATGAACGCCCGTCCGGGCGAAGAGGTGAGGGGAGAGGGGAACACGGTTTTGTCAGCCCATGACGGTTGGGTGAGGTCCCAGAGTGATTGGGGTGCAGTGAGGTTTTCTCCGTCGACGACCTCCTCGTCGTAATTGAGGCAAACATGGCCCTGGTCAAATGGAACAGCCTTGGGGCCATCGTAGTGCACCATGACGTTCGGATCGACACTGGAGGTGTCCACCTCGTTGACGGTCAGCAAACAATACTCGAGGGCTGTTTGGAGGTAGGTGTTGTCGATGCCCACAGCAAGGTCCACTTGGGGTGCGGCTTGCGTTTGGAGCATGATTTCAAGAATGCCACCTGCGTCTTCAGCGTACACCAGTTCGATAGCAACACCCGTTTGTTCGGTGAAGTTGGCGAGCATGGCATCCGAAAACGCTGCGATATCGTAGGTGAGGATTTTCAACGTGCCATCTTCTCCTCGTGAAGGCAAGATTTCGCAGTTCCCTGCGTCGTCCACGACCAACAGTTCTGGTGCGAGGCATCCACTCATCGGTGTGAGAAGGACCAGTAGAACGAGAAAGAAGCGTTGCATGGTATCACTCCGTGTCCATGGCGTCGATAATGGCGTGGACCCTATCGATCAAATCCATGGGATTGGGGGCGAGGATGTAGAGGGATGGCTCCCAGCCAAACGCCCCCTCATCGAGGATGATGTCAAGCCGCCCTTCATGAGCCTGAAGGAGGCCTTTGGGAGCCAGTCCCAATTTGTAGTCCAGTTCATCGGAAATGTAATTGATGTCGCCTTGGTCGACCATGCCGTCCAATGTCGGAGGTTTGAGGTTGAGAATGGCGCATTTCTCGGGGTCAACGGCTTTGGCCTGAAGCAACACATCGGCCAAATGGTTTGAGGCCCCCAACTCCGGTGTTTCATGACGCCGCAAGACGTTGTCCACGAGCGTCATTCGTCCGGGGTAGGCGCCAACCTCCTCGTTGGTTGTTGCATCTTCGAGGCAGGCAGCGATGTTCATGCCAACGGCGGGCATGTAATTCGAGAGTCTCCGCAAATCCAAGCGGCCAGTGGCCCATTCGAGCCTTCGCAACAGTGCTCTGCTGGCTTGGTCTTCGTTGAGGTTCATGCCCGTGAGCGTCTTGTCGTACCGCAAGGTTTGGTTCCCGCCAAATTGGAATTCAAAGACGAGACGCTGGCGAACAACGTTGGTGTTTGGGCCAAGTTGCGCCAGCGACATGGCCAACTCCTGCGCCCATCCGTCAACCGTTGTCTCGTCTGCCGAAGCATTGAGCGATACGGTCGGCTTCATGATTTGGCGAGAGACCGTGCTTTGTGTCGAGCCCGTTGCTCGTGCAATCTCCATTTGAGACCATCCGTTTCCACGCAATTCTTTGGCGAGTTGTTGATGGAGACGATCCAACCATTTGCTTCCAATTTGGCCCAGCATG
>JAYPIL010000023.1:2115-26577 GCA_038127845.1 Candidatus Poseidonia sp.
CCATTTCGTCTTCCTGCCATCCACATACACATGCTCATAAGCGGGGCGCGGTGGTCTCCGAATCATGACCGATGAAGCAAGGGCTTTCCTTGACGAGGTCACAAACCGCATCGTGGCTCACATCAAGGCCAAGGATGAACCCGGTCGGGTCAATCCCCCGTCAAGCCTCGACAGCATGCGCAAAACGCTTGACCTCGGTTTGCCCATTCAAGGATATGGAATGGATGCCGTGCTCGACGACCTCGACACCTACATTGCGAACAGCGTCAAAACCAATCGCCCCGAATTCATGAATCCGTTGTGGGGGGGACTCTCGCTTCCATCCCTTGCTGGTGAAATGATTGCTGCAGCCACCAATAATTCGATGTACACCTACGAACTTTCTCCCATGGGCACGATCATCGAGCAGACCCTCATCAAGCGAATGAACGAGATGGTTGGTTTTCCCGATGGTTTTGGTACCTTCACCACTGGCGGCTCAAACGGTAACATGCTCGGGATGCTGTGTGCTCGTGAGCAGATCATACCCGGTTCCACGAAAACGGGATTTGACGGAAGGAAGATGGCAGTTTTCGTTTCAGCAGAGGCGCATTATTCTGTCTTGATGTCGTCCAATGTCATCGGAATCGGTCATCAGAACATCATCAAAGTGGCCTGCGATGAAGACGGACGAATGCGAACCGACCGACTGAAGGAGGAAATTGCCTATGCTCGACAAGAGGGTATGCAGCCGTTTTGTGTGGTTGCAACAGCAGGAACCACCGTGCGAGGTGCGTTTGACCCGATTGACGAGCTTGCAGATGTCGCCCATGCCGAGGGGATGTGGTTGCACGTCGATGCCGCATGGGGGGGGACGTGCCTGTTCTCAACCACGCATGCAGCCCTGATGACCGGTGTTCAAAAGGCGGACAGCATTTGTTGGGACGCCCACAAAATGATGGGTGTGCCGTTGATGTGCAGTGTTTTCCTCATCAAGAACCCCGTCGTCCTGCGCCGTTTATGCGATCATACCAATGTCGCTCACTACCTCTTCCACAGCGAAGCAGCACTCGATGACCTCGGTCGGTACTCGCTTCAGTGTGCTCGGCGCAACGACGCGCTGAAGTTGTGGGTTGAATGGAGGGTTCGAGGCGATGCTGGTTGGGCAGCCATGGTCGACCGTCACATGTCGGACGCTGATTATCTACAAACGGCAATTGAAGCTCATCCCGTTCTCGAAATGATGTCGTCTCGGTCGTGGACCAACGTGTGTTTCCGGTTCAACAATGGTAGTGATGGCGACCTCAACGCGCTCAACGCTGAGATTCGACAGCGCCTGATGGATGAAGGCTCCTTCATGGTGAGCCGTTCCAACATCGGGGACGATGTCGTTTTGCGAATGGTGCTGGTCAATGAGGAGGTTTCGCATGCTTCGCTCGACAGGTTCCTCGAGCGGGTGATTCACCATGGAGAGGAAATTTTACGAGGCATGCCAGCGCTTTCTTGAACCTCTCGTTTACCGATGTTTATGTGGCGATTGGCGGTGCATGCATCATGAGCGACACACCACCCGTTCGCACCGCCCTCTTTGAGGAACACCTTGCGCTTGATGCAAACATGGTTGATTTCCACGGCTTTGAATTGCCGATTTGGTATGCGAACATTCGTGATGAGCATCTCGCCACGCGTGCCTCTGCAGGCCTGTTTGATGTTTCCCACATGGGCTCGTTCCGATTCTCCGGCCCCAACGCACGCTCGTGGTTGGAGAGCATGGCGACACAGTGCGTGACCAAGATCGCTCCAGGTCGCTGTGCGTACACCCATTTTTTGGACGAAGATGGCTTCCTCATTGACGACATGATTTTTGCCGTGGTGAGTGAAGAGGAAATCTTGGGTGTTCCCAATGCCTCCATGATCGACGTCATGTGGTCGTGGTTCTCCAAACACATGCCAGCCGACGGTTCGGTCAAGATGGAAAACCTGTCAGCCGAAACATCCATTCTTGCGCTTCAAGGCCCCGAAGCAAAAACCATCCTTGATGCTGCTCTCGGGGAAGGGCAACATGTTGGCCGATTCAAATGGCGACAGTTGACGGAAAACGCTCTTGGCTTGTCCGGGTGGATTCAAGGTACGGGGTACACCGGCGAAGCAGGCTACGAAATCTTCGTGCCCAGCAACGACGCTCCAGCACTTTGGCGCGCCTTGATTGCGGCCGGCTCAACCCCCGTGGGTTTGGGAGCTCGAGATACGCTTCGTCTGGAAAAGGGATACCTTTTGTCGGGCGTGGACTTCTGTTCGCCGTCGCTTGCGGGAGACGATGACGACGGCTTCCTCGCTCGTGACTCGTGGGAAACCAACGTGCCCTTTGGGCTCGACCTCGACCACGATTTCATCGGCAAGCACCGTGTGGTTGGCCACGCTGCAACCGATGCGCGATGGTGGGGGATTCGGTACTTGGAGAAAGGGCCACTGCCTCGGCCGGGGAAAGAAGTTCAATCGCTTGGTGGTGAAACCATCGGTCGCTTGACATCCGGTGCACCGGCTCCATGTTTGGACAACACCGGCATCGGTATCGGCTACATGACCAACGTGACGGAAGGAGACGAGGTGATGATCGTCGCCAGCCCCCGCAAATCGGTCAAAGCCGTGGTCGTCCGTCCACCCTTCTACTGAAGGGTTTCCAAGACTGGTCGCATGGCATCCAGCCATCGTTGATGTTCTCGCTCACCGGTGATGTCAAGATTCACCGTCTCGTCTTTTGCGCCGAGCAGGGCGTTGGCGATGCTTGAGGTATCTCCCCAGGTTGCGGTGTGTCCAAGGCCCTCTTCTTGTGCGACATCGCCCATCAAGCAACCATCGTTGACCACGGAAGGCACACCTTGAGCAGCAGCGTCAAACATCTTGACGGGCAGCGCTCCCTGCAGGATGTTTCCCCGTTGAGGCGCATACATAGCAAACATGACGTCGATGCTCATCATCAATTCGGGAAGTTCTTGCTGCGTGTACGCACCACTGACTTCGGCTTCCAATTCGCCCGCTTCAACCAAGTCCATGAGCAACCTTCGTACCCCTGCTGCAGCGACACCATCGCCCGCAATCCGAAGCGAGGGTCGCTGATGGGGTGGAATCGAACGAACCGCCGCGACCAGTGCATCGATGGCTTGTCTGTCTCGGACCCGCCCGATGAACCCCACCGTCCATTGGTCGTCGGGTTTGGTCTTCTCAGGGCCGAACGGAGGCGACGGTCTGTTCTCCACCACGCTCGCCCGCTGACCGTGATGGTTCAACCACTCAGCAAAGCCCGTGTGCGTGGACGTGGCGGTTTTTCCGCTTGACGTGATGATGGCGCTTGCTGATTGGCAGCGTTTGAGCATACGGTTTTTCATGCGTTGCGCCACCATCTTTCGCACGGTTGAGTTGGGTGCTGCAAAACGAACCCACGTGTGCTGGAGATCGTGCATGTCAAACACAAACGGTACGCCGCATGCCGTCTTGATCTCCACGCCCACGCGCAGCGTGTCGGCGTCGTGGCAGTACACCAGCGCTGGGGGGTCGTTGAGGAGGGTGCGAACGACGTGGCGCTGGAAGCGACGAATCCCCTGGTAGGTGCGCAAGGTGCCACCGTAGGGGGTGTTCCCAAGATGGTAGCGCATGATGCGAACGCCGTTGTGATTCTCGCTCATCGGTGCGGTTTGGTCACGGTCGAAGGCGTGCACGGTGACGTCATAACCAGCCTCGTGCATCCACGCTGCGTGGCGCATGACGCGTGGGTCCGGTGCACATGCATTGGTGACCACCATCGCCACTCGGACCATGGTCTTGCCACACCGTTTCGTGCCATAGGCTGTTCCCCTTCCGCTGGTGGCGTGAAGCAATCCATTATGAGCGGTACGCGGCTGGTTTTCACCATCCCAGAGGAGTGGAAGCGAGATGGTCGACCAACTACCCAACCGTGGCCGAGAAACCGAGATGCTGAAGGAGATGGGTTTCAACAGCATGGAGGACCTGTTTGCCGATATTCCAACCGCTGTTCGTTTCAAGGGCGACTTGCCGTTGCGAGGCCCTCAATCAGAGGAGGAAATCATTCGTGACGCCCGCCGCTTGTTGGGCTCCAACGTCGCCATGGGCAGTCGCCCTTCGTTTCTTGGTGCAGGGCTGTATCGAAATTACGTCCCTGCCTCCGTGTTCCAACTCGTGACCCGAGGTGAATTCCTCACGGCCTACACGCCGTACCAACCCGAAGTGAGTCAAGGCATGCTCCAAGCGATGTGGGAGTTCCAAACCCTTGTCTCGGAACTGGTCGGGCTTCCCATCGCCAACCTGTCGCTCTATGATGGGTCAACCGCCGCCGCTGAAGCGCTGACGTGTGCGGTGCGGGTTCACAACCGAAAAGCCAGTCAGCCCAACACCGTCTATGTCTCTGCGCTCACACCTCCGGACAAACTCTCGGTCATGCACAACTACTGCCAGGGCGCAGAAATTGAAATTCGCATGCTCGCTCACAATGACGACGGCACCTTGGACTTGCAGGCGCTTGAGCAAGCAGCGGGTTCGTGCGGCGTTTACCTCGAGCAGCCAAATCCTCTCGGAGTTCTCGATGAGGGGTTGACCGCCGTTAAGGAGATCGTTGGCGAACACACGGCCTTGATCGTCGGTGTGCAACCCATCTCACTCGGCGTGGTCGAAGCACCAGGGCACTACGGTGCCGATATTGTGGTCGGTGAAGGACAGCCCCTTGGCAGTCCGGTGACAGGTGGCGGGCCGCTCTACGGCATCTTCGCCTGCACCAAACCCTACCTTCGGCTGATGCCGGGTCGAATCGTCGGCCGGTCGATTGACGTTGACGGAAAGGAAGCGTACTGCTTGACCCTCTCGACACGAGAGCAGCACATCCGACGCCATCGAGCGACCTCAAACATCTGCACGAATGAAACGCTCATTGCCTTGATGGGCGCCATGCACATGGCGCTGCTTGGACCGGATGGGCTGCGCGATCTCGCCCACCGAAACATGCGTGCGTGTCAGAAAGCAAAGGAAGCACTCAGCGAAACACCGGGTGTTCGGCTCACTCACGGTGCCTCCCATTTCAACGAATTTGTCATTGAAGTGCCGGGCTCTGCATCAGCGTGTTTGGCCTACCTCGATGCCAACGGTATCATTGGAGGGTTTGACCTGTCCCGCTGGTATCCCGACATGACCGAGCACGTCCTCGTCACGACGACGGACCAAACATCGCTGGCCGACATCGAAGCGCTTTGTGCGCAGTTGGCGATGTGGTCAAAGCATCAGGAGGTGAGTGCATGAGCCACCTCTTCGGTCACAACGGGGCGGAAAACACCGGCTACAGTCAACCAGAAGGGCTCGAATGCGCCACCGAGCCCACCGTTCCCAAAGGCCTCTTGCGAAAACAAGCAGCTCAATGGCCAAGGCTTTCGGAGCCCGAGATGGTGCGCCATTACACCTGGCTTTCAAAGCGCAATTTCGGTATCGATACCGGCTTCTATCCGTTGGGCTCCTGCACCATGAAGCACAACCCGCGCGTGAACGAGGTCATCGCCCAACTCCCCGGTATCGCCGATATCCACCCTCACCAACCCGAACATCACCTCCAAGGTCTGCTCTCGATTTACTACGAGATGCAACACATGCTGGAAGTTTGTGCGGGTATGGACCAAGTCACCCTCCAACCTGTTGCGGGTGCTCAAGGAGAATTTACCGCTGTTCGGTGCATCCAGGAATACTTCCGTTTTCGTGGAGAAGACCAGCGGACCAAGGTCATCGTTCCAGACTCTGCCCACGGCACCAACCCCGCCAGCGCCGCTATGGCCGGTTTTGAAATCGTTGAGATTCCAAGCCGAGCCGACGGGCGTATTGACTTGGATGCACTCGCTGCGGTGGCCGATGAGACCACGGCTGCAATGATGATCACCAACCCAAACACGCTTGGTCTGTTTGAAGCCGACATTTCAGCGGCGAGCGATATTGTCCACAAAGCTGGCGGCCAGATGTACTACGATGGGGCGAATTTCAACGCCATTCTCGGTATTACCTCGCCCGGGTTGATGGGTTTTGATGCGGTCCATTTTAACCTTCACAAGACCTTCTCGCAGCCGCACGGTGGCGGCGGCCCTGGATCAGGACCCATCGGCGTGAAAGCTCACCTTGCGCCCTTCCTCCCCGGACCTCTGGCCGCTCGGCGAGAGCCCAATGCTGAGGAACGCAGCATGGCGGTGGACGAACACTGGTACCACTGGCACGAACCCGAACACAGCATCGGAAAGATTCAGCAATGGCACGGAAATGCAGGGGCTGTCATTCGATGTTGGGCTTACTACCGCCGGTATGGAAACGGCCTGACCACGATGTCCGAACACGCCGTCTTGAACGCCAACTACCTCCGCCATGTCATTCACAAAGAGGCCAAAACGGCTGGTGTCGACCACCTCTTCGTTGACGGGGCCGAGACCGATGTTGCCAAGCACGAATTCACGCTCTCCATGCAACCCGCCAAGGAAGCTTTGGGCGTCTCGGCCATGGACGTGGCGAAGGGCTTGCTCGACCGTGGTTACATGGCGCCAACGGTGTACTTCCCGCTGGTCGTTCCCGAATGCATGATGATTGAACCAACGGAAACCGAATCCAAGGACACGCTCGATACGTTTGCAAAACATTTCGTTCAGGTACTCAAAACGGATCCGGAAACGCTGCATGCAGCACCGGTCACCACACCGGTTCGTCGGGTGGACGAAGTGTATGCAGCCCGCAATCTCTGCTTGCGCCATCCGTTCGACGATGCTTGAGTTGAGATACACTTATTCTCTGCACCCTTGACCAAAGTCTGTGGATTCCAGCGACGATGTCCCTCCGGGCTGGACGGTTTTCCAGCCAAAAGCGGAATACACCATTTCGTTGCTCGTGTTTGCATGGGCGTTGTTGCCCGTCGGCTTCATGGTGATGCTTCTGCTGTTTGGACGCTATCCCGAGGTCCGTTTTCCCCTCTCTGCCGCCGCCCTCGGCATGCTTGGATTGACCTATTGGACCGGGCTTGGTCAGCGACAGAGTGCTCATCGTGAACCAAAGATGGCACTGGCTGGTGCGATGCTCTTGGCGGCACTGGTCTTGCTGCTGTTGATTGAATTTCTTGATCTTGAAGCGTGGTGGTGGGTCAGTTTTGCAGCCGTGATCGGAGTCGTTCCCATGTTGTTTGTCGCCATGAGCCACCTGGCTGCCTGCACCTCGCCGGGTCTTCAGCAGGTTTGTGACGCCAACGCTGTTCTTTCTACGGAGGCCTTGCCGGGTTGGACCGTGCATACGGGCGTTTGGCGACAGGGTGAACTCGGTTGGAAGAGGGTTGGCGATGTGCTTTCCGTGGTTCACGGGACCGTGGTTGACGACCAACCAACGCTCCGATTTGAGGCCTTTGAGACCGGCGTCGTCGTTCCCATGCATGCCTTTTCGAACGTGGATTGGAACAACGTTGTGGTCGGCTCAAATGGTCAAACGGAAGAGGAATGAGGCTCCAGCCTCCGTTTTTGCCAGCAGGCATCTAAAAGAACCATCCGCGATGGCCAACTCGCATGGATGTTACCATATTGTTGGGGTCGTCTTCGGACATGCCCGTCGCCCAGAAATGCACGAAAATCTTGGAACAGTTCGGAGTCCCCTATCAGCTCCGCGTCGCCTCCGCTCACAGGTCGCCCCGATTTGTTGAGCAAATCGTCGGCGATGCCATCGATGACGGCTGTTCTGTCTTCATCGCCATGGCCGGCTTGGCTGCTGCCCTTCCCGGTGCCGTTGCAGCCTTGACCACCAAACCCGTCATCGGCGTGCCGTGTGGAGGCAAGGTCCCCTACGATTCTTTGCTCTCCATCGCTCAGTTGCCGCCCGGTGTGCCCGCTGCCACCGTGGGTGTTGACCGTGGTGACAACGCTGGCTACCTGGCCGTGCAGATGCTGGCACTTTCCAACGCCACGTACGCTGCTGCCCTTGAACAAAACAAACTCGATCAAATTGAGCGTGTAAAGGCCCAAGACCGTGAAGTCAACGGCGGTGCGTGAGATGTTTGACGCCGAGGAATTCATTGCGGAGAGCATTGAATCCCTCAAAGCAACCATTGACGATGTCGCAATCATCGCTTGTTCTGGTGGCGTGGATTCAACCGTCGCTGCGGTCATCGCCAACAAGGCCGTGGGTGATTTGCTCCACTGTGTCTACGTTGACACCGGCTTCATGCGCAAAAACGAGACCGAACAAATCGAGGCACTCCTCGAGGCACAAGGCATCAATCTGATCACCGTCAAGGCAGCAGACCGCTATTTCGAGGCCCTGAAAGGTGTGACTGAGCCCGAGCAAAAGAGGAAAGTCATCGGTGAATTGTTCATTCGAATCTTTGAGGACGAGCAAGCCAAATGCGGTGCGAAATACTTGGTTCAAGGGACCATTGCACCCGACTGGATTGAATCAGGAGGGGGTGTACGTGATACCATCAAGTCCCACCACAACGTCGGTGGCCTGCCCGAAGACATGACGCTCAGCGTCGTTGAACCGCTTCGAGAGCTCTACAAAGACGAGGTGCGTGAACTGGCTCGTAAGCTCGAGATCAACGTGGCCGAGCGACAGCCGTTCCCCGGACCCGGTTTGGCGGTGAGAACCTTGGGCGAGTTGACGCCGGAGCGAGTAGGTGTGGTTCGTGAGGCCTGTGCCATTGTTGAGGAGGAATTCGAAGCAGCAGCCGAGCGAGGTGAAATGGACCTGCCATGGCAGTACTTTGCAGCACTTCTCCCCGTTCGAAGCGTCGGTGTCCATGGGGATGTTCGAGCCTACGGCGAGACCGTTGTCGTTCGTGCCGTTCAATCCATGGACGGGATGTCGGCCCGCTATTCAGAAATCCCTCATCGCATTCTGCAGAAGATCAGCACCCGCATCACCAACACGGTGAAGGGTGCAGTCAACAGGGTGGTGTACGACATCACCCACAAACCACCCGGTACCATCGAGTGGGAGTGAACGCGTTCACAGGCATACCTTTCTTTGGGAGGACCGTGAGGGATAGTCATGGACACGCTGGATGCTGCCGATGCTGTCCAAGCGGCAACGGGGCCCTCAAAGGGCCCGATGGCTGCACTTCTGGCCACGTTGCTGGTGGCCAGTTTGTTCGTCGGTGCTGCGATGCTCAAAGGCGAAGACCTCTCATCGAACGAGATCCTTGACGGTCAACCTCCCACCTCATCATGGCGACCGTATTCCGTCGTTGCTCCCATTGACACGGGTATCAATGTCTATCACGATCACTTCCGAACCAACGAAACCTATCCCGATTGGCTACTTGACGGGCTTGGGGTGACCAAAACATGCGTCCCAACCCTCGAAGGTACCTGGCAGGAACGCTACGAGGCTGACAAAGCGGCATGTTGGGACACCATCACCACGTCGGACATCGTATACTTCGAAGGCACCAAAATCATCGGGACCTCGCCAGACGGAGGCACAGACATCCACATTCTTGACGACCCGTCTGACGGACACGGGACGGCCGTTACCGGAGCTGTGTTGGATGCGAATCCCGATGCTGTCATTTTCTTCGTTGAGGGCTTTTCAACCGAGGCGGTGCTCGCTGCGGGCAATCAACCGCTCGTGGACATCGTGACCACTTCGTTCGGTGCCATCGGTTCCCTTCCCGTTCCGGGGATTGAAACCGGTACGCATCAAACGGTGGTGGTGAACAACAAAATCCACACCGGAGCGGCCGACAACACGCCATCACCTGCCGTTCAAGATGCGACAGCGGGCCCTCCGTGGTCCATCGGCATCGCTGGTTATGCCGAAGAAGGCGACGACCAAAAGGAAACCATGAGCGGCTCCTATCCCGACATCGCAGCGGATTGGACGCAAGTGTTACCCAATCATGACGACGTGGACGGCTATCACGAGACCTCCGGGACCTCCTTTGCAACCCCCCGAACGGCGGGGATTCTTTCCTTTGTGCTTGAACACCTCCGGGAAGAGGTGGGGGACTTTGGTTCCGGGGCTTCCAGCGATGAACGAGATGGGGCGTTGGTTCACGGAAGTTGGCCAATGGATGAAAGCGATGCTCGAATCACGAACAGCGATGTTCGAAACGCACTGAACCTTTCTGCATGGTATCCCTCGTTTTCAACGTGGGACCCAACCAGCGGTACGATGCCCATCTCACCCGTTGCCCCTTGTACGCAGGTCGGCTGGGGCGTGGTCAACATGTCCAACATTCAGCCGATGATCGAACACCTCAACGGGACCCAATCCATGCCCGACCGGCCCGGTGATGTGGAGTTGTGCATGCAGGTCAATCAGGAAGCACGTGAAGCCTACTGGGGGGTCTATCCCACTGAGGGGGCGCAGTCCACTCCCATGGCAACGGCAAGAAGGGATTGAGGGTCACGATGGCGCCGATTGTGGGGCTCGAACCCACGACCTTGGGATTAACAGTCCCACGCTCCACCAGCTAAGCTAAATCGGCAGAGTGGGCGACACACATCCCCTTTATCACGGCTTCGTTGAGTTCAACTCAATCGTCTCCACCAATCGGGGGACGGGTTCGAGGTGGGAATTGGCACCCACGACAATTGCCTCGAGGTCTTCATGTTCTCGTTGGGTCAATTTTCGGTTGTGATGGAAGGTGAGCAAGCATGTTCCCGCCTCAACGGTGTCGCCCGGTGTGCAGTGGATGACGAAGCCAACAAGAGGGTCGATGATGTCCTCAAGGGCAAACCGACCTGCCCCGTGGTTCCTTGCCAGTTCAGCCATCTGCATGGCATCAATGGATTGGACCGTGGTGGTTGATGGCGCCAAGATGTCGGTTTGGTAGGCCGCTTCGCCCACCACCGCTGGAGGGTCTTGAATGAGGCTCGCTGCGATCTCTTTGTCGACACCTTGCTCAACACACATCCGCTCAAACACACGCAGTGCCTCACCGTTGTCGAGGACGTCCTCCATTCGCTTGGTCGCCTCTTCGTCGGTCAGACCGTGGGTCATGGAGAGTAAGGCAGCCCCCTGCAGAACCACGAGATTCCGGGTGTCCTCTGACCCTCCACCCTTCAGCACCTCCACACTCTCGATGACTTCCAGTGCATTGCCAACATGGGATCCAATGGGGTTGTCCATTCGGGTGATCTGTGCTTTCGTTTGAATGCCCATCCCGTTGGCCGTCTCAACCATTGAGCGGGCCAATTCTCGGGCCTGTTCGAGCGTTTTCATGAAGGCTGCCTGTCCGACTTTGACATCCAACACGAGTGCGTCAAGCCCTTCTGCAGCTTTTTTTGAAACGATCGAGGCCGTGATCAGGGGCACGCTGTCAACGGTGTCGGTGATGTCGCGAAGCGCATAGAGCACACCGTCTGCCGGAGCAATCGCGTCGTTTTGAACGGCGATGCAACAGCCCACCCGCTCAACAGCGATGCGCATCTCTTCGGGCGTGAGCCGACAGTTGAATCCGGGTATGGATTCCAACTTGTCGATGGTGCCACCCGTGTGGCCCAAGCCTCGCCCTGCGAGCATGGGTACCCGGCAACCGCAGGCGGCCAGTGCAGGGGCGAGCATCAGCGACATTTTGTCGCCCACACCACCCGTGCTGTGCTTATCGACGACAGGAGTTCCTTCCTTCCACGTGAGAATGGAACCGGACTGGGTCATCATCTGCGTAAGCACCACTTTGTCTTCTGCTGTGCATCCGTGTTGGTGGACCGCTTTCAGCCAGGTGGTGGCTTGCTCGTGAGGAACGCTTCCATCGGCGACGCCCGAGACAAACTGCTTGAGCAGGTCGGTAGGTTGGGAACGCCGAAATTGAACGGCACGAATCAATTCGGTGATGTCCACCTCTTCACCTCATATCAGACCGATTTCTTTGAGTCGTTGGTGCAGGTAATCTCCAGCCAAAATGGAGGGGTAAAGAGGCACACCTCCGGTCATCTCGACGAAGGTTGGGTTCGGTGTGAGGTCAATCTCGTTGCGTGGATGGACAAACATCGGCATGGAATAGCGGCGGGTGTTGGCGTGTTTTGGATTCACCACGCGATGTGTGGTTGATTTGAACAGACCGTTGGTGAGGTTCTGGAGCATGTCACCAGAATCCACGATGATGGCGTCTTGATCACCCTGTACCTTGATCCATGTGCCGTCGTGGTCCATGACCTCTAAACCGTCTGCTGTTGCCGTGACCAGCAGCGTGATGAAATTGATGTCTTCGTGGGCGGCTGAACGAACGGCACCCTCGGGCATGGAGTCATCAAGCGGTGGGTAGTGAATCATCCGCATGATGGTGTTGCCCTCCACCGACATATCGGGAAGCCACGTTGCCTCTTGGCCGAGGTACAG
Source organism: Candidatus Poseidonia sp. (assembly GCA_038127845.1). Taxonomy (GTDB): domain Archaea; phylum Thermoplasmatota; class Poseidoniia; order Poseidoniales; family Poseidoniaceae; genus Poseidonia. The sequence goes on from JAYPIL010000023.1 coordinate 14,443, forward strand.
AGAGCAGGCTTCCAGCAAGCGCTGGGCCAGCAATTCCATTCCCGAGTACAGTTTCTCAGTCGTCTCTTGGAATCCTTCGACGTGTTCCGTAGGCCAAACGTTCTGTGGGTAGGTGGGTGTGCTCCCGTCGTTGGGATACGGACGCCCAGCCTGCCAAAACTCCTTCAAATCAGGTGCTGGGTTGTCTTTGGCGTGCTCGACACCGAAAGCCGTGTAGCCACGCTGGTGGGCGATGTTTGGCTGAAGATAGGTTCGCTTGGTCGCTTCGTCGAGGTCAAAAAAAGCATCGCACTGGCGGTAGGTTTCGTTGATGAGCGAGCGAGGAATCCCGTGGTTGATGAGGGCGAAAAAACCGATGTCTTTCAGAGCGTTACCGACGTCTTGAACGAATGTTTCCCGGTCCTGTTCCAACTCGGACAATGCGAGTTGAAAATCAACGGTAGGAATGGTTCGCACCATGCTGGCATCAGTCCCTGTAGGCGTTGAGTTTCCACAGCAACTTGACCATTTCAACATAAATCCAAATGAGGGACATCAAGATGCCGAAGGCAGCGTACCACTCCATGTTCTTGGGAGCGCCGTATCGGGTGCCGGATTCAATGAATCCAAAGTCCGAGATGAGGGTCAATGCCGCCACGACGAGAATGAAGGCCGTCACGGCGATACCGATGGGGCCCGTGCTGTGCAAGAACGGAACGTCATAGCCCGTGAACAACGACAGGAAAAACGAGGTCAAGTACAGGAACATGATGCTCATAACCAGTCCGCCGATGACTTTGTTGAAGGTCGGGGTTGGGCGAATCACTCGTGATGCATACATGAGGTACATCGTGGCGGTAATGCCGACTGTGCCAAAGGCTGCCTGAAGAACCACACCATCGACCAAACTTTCGAAGTAGAGTGAAAAAGCACCGATGGCGAAGCCTTGGAAGATGGCATAGAGGCTCATCAATGCCGCAGGGTTTTCTGGACGCATGAAGAAGATCAGCAAGGCGATGATGAACCCGCCCATGAAGCCAAGACCCATAAGGCCGGTGACCACCAACGCACCGCTTCCGTTGTTGATGGCGTTGATGCACAAGACGGCCGAGACCAAGGCCGTAAGGACGGTGACGGAGAGAAGGTAGCCGATTTTCCGAAGACTCCCCTCAAGGGTCATGCGGTCGTTTCCCGTCAGGTTGCTCCAAAAGTTCCGATTGAGGACTGGGTTGCTGCTTCGCATCTCCATGGCTATCAAATTCGGGTCGTCAAGGTCCCGTTTCAATGTTGCTCTGGAGAAGTGTGTTGGGCAACCTGTTCTTGGTAGTAGTTCGCCAGCTGGTCCATGGTCCATCCTTGCTTGAGGTACTCTGCGACCATATCGGCTGTCCAGCCGGGAACGCGGGCGAGCATGTCGGGCGTGACGATGGGCGCTGAGGCGTCGAGAACAGGGGCCTGCCACGTCGGTTCGCTTGGGGTCGCGGTAAACTCAACGAAGTCTGATTCCGTGATGCTGTCTTTCACATCCTCTGCCTCCGACCTCATCTTTCGCAGGATGACGAAGGCGCCGCCGGAGAGCGCCAAAGCAACGATCATGAGGATGAAGAAGAAGGATTCTGCCGTCTCTCCAGCGGTGTTGTCGGAGCTGTCTTGGACAAGGGCGGCACGTTGTTGCGAGGAACAGCCTTTGTCATCGGTGGCGACGCCTGCTTCGGTATCGGGACAGTCATCGTTCGTGTTCAACACGCCGTCGCCGTCATCATCTTCGCTCGGCGTCGTGGTGTTGTCATCGGGCGTCTCAACGACACCTCCCAAGTCACAACCCAGTTCGTCGCTTTCGTTCACGCCGTTGCCGTCGGCATCGGCACTGTTGAGGGCATCAAAGGGTGAAACATCGTCAACCGACATGTCCAGCGCAGTTGATTGCGCCCAGGCCACTTCAAGGCCGTCGGGAATGCAATCGGCGTCGGTGTCGGCGTTGTTCGGGTCTCCACCGTGGAGTTGCTCGGCGTAATTGGACAAGCCGTCGTCGTCACCGTCGAGCATGGATTCATCGCTGAGCCCGTCGCCCACGACGCTGCGTTGGGCGCGGTTGAGGCCGTGTTCAACCTCCCAGATGTCCAGCAATCCGTCTTGGTCGCTGTCCGTTGTGTTGTCAACACGATGCCAGTCTTCCCACCACGAGGTCTCAAACACCGAAGCAACCGATTCACTGCTGAGCAAGAGGCCCATTTCTCGGTTGCGTACGAGTGCAGAATCGCCCCAGTTGATGGACGAGATGAGCACGTGTTCACCGTCAACAATGGCGCCCTTGTTGTGGAGTTTGGTGACCGAAGTCTCGTCCGCACTCATGACAATGGCTGCGGTGTCGTAACCTTCGGTGAAATTCCATTCCTCATTCATCCGGTCGACCACGCTTTGGATGTCCTCGTCGAGGTAGGCTCCGTTGACAATGAGTCGGACTTGAACGCCTCGTTCAGCAGCGTCTTCAAGAGCGGTTACGATGGGGTTTTCTCCCCAACCGTAGGACCAATCCATGTCGAGGTATTGCAACGAGAGGAGGACTTCTTCTTCGGCGCTGTCGAGCATGTTCACCAGTTCGCCGATGCAGTTGTCCGGGCAAACGAGCAGGGTGGCATCGTAGTCACCCGTGATGCCGCTCGCAGTTTGGCCGACGACCGCCCCGGTGTCCGGCATGGTCCATCCGTTCGGAGCATCTGCAAACGAAACGGGCGTGATGTGGGATTTGAGGTCGTCCTCGTCAAAGGAAAGATGCTGGAGCACCATTTGCGCAAGTGAGGAATCGTCGACGATGACCCCCCAATCTCGGTTTCCAGGCTCACCGGGTGCGGGTTGAGAAGTGGACTTCCAGTTGCCCGAGCCGATCCACACGCTCTCACCGTCACGAACGGCGGCTTTGCTGTGGATGTAGGCGTAGGGATTTTCTCCGGTATCACCAAACCAGAACACACTGACACCTCCAGCCAGCAATTCCGTGGCCATGCCTTGTTGGGTCTCCATCGCATATTGACTCCACCAGTTATCGCCGTAGTCCAACACGACCGTAACGTCAACGCCTCTCGTTTGGGCATTGACCAGCGCTTCGACCAGATGTGGCTCTTGGAGTTGGTACAGGTGGACGTTCAGCGAGGTTGTCGCTCCATCGACCCATGCGAGGAGGTCCACGAGACCGTTCTCAGGGGCAATCAAAGGCGTGATGGTGGCGGTGCTGGTCAACGAGGTGTCGTAACAAAAGGTGCTGCCTCCCAACCGACTCCACCGGTGGTGCCAATCTTCCACCGTATTGCTATCGGGTGTGTCGCCGCAACCGCTGCCCCGCAGGTAGATGAGGTTGTCAAGATTCGTGAGCGGCGGCACGAGTGAGATGCCGCTCCAGCCGGCCAGTGAAACAGGACCGTTGCCGTAGACGAGCGTATCGGCTTGGGCTCCGGACGGGTCCAGCAATTGCAATGCCGTACCGGAATCCGGGAAGTAGAAGGTGCGGTCGAGTGCGCTTTCGATATCGACGATGGTCCCCTGTTCGAACACCGACAAGGCGTCTGCATCGTTGGCGAGAAGAACGGAACTTTGCGGCTGAATCATCAATGAAGTGATGGTGGCGTTGTACGTCGTCAGGGAACCGGTTGTCGAGCGAAGCGTCCAGCCGTTGAGGACCGCGAGTTCTTCGCCGAGGTTGGTGATTTCAATGAACTCCATGTCGCCCGAAATGGATGTGCTGGCCGAAGCCATGAATCGCGTGAACATCAGGTCGTCTTTTGAGGCAAACTGGTCGGGGTCAGGTTCAGCCGTTCCGGGCGTTGGCCACAGCGTATGCTGCCATCCCTCGTTGTTTTCTTCGCCAGGCATCAGCGTTTGGCAGTCGGTGATGACGGTCCATGAGGCACTGTCGACGATGTCGCCGTCGGGGTGAAGCAGGTCAAAGGAATCTCCCAAGCCGGTCATGATCCACTCCTCCATCAAAAACACGGCTCGTTCGTCGGGTTGGAGCAGTTCAGTGGCCGTGGAGTTGGGTTGGCTCCACAGTTGGTTGAGTCGGAAAAATCGTCGGTCACCGTCACCGTTGAGGACCGACCAGCGGCTGATGTTCAGGGGCGTCTCGCCCGTGTTGTGGACTTCAACCCAATCTTCCGTTGGCGTGATGGAATCATCGTTGCAATACGGGAGTACTTCCGTGATGCTCAGTTCAACCGAGCCGTTGTATGCAGGCCACAGCGGGTTCAACTCACCGGGCGTGGCCCATGCCGAGAGGATCCAATCTCCCGTGGCGTTGCTGGCGTTGGGCCCGACGCCCGCATGCGTGCTGTTGGGTGGCACCAGCGATTCTCCTTCGACGGTTCGGGTCCACGTGATGGTATCGACGGTCGCCCCGCCCGCATCGAGCAGTCCGATGGAGTCGGCTGCGGTATGCTTGAGATAGAAGGAACTGGTCCCGTTCAAGGCGATGAGGACCACGTCCCCTGCGGGGAGCATCGGCGTTGCTTGCAACGGCATGTTGTATTCGTGAAGGGTCAAGGAACGGGAGGCTGCTTGCAATTTCCACCCCGTGAGGTCAACGTCCGTGTTGCCGTAGTTGTGAAGTTCGAGCCATTCGCCTGCTGGCCATTGTTGATTGTCAGCGCCAACACCGTCGGGGAGGATTTCTGAAAACCTCACCGTGCTCGACGACGGCATGGTTCCGGGTTCAGGTTGTCCCGGGGTTTTCCATGCTGCTGGAATCCACGGGTCCGTGGGTTGTGACCCCCGAATGAGCGCGATATCCTCGCCATAGTCCGTGGTGTAGAACAGCGTGTCAACGATTTGCCCTGAGGGCTCACGGAGGAACATGTGGTTGTAATTGTCCCACAATTGGGTGTGGTCGGTGAATTGAACGAGTCGACGTCCATCAGGCTGAATCGTTGTTGCCCCTTGCGTGCTGTTGAACACCAGGCTTCCCGGGTCGATGTGGGTGAGGTTCCCCATGCCGTCAAGGATGGTCCATCCCATCAAATCGACGGTGGTGGTGCCCGTGTTGTGGAGTTCAACCCATTCTCCATCGGGGAAATTTGCCCCATCGCTGGTGGCGTTTGGAAGGACTTCCGTGAACTGAACATCAAAGGCTTGGCGTGGCATCAACTCAAGGCCCATCGGGTTCATCCCTTCTTGAGACGGGTAGGCGGCGTAGGACCACAGGCCGTTGCTCTGCATGGAGTCGTCAAGGGAAAATCCCTGGATGGTAGCCGACCATGAGATTTCGTGAGTTGGACTTCCATTGGGCCATTTGAGGGTGAGCGTTTCCGCCCCGTTGTTGAGCACGCCGTAGGGGCTCGTACCGTTGACAGCGATGATGCGGTGTCCTCCTGCGGAAATGATGTAACTGCTGGGGCTTGCCGTGGCATTGACGAGGTGGGTGGTGTTGAATTCGAGTGTGTTTCCTGCGGCGTCGACCAGCGAATAACCTGTCAAGTCAATGTCGCTGTTTCCGGTGTTCATGATCTCAACCCATTCACCTCCGGGCCACGTGTCGTTGTCGTAGGAAGGCCAGGGGTTTGGCATCACTTCCGAAATCACCAAATCACCTGGAATCAGCGTGACGGGGCCGCCTGCAGAATTCACTTGCCCGGGGGAAGGCCCTCCCGTTGGAATCCAGTTGGCCGTAGCGCTGGCGGGGTCCTGTTCGTAACTGGTTCCTGAGGTAACTGAGCCCCACGTGGCTGTGTGAAGCTGGTTGTTGTTGTTGTCCACCAGCGTCATCGACAATCCGGTGTTGGTCATGTAGAAGTTGTTGTCTCCGTTTCTGGCGATAACGACGTACTCACCGGGGCTGATGGTCCAAGTGGAACTGTTTCCGCTCTGATAGCCAACGATGGTGTTGGCGTCGATGGTCAGCGCTTTGTTGGCACTGGTGGTGACCTTCCAACCTGTGAGGTCGACGTCCATGCCGCCGTTGTTGTAGAGTTCAAACCACTCGCCGTTGGGGTAGAGTCCGTTGTCTGCTCCTTGCGGGTCGGGGATGACTTCGTTGATGCAGACACTTCCGCTGCATGCGGTGGCACGAGCAGAGGTTTTGGCAGCAGTGTGCTCCACCTCCTCGAGCGGTGTGCTCGCAAGTGGCGAGGCGAGGGAGAGGAGGAAAAGCAAGATCAGGCTTGTTGCGGTGAGGTGGGTTTTCATGCGGTCACGTCCTTGTTCAAATGAAGCCAAAACTGTCGAATTTTTGGGCGAAGGTGTAAATCATAATCGGCACCAAAATGATGCCCATGCCGTGGGACCGGCGTATGCCAATCCGTGGTGGTAGCAAACCGATGATGGTGCCCACAATAAGGACACCGATGCCGACAAATCCTGTGGAGAGCCACACCAGTGCCACCACGAAGAGGATGACGCCCATGACCATCTGCTGCAGAGGAATAGCAGCGTGGAGGCGTAACATGCCCTTGCCAACATAGCGCATCATGGGCATGGCAAGCAGGCCTGCGGCGAGCGTCACGGCCAACAACCGAATGAAATCCGAGGTGGGCTCCAATGATGACCAGGTTTCAATGGGATACATCATCTTCAGGGCGAGTGTGGCACCGGACCTTGAGCGGCTGATGATGTAAAGGAAGCCAAGGACCATGACGGTCACCGCCGTGTTGACGGCCGACAGGATGGCGATGATTTCCAAATCCTGTTTGGTCTGAGGCCCTTCCACGCCGTCCTCTGCTTCGGCCTTGGCGATTTCGAGCAATTCGTCATCGGACAGTTCGGTCAATCTTCGGGTCTCCCAATCCATGCCGTACCCTTGCCGGCCTTGGGCCTTCGCTGCCAAGTTTCGTCCACCCATCACCAACACGGTGGCTTGCGAGGCGGTCATGCCGGGCAAAACACCCATGGAGGCACCGGCGACGCTGGACCAGAAGCAGGGCACCACCAAGGGACGAACGGGAGGGAGTGCCCAGTTCTCACGCTGAGGGGGGAGGTGGGAGGTCGTGGCGTAAATGTCCAGCAAGTTGGCAATACCGAACAGACCGGCGAGACTCGGCAGCAAGAGGCTTGCATCGGGCATGCCGACCGGGGAGCGTGCGGGCAGGGTAAAGACGCCCCAGCCATACAACCCAGCGAGGAGGAAGAAGGCGGTTGCTGCGAAAAAACCAGCGAGCCGTGAATCCCGACCGAGTTTGCCACTTGTGAGTTTTTGCATCCACAACGGCCAGTCAAGGCGTGTGGTTTCGGTGGCCAACAGCAGCAAAGAAATGGTCAGCAACACGAAGGGGAGTACAGAACGGAGGTCATCGTACCATCCAAGTTCGGGTCCAAAGGCAATTCTGGCGACGATGATGAGGGGAAGGGAGAGGAACAAGCCGAGTTGGGAGCCTCTCGCTGACCATGCAACACCCCGAGCGGCATTTCCCGAGAGGAGCATGCGGTGTCCTGGCAACAAGGAGAGTGCCGTATCGCCGTCAGGCGCCCCTATCAACGCCGAAGGGATGTAATTCAGGAAGGTATGGACCGTGCCGGTGGCCACGATGATGGCCGCTACGGAGGCCAAGGGGATGCCCAAGTCAAGGAGGGCTGGTGAGAGGGCGAGCAGAATCAGGGCCACGTTGTTGACGTGGAATCCGGGAATCAGTCCTGTCAACGAGCCGAGAAGGACACCGAAGAACAAGGCGCCGAGCAACCACGCCAAATCCAACATGTAGCCTTCGAGCATGTGACCGCCTCATGATAGGGAATTGATGTATTCCTCGCGGTCACTGATGCCGTCGTCGTCGCTGTCTTCGTTGGTGACCGACGTGCCGAATCCGTCCTCGAGTGTGTCGCTCAATCCATCCCCGTCGGTATCAAGCGCATCGGCTTGGTCCAAGGAGTAGCCGATGCTCATGCCGTCGGCGCTTTGCACCTGTCGAAGCCTACCGGTCCATGTCATGGATTGGTCGGCGTGGTATTCGTCGGTGCCGATGGCCTGGCCGTGAGGGTTGAGCGTGATGGATTGGTTTGAACCGTCGCGGTAAAGATGCCACTGACCGTCTTCAAACACAGCCTTTCCGTCGAGGACAACGTTCTGGTCGCGGGTGTAACTCCACTGTGTTGCTCCGTCGTCCCACAGCAAGGTGCGGGCTTGCGGCACAGGCCCAAGGGTGTAATCGTGGACAATGAGACGAATGCGCATCTCCTCATCGTCCCACGAGACGGAGACGTTGCTGATGACGTTCTGTCCTGCTTCGAGCCAGGTGGTGCGAGGTCCGGGAAGCGTCACGGCTACACGGGTCCAACCGGGGGTGTAGGCTGCTGCGTCCACGAAGTAGCCTTTCTCTTGTTCAACGCTGGGCTCAATCGCATACTGCATGTAGGCAGAAAGCGTGTAGGTGGCGTTGGGATCTTGAACCATTCCAACGGGATCGGCTGAGAGCATCGCAAGCAAACTCATCGGTGTTTCTGGATTCACGAGGGTCGGGCTCATGCCCTCGTTTGCATCAATGCACCAGCCCGAGGTTGACGAAGACCACATCAAGCGTCCCTCCACCGTTTGGACGGTGTTGTCAAGCGAGGAACTTGCCGAATTGTCTCGGTCTTGTTGGGTAGGGAGAACACAGATGGATTCACCGCTTGGTCCGTAGAGGGTCCAATGCTCATCGCCGGTGAGCAAGACACCGGTCATGGTGACCGTTTGTCCCGATTGATAGCTCCATGTGGCTTGTGCGCTCCAGTCGAGTTGCGGAATGTTGAGGACGTGGTTTCTGTCGACCAGGATTTCGGGTCCCTGGACTTGCAAACTCCACCGGAGGTCCCGTTGTTGGTACGTCAGCATTCCTTGGACCTCAATTTTTGAAGTTGCCTCAATCCACTCACCGATGGCGGAGCGAATGATCAGGTGCATTTGGTGCTCGGAGTTCCCGTAATTTGGATGGTCGCCGAGATAGGCCGAAGTGAACGTGGCATCGGGTGCAATGGATTCTCCAATGAAGCCAGTAAGTTGAATCGACTTCCCCTGATAGGCTGCAGGGTCTTTGGCAACATCAGCGATGGCCAAAGTCTCGATTTCAGGAAGATCTGCTGTCGTCCATTCCATGGCGCCAGCACCCAAGGATTGAATCCAAATACGGCCGTCATACTCAATGACATCTCCCATGACGGTGACGGTGGTTCCAATCGGTGGCATGCTGCCGGGGCGGTACCATCGGGCCTCAACCACGCCCGTTCCGTCGTCGATGATGGCATCCACACGGTCATCACCCGATGCATAGGGGTCTTCAACCCATGAAATCAGGGTGCCTTGGACTTTGACGACCTCGTTTTTGTATTCGAGCAGTTGTTCGACCCGAATCACTTCTGGCTCGCGAACGTAGGCATACCAGTTGAGCGTGGCGACCAGAAACATCGCCAGGGCAAACATCACCCAAAGTTGCTGACCACGGGTTTCGGGGTCATCGTTGGTGATTCGGTCCATTAGACCCTTCACAGCATCGGCCATGGGAGGGGGTGAACTCAAACGGGCTTAGGGCTTATCGCTGCATCATTTTCCGTATCTGTCCGAGAAGTGCTATAAAGAAACGATTTGACGCGAGGTCAATATGAACGGTCGAGACAGGGTCATTCGCGATGAAATCCATCGCGACATCTTGGTTCCTGCATCCCATGCGACCATCATCGATACGCCAGAGTTTCAGCGCCTTCGTTCCATCCAACAACTCTCCACCTGCGAGTACGTCTTTCCGGCAGCCACCCACAACCGTTTCGCCCATTCGCTTGGTGCTTACCATCTCGCAGGCGAACTTGCTGACCATCTCAACGAAGTTCATCCGGGCTTGTTGAGCAAGGAGGACAGGGAACTCGTCCAACTGGCTGCCTTGCTCCATGACATCGGCCATCCTCCCTATTCCCATCTCCTTGAGACGCCAAGAGTCTACGCCACGTTCCATTCACATGAACAATGGGGTCGTCGCATCCTTGAATCGGAGAACACCGCCATCGGCAAGGCTGTCAAAGAAGTCTTGGGACAGGACCGGCTCGGTCGTTTGTTCGCCCTGATGGACGGCGACGATGCCCACGAGGGCAAACCGATTCCTGGTTTCCTGAAAGAGATCGTGAGCAGTCAGCTTGATGTCGACCGCATGGACTACATGATTCGGGACCAAGCCAATACGGGCGCGCAAATCGGTGGGTTTGACAGCGCTCGCGTCATTCGGGCCCTCCGGGTCGGCGACAACGGCCGATTTTTTGTCAAGAAATGGGGCTTGCCCGCCATCGAAGCCTATTTGGTGACGCGATACCACATGTATCAGCAGGTCTATTTCCACAAGGTCAACATGCTGACGCAGGCTTATCTCGTGAACATGCTGGAGCGGGCCAAACATCTCGCTGAAACGGGCACCCTCCAACTCTCTTCAGAACTCGAGCACATGCTGCTCAACGCCGAGCTTGAGCCCGAGCATTATGTGTTGCTGAACGATGCGCACGTCAAGGTCGCCCTGCCCCATTGGGCGGCTTCCCCTGATACGCAGTTGGCTTCGTATGCCCAGCGTTTACTCTCGAGGAAGGACTACCACAAGTCGCTGCGCATCGACCACCTCAACACGGAGATGGTTGACATCGTCACGCCTCGTATCGAAGAAACGCTGGTGGAACAAGGCTTTGACCCAGCCATTGACCTGATTCAAGCCACCATCAGCAAGCGTGGATATCTGCCCTATCAAGGAGGCATTGTTCTCGAGGACGGGCGCGATGTTTCCGAGCATTCGGCGCTCATACGGTCCTTGGTTCGCCCCCATGAACAATGCTTGATTTTCGTCCCCGAAGCCATTCGTGACGAGATGGAACAGAACGTGAGGGAATGGATCAAACCCTCGCAATCTTCTTTGAATCAGTTTGACTGAACCATGAGAAGGTTCATCATTCGACGACAAGACCCGATTCACGGGGCCTGTAGCTTAGTTGGTTAGAGCGCCCGGCTCATAACCGGGAGGTCAGGGGTTCAACTCCCTTCGGGCCCACCACGTGGATTTTCCTTTGCGATGACGCAATTTCGCACAACACACCCATAATGGTTATGAGGTGGGGGAGGTTGGGAAGAACGATAGGTGAGACGATGTCGGCATGGAAGCGTGTGGTTGCTTTGATGGGAATCTACCTTTGTTCGCTGATGGTTGTGGCCGTGCCCGCCTCGGCACAAATCTCCGGTGCGGCGGTTTCCATGACCTGTGCGCCCGGTCAAATTCAAGTTGAGGTCAAGCCCGGTGCCACCCTCACTGGATACACGACCTGTACCGTTTCCAACCCCACGGCTTACGTCGAAAAGGTCGCCATTCAAGTGACCAGCGACGGTCTCGCAACGGCAGCACCCGGCGACATGTATGTCGGTGCCGGTCAAGATGTTGACTTCCAAGTCGTTGTCCGAGCCAACCCCTACATGCAGATGCAATCACGTCAACTCACCGTCTCCGCTCAGGTGCAGGAACTTAACAACCTGCCACCTCCCAACACCGCATCCTCGCAGGTCAATGCCCTCATCAACATCATGCAGTTCAGCATCGTGCAAGTTGAGGCCGTTGAACCCTTTGTTCAACTCATGCCAAAGACCGACAAGAACTTCCAGTTCAAGGTCTACAACTTCGGCAACCAAATTGACCGAATGAAAATCGGCGTGACCGAGGACACCCGTGACACGCTCGAGGAAGCGGGCTTCACGGTCAACCTTCCGCAAACGGTCGTTACCATCGAGCCCAACACCGCTCCTGAGACTGCCCGCATCATGGTGCGAACGCCCAAGAACCAAGGCTGGTCCGATGCCTACCACGTGCTCGAGTTCTATGCTGAGTCCGAGTTCGCCTGTCAGAACGGCGGCTGCAACCGAGAGTCCCAGATGATCACCGTCTATGTTCGTGGCGTCTATCTCCCAGGCTTCGAAGTCGTTCCCGCTCTCTCCATGATTGCCCTCGCAGGAGCCGTGGCCGGTCGTCGCTTCCTCAACAACGAGGAAGAGAACGAAGATGGATGGCGAGAAGCCGCTCCCGGCCTCTGACGCGCTCTCCCCAAATCACCCTGTTGCGATTCAAACAGGGGTTGGATTGATAATCTCAATCGCAGAACGAAGCGATAACGGGGATGTACCATGGGTGGATTACTGGACAAAGCGAACGCTGCAAAAGAGACCGAAGATACAGAAGAACCAGCGCCTGT
>JAYPIL010000024.1:0-23927 GCA_038127845.1 Candidatus Poseidonia sp.
TCGGCTTCTTCTTCAGCGTCATCCTCGGCTTCTTCTTCGGCCTCTTCGGACTCTTCTTCAGCGTCTTCCTCGGCTTCTTCGTCTTCCGCTTCTTCCTCAGAAGCCTCAGGGTCGAGCATCTCAATGACCGTGTCTTCTGCGGTTTCTTTGGCGACCTCTGCAGCAGCGGCCACCGCTGCTTCTTCGGCCTTGGCGAGGATTTCTTCTTCGCCCATGCGCTCGGTTGAGGCTTGCTCGAGGATGATGGCGGCGGTTGCAGCCATGGATGCATCAACATAGGGGGCTGCCCGGTAAACATATTGGGCATAAAGTCCCAAGGAGCCGAGAATGGCCCCTGAAGCGATGATCCAACTGCTGTTGTTTCGCTGAGGGTCATCCGGATTGACGTTGGTTTCCGTACCGGTCTCAAAGATGGTGATTCCCTGAAGGCCGTGGAAGTAGGTGTTGCTGAACACTTCAACAACCGCCCAAACGGCGTACAGAATCATCAGCATGGACCCGGCACTCATCCAAGAGCGGTTCTCGAGAATGAAGGTCATTAACGGGTTTGCGTTGGTTTCAGGGGGGGTTTGTTCTTCGGACATGGAACGACCTCGCTGTGCTGAGGTCGGGGGTTTCATTCTTAAAAGGTGCCCCATTAAACAGGCGAGAAACGCTTTCTATTCACTGATTTTCAGCTTCTTCAACGACGAGACTTTTTCCGGTTGGATTTGCCTCGTTTTCGTTGGTTTTCCCACCCGTTGTTTTGCCGTTTGTTGTCGTACCAGAATCGGTTCGGTGTCTCCATGCCCTCGGGCATGTCGTCAAAGGACTCAATGCTGAGGCGAAGTCCGCCCAACTCGTTTTGCAACTGCTTGACGTTTTCGCCACCGCGCCCGACCAGTGTAGAAATCATGTTTGAAGGCGCATAGATGACGGCGGAGGACTCGCTCGTGAAGCGTACCTGGCAATCGACACCAACCCACTGACGAACCGTGGCGACGATGTGATCTTTTGCCATTGCTTTCACGGGTGACATGTCGTGTCCACGTCCTTCAACCGGGACGACGGCGATTTCCGAACCAAAGGCGAACATTTCGTGCGTGAGTTTTCCGCTTGGGAACTCAACGACTTCGATAACGGGACGAGCCAGCTCCTCCTGCATGCCCGTCGGTGGTTTCACCGTCATGCGCAATTCGAGAACCTGCTGAATTTTTCCCGATTCCACGTGAAGAATGGTGTCGAGCACTTGACTCACGAGGCCCAACTCCACCTTTCCGATCAGACGCTGGATGGCCTCGAGAGCAGAATTGGCGTGGGTAACGCCCAACAAGCCAACGCCTGCAAGGCGGACATCAGCGAAGATTTCGAAATCTCGAGCTCGTCGGACCTCATCAAAAATAACGAAATCCGGACGGACAAGAAAAATGATTTCCGCGGTCTTCTCGAGGTCGCCTTCCAGCGGAGCATACTGCGTGATTCGGTCTGCAAGTTGGAGGTCACGCGGTGCTTCCATCGTCTTGACCATCGCACCCGCTTCGGTGTCCAGATATTCTGCAATCGCCTGTGCGAGGGTGGTTTTTCCCGACCCCGGCCGTCCGCAAATGAACACCCCTCGGTGGTGGTTTCTCAGACGTTCTATCAAGCGTTCATCAAGGTCGTAATCACCCAGACCAAGCTTCGCAACGGGGCGAACGACGGTGAGTTCTCGTGCGTCGGAGAAGGGCGGCCAAGCCGAGGTGATTCGCAAATCGCCCAACTGGATGACTCGGCAACCTTTCCTGTCGATTTCCAGGAAACAATCGCTCCGATGACGATTCTCTTCCACCAACGCAACCAGATCCTCCTCAAGTTGCTCAAGGGTGAGTGGGTCCCACACCACGTCTTGATCGTCGATTTCGACAAGTTCCAACGAGCCGATGTCGCCTCGCTTGACTCGTGGGGGGCAGTTTGCTTTGAGAAACACCGTGTGGGCATCCTTGAGCAACAAAGCCTCCAGAGACATGGGGAGTTGGGGGTGGTCGCCGTGGGTTGCCATCAGCGCACAGTTGTGACCGCAGGCCTTTGACACTTCGCACGTGAATGACTCAGGCACCGCTCGGTTGGAGCATGTAGCCCGTGACCCAAAACGAGCCGATGAACGAAAGCGAGAGGATGTAGGCGCCAACCGTCGGGAAGGCCCAAATGGAGATGGAAAGTTGGGCAAAGACGACGATGCTCAGGACCACGGCGATCATGTTCCACGGCCCGCTTCCCTTGAGTTGCAAGTACTCAAACGTGGATTCTCGTTCAGAAAGACCCCAAACAGCCGCTGTAAGGGCGGACAGACCGATCATGGTCAGCATGCCGTCCATGAGGGTTCCTTGGAGGTACCAAACGCCCAGCGAAGCCACGAGGCTCGCAATCAACATGCGTTGAACCGTCGCCAAACTCAGTCCCATGCCACAACCGAGAGGAAGGGCATTCTTCAATTCTCGCAAAGAATCCTTTCCGGGGATTGACTTCATTGAGCAGCATGCAACCCCAACCAGGCGCTTTGGTCGGAAAGTCGTTCAACAGGAGGGTATGTGTGTCCCTCGCCCTTGTCAATCCGGTCGAGAAAATACTGCCATTCACGGTACAGGGCGTCGGCTTGATGGGTTGTTCGTGCGGGCTCGGCATGATGAATCGTGACGGTTGATTCGCCCGTTCCGAAATTCAAGGAGGCCTTACCAAGCGCCCCTTCAATTTCGAAAAGTCGCACCTCGCTCGTCGCATGCCAGGCCACGTCAACTGTTGCAATGCGCCCCTCTCCGTCAGCCAATTGAACCCGTGCAGCGACGTCCTCCAAACTTATCTCCTGCACCTCCAATGCCAACAACTTCGCCTTCAGTGACCAGGCGACGAGGTCCAAGCCATGAACGGCCAGCGTTGTCAACGGGTCCGTCCCTTTTGGTTTCGAACGCGTTGTACGCCTGATGTAGGTCACCGAACGGAGCGGGCCGATGCTCATCAACACCTCAGCGCTCAGAAGGTGTTGGATGCCAGAGTGGTGACGAAGAATGTAGCCAACGACCATCGTTTCGTTGCCTTGCATTCCGCTGAGGAACCGTTGATTTGCATCATCGTCGCCGCTCAGCGGCTTCTCCACCAGGACGGGAAGATGTGCATCAAACGCACGTTGAACCAAGGAAAGGTGGGTGTCGGGGGGCGTGACAATGGCAACTCCGTTCAACGATTCTGCGCTCAACATCTCATCCATTGAACTGTAGGTCGCATCGACATCCAACGAAAGGAGTTGTTGGGCATCAATATCGCAGACGACGAGCCGATGAATGGCCCCCTCGGTTTTGAGGCGCTGAAGGGTTCGCAAGTGATTTGATCCCCAACGTCCACACCCAACAAGACCGACTGCCTTTCTCATGTCCTCACCTGCTCGCATCTCGTTGGTTTCAAGGAGTGGCCCTTTGCAACGTGCTTACGCAAGAGACCTTTGCACATGAGCGTGCTGTCCGTCCACAACGGCACCGGTTTAGAGGTGGGGTTGAGCGATCACGCCCGCAATGGTCACCATCGTTAGACCAATGGCGATGTCAATTCGCTGCCATGCTTTCGCCGACGAGAGTAGGGTTGACATGCGTGCAGCACCGTATCCGAGCGCGAAAAAGAAGAGAATGGAAGCCAAGCATGCTCCGAGTGTAAACGCCCAAAGGATATCGTCTGCAAAGCGGGTTGAGGCGGTTCCAATCAAGAGCAAGGTGTCGAGGTAGACATGGGGGTTGAGGAGGGTAAAACCGAGTGTTGTCAGCAAGGTCGGGCCCAAGGGTTCCAGCGCCGATTCTCCCACATCAAGCGCCGTAGGATGAAAAGCAGAACGAAACCGGAGAACCCCGTATCCACCGATGAATGCAGCAGCGCCGAGGGTCAACGGTTTCTCAAGCCACTGAGCGTTTTCAAGCGCCGCTCCAACACCCAGCACCCCGGCGAGAATCAAGAGGACGTCCAGCACCGCACAGGTCAGACAGACCGCAAACACATGCGCACGCTGCAAACCTTGACGAAGGACAAACACGTTCTGTGGCCCGATGGCCACAATGAGGCCAAAACTCAACCCAAATCCAGCGAGGCCGGCGGAGAGGAGGTTCATCCGTCCGCCTCAACGCTCCTCGGATGCGTCACCGCCGGAGGAGGCCCCGTCCGAGGAGGCGCCTTCACCATCCGAGGCATCGCTTTCAGCCACCGCCACATCATCTCCACCGTCGTAGTAATTGTATGGCGAGGAATACGGAATGGCGAGGCTGGCTGTTTCTGTCAGGGTGGTCAGGTTGGTGGCGGTGATGCCTGCGGAGGAAATGGCGTAGACGAAATCGCCCATGAAAATGGAGCGGCGAATGTTCCGGTCGTCCCACCAACGGTTTTGATCTTCATTCCCATCATAGAGGGACGAATGGTTGACTTCACCGTAGACCGACAGTGTCCCTTCTGTTTCATTCACTTCAACGAGAACCAGTTTCGAGATGTACTCGTACTTGTAGTAGTAGCGACCGTTTTCGTACCAGTCGACGCTGCGATAGGTGGAGAGCGGGACGGCCAACAACGCCTTTGGAGCCCAATACTGGAAGGCTTTGTGTTCGTAATTGGCTTCGGACCACGACCACGACCACTCGTGAGCGCGGTCGCGACTCACAGGCGAAATTCGCAGGGCGGCGTCCTGGAGAGGATTGGTTGTGTCGGAGACATCAAACAGCGACAATTGAGTGCCCGACCAGTCCAAGCCGGTTCCATCGGCATTCGCCGGTGCGAGCCCGATGGTGAGCAAATGGTCCCGTGAGAGGGGGTGAATGTAGGTTGAAACCCCTGGCACCTTCAGTTCGCCCAAGATGGTGGGTTCTGAGGGGTCGGACATGTCGATGACCCAGAGCGGGTCAATCTGTTCGAAGGTCACGATGTAGGCTCGGTCTCCGTCGTATCTTGCGCTCCAAATGCGCTCGCCGGGTGCGATGCCGTCAACTCGACCGGCTTCAACCAACATCTGTTTGCCGGTTTCGACGTCAACGGACCGAACCAACGTGACAACCTGTGAGGACATGGGTTCGGGGTTATCCATCCACCATCGAGCCCACTGGCCGGTGGTGGACGCCACGCGCAGCACACCCTCGTATTCAGAGAGCGCAAATTGGTTGACGACCGTGCCGTTCACGCGCCCGGAGCCCGTGTACAGCGTTGCATCGGGCGCACTGATGTCAAAGGTGTGAAGGTTCGTCATTTCGTTCAGGCCGTCGTTGCCCCAGAACCACCACCAATCAAAGGCAGATTCAGCGAGGACCAGCACGTCGGTGGACGCATAGACTTGTGGATACGTACCAACAACGTGATCGACTTCGAAATCAAAGGTTGAAGACGTCAAATCCAGTGAAAAAATGCTCGAAATACCTCGGTTCAAACCGTCTTCAGGCGCAACAAAGTCTCGGCAATCGCCATCGCTCATGGCGTGGGTGGTCACCACGCCGTTGTCGTATTCATACACCTGAGGAATGAGGTCTTCAAGCGTCATTTCATCCAAGACGGCTGCGTTGTTGACCATGGTTTCCCACGCAACTTTCTCACGAATCTCCAAGCGTAGTGGGTCATCGTAATCCAAGTTCCAGTAGCCGTTTGGTAGATTCAACCACGACTGCAAGCCTTGGATGTTCATCCATGCGTGGGTAACGGTTCGAACGGTGCCGCTGACTTCTCTTGCGGTGATGTAGGAGCCCTCGATGTAGAGCTCTCGGTCAACTTCTGGTTGGCTACGGTTGGTGATGTCAAGAACGGTGAACTTCGTCAGGCTGTTGGTTCGCCATGAACCGTAGGCATCGTTCCAACCCATCGCGTCGACGACGGGGTGAGACCCGTGGATTCTCCACGGGTTGAGATTTGAAATGACGACCAGTTGGTCGCCGTCCAGCATCATGGCAGCAGGCGTTCCAGCCAACGCCATGCTTGCGGTGGCTTCCAGTTCACCGAACTCAGGAACGCCGAAAATGTGGAGGTTGTTGCCTTGCAGGTAGTAGATGTGGTAACCGTCGGTCTTGACGAAGTCGGCCTCGTCAACACCGGCCTCTTGGTTGTTGGTGCCGGAGAAATCCTCCCCTTCCACGCGATTTGGTGTGCTCCGGGGTGTGCTGGTCGCTCCGCCATCGGAAGCGGAATCCTCGGCCATGGCAACTTCAGCATCGTCCATCCACATGCCGCCGCCGTAGTAGTATTGTTCTTCAATGGCCTGAAGAAGGAGCGTTCGGTATTCTTCCTCGAGGGAGGCTTTCAATGCCTGCTCCAGATCTTCACAATCATCGTAAGCAAACAACTGCGGACTTGAGATGGTTCGTGCGGTGATGGTTGACCAGTCGTCAGGGAGGACGACGTCGGGAACTTCAACCTCTCCTTCGTAGGAAAGGCATCCCGACATCATCATGCTCAAAACCAGCGCAACGGCCACAACTTGCTTTCTTTGCATGAATTCCAGACAACACCAACTTCATATTAACAAGTTGGTAAGTTGATTTTACGGTTTAGACGCTTTTTTGCAGGGTTCTGCTCACGCGAAGTTGTTCCAATCCGAGCGCTGAAACTCGCCAAGCCTTCTTGCCCTTCCCTTCATCCTGTTCGATGAGATTGGTTGTGTTGAGTTCGTTGATGTGATGGCTGAGGAGTTGTCGCGAGATGGACAACTTCTCCCGAATTTCCTTGCTCGCTGTCCCGATATGTTCCTTTTCTGCGAGCAATTCAAGAATGGCCAAGCGCGTTCCAGAAAGAGGATTTTGAAATCGCTCTCGCTCGTCTGGAGCGACAAACGATGCTGCGTATCTTCGGTGTTTTCCAGATTTCCATGAGATGATCGCCCCCTCTCGCTCAAGGTTGTTGGTATGGTAGGCCGTCACGCCGTTTGCAAGGCCCAGTCCGTCTCTTAGGGCGGAGAAGTGGATGCCCGTGTTGGCCTCAATGTAGCCCAAAATGCGTCCTTTGGTCAATTCATCTTCACGATGCTGTCGTCGACGAGCGACCATTGGTGCAATAAGGGCCAGCAGCAACACCACTTTCATGAATTCAAAAAAAAGTCCGGATATCAGAATGAGAAAAAGTCCACCCAAGCCACCCGAGATGAACCAACTCGAGCGGAAAGGGGAGGTCGATGGTTGGTCGTTGTGCTTCGCCTCTGCACCTTCCTGAAGCGGTGCACCATCGGCAGAATCATCCGATTCTTGCTCCGGTTCAGCAGCCTCTGGCTCCATGTCCGCCATGTTGCCTCCCAACGGCTCGGAGGTGGATTCAGCCCCATCCCACGGCGGCATGAACAACCCGTAGGCAACGGAGGACAGGAACATCAGCAGCAGAAGCCGAGTGGCCCAAACACCTCGCATGGAGTGGTGATGGAGGCGTTGATTATCATAGCCTTGGTAAAATGCTTTGACACCTTAGAACGGAAGCATGCCTTGCATGTAGGCCACGCCGATACCCGCTGATGCAAGCACGATGAGCAACAAAACACGTTTTCCTTTGCCTTTTTTCTTCGGCTCCTCAACGGTGACCGTTGGAGGTAGGACGACGGGAAGTTCGGGCAGCGGGCCCGTCCCGGGCAACGGAAGGGGTAGTCCCGGAAGGGGTAGTCCCGGAAGTGTGGGGAGGAGCGGGCCTTCATCCTCCTCAATTTGAACGCGGTCGGGATACAATTCGTCCAAATCTTCGAGACCTGGGGCTTCGGGTATCGGGCCGAGCACTTGTTTCCAAACCGCTTCAAGGCTCTCCCCGGAAATGGGCTTTTGCAACCACGCCACCGCGCCCGCAGAAAACGTCGCATTTCGTGCGATATCGGCCATCCTCGCTGGTGCGACGAAGACGATACGGCCCTCGCCACCGTGCTCCCTCATCTCAAGAGCAGCCAGGTGACCGTCCAGCGAAGGAATATCGAGCGAGAGGACCACCAGCTCGGGGTCCAAACGGATGTATTCATCAACGGCCTTGTCGCCGTCCTCGCACAGCTCGACGTTGAAATTCCGTGGTTTGAACAGGTTGGAAAGGCGCATGCTGGACATGGGGTTGTTATCAACAATCAACACCGTAGGTGCTGCATCGTCGTTGACTTCGGTCACCAAACCCATGCCTATCGGCTTGGGGCAACGGGTGTGGGCTCATCAATGAACCGCTATTCTTCTTCGCCAGACGGGGGAGTTGAGAGGTCCTCAACGGGCCCGTCCCTCGGTTGCGTGAACGTTTCCCGTACCACGTCGCTTTGCGCCTGTTCTTCTTGCCGCTGACGTTGGATTTGAGGGGCTTTCGTGAATTGCATTTGCAACTCGCTGATGACGGCCCGCAACATCTGCGTCTCCTGATCGGTGAGGTTACCGTCCGTTTTTTTCTGAAACATTCTCAACACTTCGATGCCCTCTCTGGCTTCCATGAGGTTGTAGTGAAACTGGCCTTCATGGTCGGGCAAGAAGCCCATGTGAAGCATGGTGGAACGTTGCAGCATTTGCACCACTTGGAAAAACCGGGCTGAATCCTCATCGGCAAACATATCGGCCACACCCCCTCGTGGTCTACGGAGGTTTTTGTTCCCTACGCCCTACGCAAACAACTGGTCGAGCAGCCACTGCGGCTCAAACTGCAGCAAATCTTCGTAATTCTGACCGATGCCTGCGAACACGATGGGTCGACCGGTGGCATAGGCGATGGAGAGGCCTGCACCACCTTTTGCATCCGTGTCCATCTTGGTGAGGACAGCGCCGTCAAAACGCATGATTTCTTGGAACATTTTCGCTTGCTCAACGGCATCGTTGCCGGCAAGTGAGTCGCCGACAAACAGCGTGAGGTGGGGGTTGGTCACCTTCCGAACCTTGTTCAACTCGTTCATGAGGTTGGTTTTGTTTTGCATCCTTCCTGCCGTATCGACCAACACCACATCGATGCCCTTGGCTTTTGCAGAATCGATGGCGTCTCGGGCGATGGCTGCAGAATCGCCTCCTCGCTGGCTGGAAACGCAGCGGATGCCCAACCGCTCGCAATGAGATTCAAGTTGTTGAATGGCGCCTGCCCGGAAGGTATCGCCTGCAGCAGCGATCACGGAATGCCCGTTGTTCAGGAGCCGTTGGGCAATTTTCGCGGCGGTCGTCGTTTTTCCCGTTCCGTTCACACCAACCAGCATGATGACAACCGGCACGTCGCCGGCATCCAAGTAGCTCTGCACCGAGGCATCAAAGTCCCAATATCCTGCTTGAAGCAGTGAATGGAGGGCGCGCTTCAACGCTGCTTCGAGCACCTTGGAAAGTTCAGCACCCTTTCTCAAACGAGCACCGACCAGTGCGTTGCGCAAACTGTCGATGATGGCGGCTGAAGCCTGTTGAGATATGTCCGATTCAAGCAACACCCATTCCAGTTCTTCGAGCAGGTTGTCGAGGGCCTCACCCGGCTTGATGATGCGTCCGCCTTCGGTCACGACACCCCCGCCGAGGTCCACATCGATGGTGGTGCCGCCCTCGAGACCAATGGAAGCGGTTTGAGAGGCCCCTCTCGGAGCCTGTTGGACTTCAACGAGTTGTCGTCCGGTGGTCGTGCGCATCATGGCAAGGTCGACCTTCGAGCCCTCTGGGCGGGCCATTTCAACGGCACCGCGCTTCTTCATGGCCTTCTTCGCCTTGGCTTCTTGTCGAGCCTTGTCCCGTGCTTGGCGCTCAAGCAACTTTCGCTCCTTCTTTGAAAGATGAACGGGCATGACGGGTTCATCGTCGTCCCATGTCTCCCAATCGTCGTCGGATTCTTCCTCGGCGGTTTCGGGAAGTTGAACAACCTCATCCATGTCATCCCAATCCTCGTCTTGGTCGGTTGGTGATGATGATGCTTCTTGCAAGAGGTGTTGGGCTTCTTCAGACGTTGCCTCAACCGACAAGGCATCGTCATCTGTTTCATCCGCAACCTCGTGGATGCGTTTGCGGAATCGATCGAACAAACCCATGGGACTCCCTCAATCGTCAAGTGTCAAATCGTTGCCGAACATGCCGCGCTTGCGTGAACGTCGGGGGGTGGTGGATTCTGTCGGAGCAGGTTCTACGGGTTCTTCCTCGACGGGTTTCGGCACGGGTGTTGGTTGCTTCATTTGCTCGGCGAGCGTGTTGAACGATTGTGCGGCTTTGGCAAGCGATGTTTCGGTTTGGTCGGATTGTTGTTTCAATTCATCGCGAAGATGTTGAATGTCGTTGTGGCGCGTTTCCGTGATGCTCTTGGCCTCGCTCCATGGGCGCTCACCGAACACGCCGGAGCCAAGGTCCACCAGCGCCACGCCTTCCTCTTCGCCTTGGTGTCGGTAAGGCAGGCTAACGCCCGAACCAATCGGAAGGTGAGTGGAGATGCTCGCCCCGGTTTCATGCGCAAGCAGCGTGTCAAGCACCGTTTCGGTGATGGTGTGTTCGGCAAGAACCACATCGACTTGCTCAATGCGCATGTTGATTTCTTCGAGCCGTTTTCGCAACACCTCAACCTCTTGAGCCAAGCGTTGCAATTGCGTTCGGTCAACCATGCCGTTCATGCCTCCGAACCCTTCGGGGTTGAAGAAGGCCGCGTTGGAGTTCACTCTTCTTCAGCGACGGGCGCAATCGTGCCGCCCTGTGCTGCGATTTGTTCGCGGAAGTGATGAAGGATGCTCGGTTCGGTTGAGGTCCGTGGGTCAATTTCTGCCACGTTCTCAATGGTCACGCTGCGCCGCTTGATGCGGTGGCGCGAGCCGAGGATGGAGTATGCATAATCCGTGGCAGCATCAGCATCTTCAGCAGGAATATCGTACGAAAAGTGCTGTCGTTGGCTTCCAAAGGGCGCCGTTCCGTTCACTCGGTAGGCCTTCATCGGGGTGCCCGACTTGCCATCCATCCTTAAACGCGCTGGCGCGCCCTTGCTTGAACAACCAACCGATAGATTGAGACAAAATTAGCGCTTCGTCGTTGCATGCGAGGGGGGTTGTTCGTGTTGCTTCTCCTCGCGCCCTTGGCCACCGGATTTGTCACCCCGCCAGCCGAAGTCGTGGAATCAACATCCCACGAAGAAGAGGTCTTGTTGGTGCTCTTGGAAGGTGTCTGGACCGGTGAGCAATGGAATGACTTGGTTGAATCAGGCGTTCAACCGCTCCGCTCTGTTCGGCCCGACGCCTTGCTGGTTTGGGCAAATCCAGACAGAGACTGGGGGCCTTCTTTGACCGTTGAAGCCTTTGACGACGCACAGTATCTCAAGCCCTTGACACCTCTTAACGCTCCATCTTCCCTGGTCCGGCTTGTCCTCGAACCGAGATTGCCCGATGAAGGGGTGGATCGTCTTCGATCAACCGTCACGTCGTGGGGTGCACAAGCGTTGGAGGTCAACGAGGGATTTGGCTCCATGCCCGGTTCAATATCGGTTGACTTCCCTCATGCAGATTCAATTCCTCGTGTGCTCGAGTTGCCCGGCATTCTTTGGGTTGAGCCTGTTCTTGAAACCCGTGCCCGCAACGGACAGTCCTCGGAGCTCATGCAGTCAGGATCGTTTAACGCACAGCCGTTTTGGAACGCCGGCTTGAACGGCAGCGGTGTTGTTCTTGGCGTGGCCGACAGCGGTATTGACGCCGACCACGCCTGCTTCCGCAACGCCACAACAGGAAACAGTCCCCATGCCGAAAGTCAAGCACCGTACCCCGCAGTGGGCGTATTTGGAGAAGAACATCGCAAAATCCTCCTGCTCAACACCACCGTTGACGGAAACGATACCCCCGGCCACAGCGATTACCGCCATGGAACCCACGTCATCGGGTCACTAGCATGTCATACCGTGGATGCGTATCGAAGTGGCGAGGCGCCCTCAAACGGAACAACCCTCGCCCACGGGTCAAAATTGGTGGTTCAGGACATCGTTTCCGATGACGGGTGGGAACCGCCGCTTGTCGATGCGTTGCTGTGGGAGGCTTCCAGCATGGGGGCTATCATTCACTCAAATTCATGGGGGGACGACACGACGGCCTACACCGAGCGAACGGGCCGATTTGACGCCTATGCGAGGGCGATGCCTTGGTCGCTTGCGTTCATCGCACCCGGGAACGGTGGGGAGGGTGTGCTTGAACCAGCCAACGGACGAAACGTGGTGGCCGTGGGTGCGACGACGAAATCGGAATCGCCCGAGCGTTGGGGTTCGTCGGCCTACGGGCCCACCGAAGAGGACACCAACGGCATCTTCATGCTCGCCACCGGCGCCAACCTTCAATCGGCCTCTGCCGATGGGTTTTGGGATACGAACAACAACAACTTGCGACCATCTTCTGGGACCAGCATGTCCACGCCGATGGCCGCCGGTGCTGCTGGTGTCATCCAACAACTCTACCAGGACGGTTGGCTTCACGGACCGAATGAACCGTTGTTGTTGGCCGATAACCTCCAGCCTTCTTGGGCTGATGAGGCTGTTTCAGCGCTCCTCGCCGAAGGGTTCACTCCCTCCGGCCCCATGTTGCGAGCGACCCTGGCTTTGGCTTCAACACCCTTGAACGCCACCCTCGCCAACGGTGGAAACGGCGGGCATGCTCTCCAAAATCCGTACGACGGGTGGGGTGTTTTGAACCTCAGTGCGCTCGTTGATGTTTCAGCACTGGATGGAACTTCGCCCGCCTCCTCCGTTTGGGTTCACGACAGCTATCGACTCGATTCAAACGATGTTCAAGGCTGGTTTGAGCAGCGAGTCGGCGACACCAGTGGAATGGCAGCTTTGTCCGCGCATCCTTGGAACGGGACGGGGGCGGCCGGGCCGTTCTTGTCCACGGGTGATGTCGTCCATCATCGCTTTACTCCGTTGCCCAACGAAACGGTGCGTGTTCGCTTCGCGTTCCCCGCACAGCCGTCTCCTTCGCTCGTTGATGACCTCCAACTTCGCGTCGTGCTCGAGGATGGGAAGGTGTTGCTACCGAACCACCTCCAAGCCGACGGAATGCCAACGAAATATTACGGGCATGTGGCCGATTTCAACAACACCACAGCCTTCCCGTCCAGCAACGAAACGGTGTTTGGCATTGATATTCCAGCAGAATACCTCGTCAACGCTTCCATGTTTGATGTTGAAATCGTGGCCCGATATGTCCAACCCGGTGAACAGATTGGTTCGGTTGGGTTGGACGGTGATGCCGTTGGATACAGCCTGATCGTCCAAGGCGTAGACCGAGATTCGACCGACCACCTTGATGGTGACGGTGATGGTGTTCCCAACATCGACGATGCGTGTCCCTTTGTCGATGCATCACCCGCCGATGAAGACAACGACGGTTGCTTGGATGACGATGACGGCGATTCGATACCAAACCACATCGACAGGTGCCCTCTTGTTTCCGCTTTGGGTTATGACGACGATCAAAACGGGTGCATTGACGACAGCGATGGAGACGGACGGGGAGATGATGTTGACGCTTGCTTCACCCAAGACCTTTCCTGGCCCGTTGACGAGACGGGGTGTTATCCCGAGGACAAACCTGCCGTGTTTACGCTTCTGTCGGGGCCGGAGGACAACACAACGTTGGGGACCGTGCTCGTTGTTGAATGGTCCGTGATGGACACCGACGGAGACGGAACAAAAACGGTGATGGAATTGGTGTTTGACGACCAACCCAACATCACGGTCCTCACCTGTTTGGTTGAAACGACGGATGATACGCTGCAGCGATGCGAATGGAATCTACCAGATGATTTGGCTCCGTTCTTCCTTGCCGGCGAGCGCTACACTTTGCGAGCGACCATGTCGACGACCAATGCATCCCCCGCTGCCCTTGCCGCTCCGCTGACCGTGCTCGTCGCAGAAGGATTGTGGATTGTGGAAGACGAAACCGGCAGTGTCGGGCCAGCAGGTGAACAACGTTCGACGTCCGTGATTTGGCTCGGCCTGTTCGGCCTCGTCATTGGTATGTTGGTCGCCCGAAGACGAGCCATCTCCAAACAGGCGATGCATCTTCAAAAACACCCACCTCCTTTTCGGACAAGTATACTTGGCGAGGAATGACTGTTGATTCGCGCCCAAATCGGTATGCAACCCTCGCCTGTGGGGGACGAGGGTTTCCATGGGAGGCAATCGCACGACTGGTAGGAATTTTTCCCGTCCTCGGCGGCAAGGACCTCGCAAATTCGCAAGGTGAACCTTCAAGTTGAGTGCCATGCTCGGTTAACCTGCCCCAAGGGCAAGGTGAAGAAAAATGAGCGACCGCCTGTATGTTGGAATTGACCTAGGAACCTACCAATCGACCATCGCTTCGAGCGCTGGAAAATTGCACACCATTGAGACCGTTGTCGGTCGACCAAAAGACCCCGTTGCCCGAAATTTCCTCGGCCGCGACGTGCTGTTTGGCGAAGACGCCCTCAAGAACAAGCTCGCTTGCAACCTCTACCGCCCCATGGCTGCTGGTGTGACGCAAGACGATGAAGCCAACCTGGCTGCTGCCAAGGCCTTCGTCTCCCACTTGCTTGAAACGGTTGACCCCGAAGAATACGACGAAGTGCTCGGTGTCATCTGCTCGCCAAGCCACGTCTCGTTCACGGACAAGTCCAACCTCGTTGCTACGCTGCGAGGACAAGTCAACGCCATCATGGTCGTTACCGAGCCCTTTGCCACCGCTTACGGCATTGATGAAATCGCTGGCTCCATCGTCGTTGACATCGGCGCAGGTACCACCGACATCGCTCGTGTCTACGGAACCTTCCCCACCGACGAAGACCAAGTTACCATCACCGAAGCAGGTGACTGGCTGGACAACGAATTGATGGTGCTTATCCAGAAGAAATACACCGGCGCACAAGTGACCAAGGACATGGTACGCAAGTGGAAGGAAGCCTCTTCCTACGTTGGCGGGGACACCCGCGAAGTGACCGTCGAATTGTCCGTTGAAGGAAAGCGCCAAGTCGTTGACATCGGTGACTTGATTCAAGAAGCCTGTGAATTGATTGTCCCCAAGATCGGCAACGCCATCAAGAAGATCGTCGCTGGTGCTGACCCAGAATACCAACAAGTTCTCCGCAACAACATCATTCTCTCCGGTGGCGGCTCCCTCATTGAAGGTGCTGCAGAACGCATCGCACGAGAGATTGCTGATATTGGTGACGTCAAGGTTTGGTGTGTCGAAGACCCCATCAACTCCGTGGCTGCTGGTGCACTGAAGTTGGCCAGCGAAATGCCCGACGACATGTACACCGCCATCAACTGATTCGGCGTTGTACGATGGGTCTGAAATACGGCCTTCTGAACCGTTGCCCTGCGGGAAGGTTCAAGTGTGGTTAATCTGCGATGCGTTGCCGTATGGCCGTAGAGAGTTCCTCCCCTGGTGGTGTCCGACGAGTTGGAAATTCGTCCAACGATGAGCGCGCAGCGCTCGAAGGGATGCTCAAAGGCTACCCGCTCGAGCAACTCGTCGATGAGGTGCTGGTCGCTTGGGATGAACTGGGAAAACGCAACGATGAACTGGTGGCCGTCAAGCAACGGTTGCGTGTTGTAGAACTCGACCTTGCTGAGCGCCATGACAACGTCGCACCGGAAGTCGCCAGGCTCGCAGACGCCGAGCAGACGCTCAAAGACAACGATGCAAGAATTATCCATCTTGAGCGCATGCTCGAGGACACCAAGGCCGAACTGGCTGCTCAACAGTCATCGCTTTCTCAGGAAGAGCGAAACGCCATGGAAACCGAAGTCGCTCAACTGCGCGACCTCACCACACAGCAAGACGACGTCATTGGAGAGATGGAGGGTCGTATCTCACAGATGGTGGAGGCACTTGAGCGAGCAGCCGATGCTGGACTGACCTCCGTGACTGCCGAGGAAGTTCGCCTTCTCAAGCAGCAAGTGGATGAACGACAACGCCAACTCGATGTTGAGAAAGCCGCAGCGGAGGCCCTTGAGGAAGAGCGTCAGCGCCTTCGGGACATCGCCGATCGTCTTCGTGGACTCTTGGATGCTCGTGACCGCCGTTTGGCTGAGTTGGAAGAACAACTTGAACGGGTCATGCAGGGCCCTCGCTCCGTTTCAGCCGAGCACGATTATCTCGTGGAACAGATAGAGGAATTGAAACGCCGTTTGCTCGAGCGCAATCGTGAATACGAATCGCTGCGACGTCGAGAACGCCGTTTGCACAACGATGTGTTTGAGCGCGATGAGCGTATCCAGCAGATGACGCTGACCATGACCGATTTGGAAGCAGCCTTGCAGGACCGGACAGCAGAATTACGGGAACTTGAGGACCAGCGCAGCTCGATGGAACATGAATTGAATTCTGCACGCCGAAGTGAACGCACTCGAGAAGTGGTCGGTCGGGTCTTTGCAGACTCGCTTTCCTTGGTTCGCAGTCACGAAAGTCGTGAACTCAAGCGAGAATTGTATGCCAACGCTCCTGATGTGGATCGCACCATCAAAGCACCTACTGCGGACGACATGACCAAATTGGCCGATGGCGAAGAAGTGGAATTGGAAACCGAAGAGACGGTCATTGAACAGGGTATGGAAGTGGACGGTGTACGACCGCCCTCTCCCGGAGGAACGGGCGACCCCGTGGTCTTCGACGACGAAAACGAGTGATGTTCAAGGTGCGCAAGCACCGATGATCTCCGTCAAACGAGAACGAAGTTCGTCCAACGTAGAAGCGTCCTCGGTTACGGTCCCGGTCACAATCCACTGCGCACCTGCCTCCACGGCCTTGCGAACATCCTCGCCCGTACGCAACCCACCACCGACGAGGAGGGTCAAGCCATCAACCTCTGCAGCACGTTGAATCAAGGCGGGGTGAACCGGTGTTTGCGCACCGCTTCCGGCCTCCAAATACAACAGCGAAAACCCGTACATCTTGGCGCACAACGCATAGGCGTGAACCAAATCCGTATCTTCGGGCTGAATCAGTTCCGCTGCTCCCACCTCACCCACGCGCCCTCCGGGGGCACACACGAGGTATCCTGTGGGCAATGCCTCGACACCAAATTGCTCCAGATACGGCGCGCCGCGTACTTGTTCCCCAACGAGAAATTCACGCTTTGTGGAGTTCATCAGCATCATGAACGTGATGGCGTCGGCTGCCGGCGAAAGAGCATGGGCGCCTCCTGGAAACAGCACCACGGGTACATCCCACTGCGATTCTACCCCGTCTGGATCTTGGCTGGCGGCGAACATTCGCAATTCAAACGCTTCCTGTATGGCGGTGCACGTTGCATGAACAACCGTATCGGGGGTATCGGTTGAGCCGCCAACGAAAATCATCCCTGAGCCGCATTCCACCGCCAACATGGCTCGTTGGGCGGCCACCTCAGGTGACTGCTTGGCCGGGTCAATGAGCGTAACATGGCCTGCTCCGTTTCTGGGTCGACAGGCCTTTTCCAAGACGGAAACGTCTCCGATATTCATGAGGCTCATCCGGTGGTCGTTGATGAAAGGGCATAGGACTTGCCCCCCCGGTTGGCGAATGGGAGTGTTCTCAAAGGTTCACCCCTTGGGCCGACCATGAGCGAAGTGGGGCCGTTTCGACGATTGCTCGCCTACATGCGACCCCATCGAGGAACGGTGCGCCTCGCTTCGTTTTGTTCCATATTCAACAAGTTCTGGGATCTTGCCCCCCCGTTGCTGATCGGCCTTGCTGTTGATGTGGTGGTGGAACGGGAAGATTCCGTTCTGGCAGGGTTTGGGCTCGTCGACCCGTGGCACCAACTCGTGGCCTTGTCCATTCTTACCTTCCTCATCTGGGGCCTGGAGTCGTTGTTCGAATACTTCTACGGTATTCTTTGGCGCAACCTCGCTCAAACCGTTCAGCACGAGTTGCGACTGGATACGTTTGACCATGTTCAGCAGCAGGGCATGGCTTGGTTCGACGAACGTCAGAAGGGTGATATCCTTGCCATCCTCAACGACGACATCAATCAACTCGAGCGGTTTCTCGACAAGGGGGCCAACGATTTGCTCCAGGTGAGCACCACGGTGGTGGTGGTTGGTGCGGTGTTTATCGCCATTTCTTGGCAGGTGGCGCTCTTCGCTGTCCTCCCAATTCCGCTTATCGTGTGGGGCTCCTTTCGCTACCAACGCAGCCTTGAACCCCGATACGCCAAGGTTCGCACCGCTGCAGGGCAGATGAACGCCCTGCTGGAAAATGACCTTTCCGGGATGTCGACGGTTCAGTCCTTCACGGCCGAAGAACATGAGTTGCGGCGCGTTGAAACCCTTAGCAACGCTTACAGGGAAGCGAACAGAGAAGCCATTCGCCTTTCCGCTGCCTTCACGCCGCTGATTCGCATGGCCATTTTGGTGGGCTTCACCGCCACGCTCTTGCTGGGAGGTTGGTTTACGCTCGAAGGAACCATGGCGGTTGGCGCCTACTCTGTTCTTGTGTTCATGACGCAGCGGCTCCTCTGGCCGCTGACCCGTTTGGGTGAAACATTTGACCTGTATCAGCGAGCAATGGCATCATCAACGCGCGTGCTGGATGTGTTGGATGCGCCAACTGAACTCAAGCAGGGAGCCTTCGCTCCTGCGGTTGAAGACATCACCGTCAGCGATGTCACGCTCGACCGAGTCTCGTTCCAATATCCGGGACGAGACGTTCTCTTTGACCAACTCAACCTTTCGTTTTCTGCAGGAAAGACCACCGGCGTCGTGGGGTCGACAGGGGCTGGAAAAACATCCCTTGTTCGACTTCTTCTTCGTTTTGCTGAGCCGAACGAAGGTCACGTGGCGTGGTGCGGCCAACCCTTGGAAACATGGGATCTCCAAGCCTTGCGTTCCTCCATTGCCCTTGTGGACCAGCACATCACGCTCTTTCCGACGAGTATTCTCGAGAACATTCGATATGGAAATCCCGAAGCTTCCGATGATGCGGTGAAGGCCGCGGCGGAGGTGGCAGAGGCCGTTGACTTCGTCGAACAGCTTCCCGCCGGCTGGCAAACCATGGTCGGGGAAGGTGGTCACCGCCTTTCAGGCGGCCAGCGCCAACGCGTCGCCATCGCCCGTGCGGTTCTGAAGGATGCCCCTTTGTTAATTTTGGACGAAGCGACGTCAGCAGTTGATAACGAAACCGAAGCGGCGCTTCAGCGCAGCATTCAACGAATTTCGGAGGGGCGGACAACCATCGTTATCGCCCACCGATTGTCAACAATTCGGCATGCTGACCGCATCGTGGTTCTCGAAAACGGAGCGGTAATTGAAGACGGTCAGCACGAGTCGTTGGTCGAAAGCGCCGGCGTGTATGCAAAGTTGTGGTCGGTGCAAACCGGTGAACGGTTTGAACCGTTAAAATCCGGGCGCGAAAGTTAGCAAAAATACACCCCTTTATATATAGAAACCGTGCGAAGCGCAGATTGAGAACCATGATTACTGAAAAATTCTCAAAGACAACGAGCCTGCTTTTGATCGCCACCTTCGCCCTTGCCTTAGCAGGGAGCGTGTCTGCCGCTGACGCTGCCGTACCATACGCAAAGTCGTCAGATGGTTTGCCAACGTTCCTTTCTGACGACCTTGGCAACGACACCTTGGAACTGGTGACGTTCTTCCTCTTCTTTGTAGGATACATCGCCATGGGTGCCGCCTTCGTCTTCTTCATGTCGGAGCGCAACACCGTGGCACCACAATACCGAACCACGATGACCATCTCTGCGCTCATCGTCGGTATTGCAGCCTTCCACTACTACTACATGCGAGGCGTGTACGCTGATTACGGCGAAGTCTCCATCGAGTACCGATACATGGACTGGATCATTACCGTTCCATTGATGGCTCTCAAGTTCCCTTCTCTGGTGGGCAAGGACGCCATCACCGATGCCAAGTTCCTCGGAATGGGCTTCACCGGAGTCTGTTTCACCGGTGCGCTCATCATGATTGGATTCGGTTACCTCGGCGAGTCTGGTGCCATCGACGGCATGCTCGGACTCATCCTTGGTGGTGTTGGTTGGGCTATGATCATCGTGGCCACCGGTACCCCATGGTCATCCGGCAAGGGTGTTGACAACGACAAGATTGCTCCAGAACTCATGTGGAGCACCAACGCCCTTCGCTGGTTCATTGTGGTCGGCTGGGTCATCTACCCTATCGGTTACCTGTTCAACCCAACCGCAGGCGTCTCCGACGCTGTTTCGGCTGAAATCATGGCTGTCCTCTACAACATTGCTGACATCATCAACAAGATTGGTTTCGGTATCGTTGCTTGGATGGGTGCCAAGAAGGCAACCGAAGCACTGGCTTGAGGAAATCAATCCCCAGGTTCTCCAACCCCCGAGGAGGGGTGGCCACGGCCACCTCTCCAAACGGTGTATGGACGTAGCTTCGAAGACACTTTCGAGAGAACCTCTTTGGTGACAACCTCCTCAGCGCATCGTGCAACTTGATCTCATCCTCGGGATGTCAGCAGCCGGGTTACTGCTCGGCGTGGTCGAAGGAATCAAGCCTGGACCACTGCTGACCATGGTTGTTCGAGAAACGTTGAGCGGAGGTTTGCGTGCGGGCCTTTGGACCGCTGCCGCTCCTTTGTTCTCCGATGGACCCCTCATCGTGCTGAGCCTCGTCGCATCCGCTTGGATTGCGACGAACGTCTCGGTTCTCCTTGCCATCACGGTGGCGGGTTCGGTGTTCTTGGCGAAGATGGGTATCGATTGTTTCCGCATGGAAACGCCTGACCTTACCGCTTCCAAAGACCGCATCCCGAAAGGCTCCTTTGCTCGAGGCATCACAACCAACCTGCTCAATCCCAACGTCTACGTGTTCTGGTTCCTGATAGGGGGCCCACTGATGGCGGGTGTGGTTGAGGATGAAATACTGGCGCCTGTCGCCTATGCACTCTCATTCCTCATCAGCATCATCGTGACCAAGGCCACCATTGCATACATCATCTTTCGAGCCAGTGAAGGGATTTCTGCCACCGCCTACAGAAAACTGCTGGGTGGATGCGGTGCGGTCATGATCGGTTTTTCCGGATACTATGCCTACTCAGCCTCGCTGTTGCTTGGTTGAGGAAGATCCGAAGGCCGCTTCATCCAGGAGCGAAGCAGCGTTTCCAACGACCAGCCTCGCACATGACGGTACCAAAGCGTCCCGATGATTACCCACACGAACGTGTAGACCAGCGTGGTCAATGCGGACATGCTTGCAGACCAAGCGTACGTCTCATCAAGTTGATACAACCAAACAAACGGAACGAAGTGGACAACGTATACGGACAGGCTCGTTCGCCCCAACTCAGAAAATCTGTCGACGGCACGGGTGGTCGAAGCGAGAATCCAAAGCAATGCAACACCCGTACACGCCGCAACAAGAAACGGTATGTTTGCTGGGAAAAAGGTGAGGACTGCGTCACCCGTCGGCAACGCCCAAACCACCTCGGCTCGTACACTGTACACCAGCGTAGCAAACGAAATCACGAGCCCGATAAGAGAGAGGCGAAGCAAAATATCGGTGGCCACTTCGTGTCGTTGATAACATGAAATCGTGGCACCAAAGGCAGCGAAAAACGCCCATGGAATCAGAGGATATGTGCCTGTAAGAAGCAGGTGCCAGCCGGCCACTGCAAGTGATGGCGTGCTAACTCTTGCACCCCAATCTGAAGGGGTTTGGAAGGGGTCGAGAAGCAAGAGGAGGAACATCAGTTGAACACACAATATCCCCATGTTGTACAAGGGACGGGGCGTCCACTGCCTTCCCCACCACGGCTGAGTGAGAACGAGGAGACCCATGAGCGAAAGAATGCCGGGGGTAAAGGGTTCAAACAAATGAGGGGCCGAAAGGTTGACTGCAAACTGGCAGGCGAACAGGAAGATTGCTTGTCGCCACCGCTCTTGCCATGTCCTTGGCCGTTGAATCAACCCCCAACCCAGTAACGTCACGAACAGTGGAGCTGCCAGGCCTCCAAGCCCTGAAACCAAAAGCGAGAGCACCGTTGCATCGGAGGGAGATGATGGAGCCCATGTTGCAGCAGCATGAACCATGACCATCAAGAGGACGGCGAGACCTCGGAGCCCGTCGATATGAACGAGACGTTCACCAGAAGACATGGACCACACTCATCGGTTCTTGACGTATTCAACAGCATTACGAAACATCTGCAGCCCTTCGCCTTCCCAGCCATCCAAAGCGTCGCCGTGCGAGGCGTCGTGTTCCGCTGTGTGATTTGGATGCAACCAACGAGCATAGATGGCTTCGGGGTGGGGCATCAATCCGAAGACAAGTCCCGTTGCGTCGCAAATTCCTGCAATGTTCCGCATGCTCCCGTTCGGGCTGGTCGGGTAGGGGAGTGGTGTGTCCGTCCGACCTGCGCCAACGGGAGTTGAAGGGTCAACGTAGCGTACCGTCAGTTGATGGTTGGCGTCCAAATGGTCCAGATCTTGGGCCGTTGGCATGACATATTTTCCTTCACCATGACGAACGGGGCACTCCATTCTCGTCATTCCTTTGGTCCATATGCAGGGACTGTTAGGGTCAAATTCGAGCGTAACCCAACGGTCCTCATACCTCCCGCTGTCGTTGAGGGTGAGGCTTCCTCGTTGAACAAAGTCCGGTGAAGTCCCTGCCTGAGGTCCAGGCAAAAGGCCTGTTTTGACCAACACTTGGAACCCGTTGCAGATGCCGATGATGGGTTTACCTGCGTCAACGAAGGAGCGTAAGGCATCCCGCATCGCAAACCGCATTCGATTCCCGAGCAAACGGCCGCTTCCAAGGTGGTCACCGAATGAAAAGCCGCCGGGCACGGCCAAAATATCGTATCCTCCAAGTTCGGCTTCCCCCGATACAAAGCGGTTGACGTGGACCCGTTCTGCTCGAGCTCCAACCAGTTCAAACACGGCTTTTGTCTCGTGGTCGCAGTTGATGCCGAAACCAAAGAGGACGGCGACTTTTGGTTGCATCAAGCCACACCTCCGGTCATGTCAAGCGTGCCTTTCCACGCCTCCACCAGCGGTTCAATCGGTGTGGAAATCAACGGGTCGTCACCGTCGGAGATCACCAACGCACCTGAATCGGTCACGGTGCCGAGGATGGTGGTGGGATGGCCTTTCATTTCCGCCTTGAACGCAACTTCGTTTTCCGGTGAAACGGCCACGACAAAGCGACCGAGCGATTCGCCCCAAAGACGGCCCCAGACATCGGCGTCTCCCGTTCCGTCAATATCGATGTGCGCCCCCGTTCGTCCGCCGATGCACATTTCGGCCACCGCAACGGCAAGGCCGCCTTCACTGCAGTCGTGTGCGGTACGCACCCATCCGTTCTGAATGGTTTTGGAGAGGGCTCTGTATGTGTTGAGGTTGGTTTCCGGATGGTCAAGACGAGGGACAGCCCCTCCGATGCCTTCTGCCTCGCCGTCTTCGGTGAGCATGTAAGCAAGTTCACTGGCGCCGAGTTCTTGCTGGGAGGTGCCCACGAGGTAAATTCGGTCGTTGGTTTGCTTGAAATCGCTTGTCGCACTCTTCCGCACGTCCGGATGGTCGCCAAAGAGAGAAAACAAGAGGGTGGGTGGAATGGAGATTTTGTCTGCGCCCTTTCCGTAATCGTTCTTCATCGAGTCTTTTCCGCTCACACAAGGAAGGCGGTATGCCCTGCACACGCGTTCAAGTTCACGGTTCGCTCGCACGAGTTGAGCCAACTTGAAGCGTCCATCAGGTGTTTTCTCCGATTCGATGGGGTCGGGCCAACAGAAGTTGTCAAGCCCGGCCATTTTGTCAACGTCGAGCCCCACGCAGACGGCGTTTCGAACGGCCTCGTCGATGGCGGCAGCGGCCATGGCGCCAGCATCAATGTCGGAATAACGCGGTGCAATACCGCATGAAATCACCAGTCCGTGAGGGTCGCCGTGCAGGGGAGCGATGACGCCGGCATCACCCGGTCCATCTCGATGTGCCCCGACAAAGGGTTTGATGGCCGTTTGTGCGATGACTTCGTGGTCGTACTGCCGCACCCATGTCTCTTTGCTTGCGATGTTGGGGCGCCGAAGCATGTTGAGAAGCA
The DNA here is from genome assembly GCA_038127845.1 of Candidatus Poseidonia sp. Lineage (GTDB taxonomy): Archaea > Thermoplasmatota > Poseidoniia > Poseidoniales > Poseidoniaceae > Poseidonia. The sequence goes on from JAYPIL010000024.1 coordinate 23,923, forward strand.
GGGTG
>JAYPIL010000024.1:24027-26246 GCA_038127845.1 Candidatus Poseidonia sp.
CGTGCTTCCAAGACCATGTCAAGCATCTTCTTCTGCGTGATGGGGTCGCCAATTTGAACGGCGCTTGAAGGTGATTCTTCGGTCAATTCTAGAGATGAAAAGGTTGCACCGTGGATACCGTCGTAGCCGACACGCCCTCCGACCATGTAGACGATGTCGCCCGCCACGGGGGTCTTGATGTGCGAGGGGCGTCCATCGGGAAGGATGCGCGGCATGATGCCGACGGTTCCGCAATAGACCAGTGGCTTGCCGATGTAACGGTCGTCAAACACGATGGCTCCGTTGACCGTTGGAATACCGGATTCATTTCCGCCCACGCGAACGCCAGCGTGAACACCTCGAAGAACGCGAGACGGATGGAACAGGTTGTCGGGCAAATCACCTTCCCAATTTGGGGGACCAAAACAAAAGACATCGGTGTTGGCAATGGGTCGGGCCCCCAATCCCGTTCCCAAGATGTCGCGGTTCACGCCCACGATACCGGTCATGGCGCCCCCGTACGGGTCCAACGCTGACGGAGAATTGTGGGTCTCGGCCTTCATGCATACGCTCCATTGGTCGTCCCAAGCGATGACCCCCGAATTGTCGTGGAAGACAGACAGAAGCCAGTCAACCTCCTCTTGCATGTCGTGTGTGGGCTTCATGATGTGCGTTTTGAACAACGAATCGATGACCGTGTCTTCACCGGTTTCATGGTCGATGTGGTGAATCTTTGATGCGAAGATCTTGTGCTTGCAGTGCTCGCTCCATGTTTGGGCCAAACACTCCAGTTCAACATCGGTGGGTGCTTCCGCAGAGATTCCCATTTCGGCTCGCTTGGTGCGTGTTGATGGGTCCCGATAGTGTGCTTGAATCGCATGCATTTCTGCAAGATTCAATGCCAACAGCCCTTGTTCAGAAATCGTGAGGAGTTCTTCATCCGGGCATTCCAAATTGATGGCTTGGGGCTCGATGAACGCTTGTTCGGGGGGTGTGGGGAATTCCAATTCAGGCCATTGACCTGCTGCGCACGCTTCGGCGGAGGCGAACATCGCTCGCTCGATGAGGCCGTTGTACAGCGTGCTTGCCAACCACGTCAAATCGCAATCCGAAGGAAGCCCGAAAAAGGCGTAGGTGATGTAGGTTGAAATCCTCGCTGAGGTGTCTTCTGGGAACAATGTGAGGAACCCATCCGTTGCTGCTTTACCGGGATTGTCGGTCACGCCAGGTTTGAACCCCACAGAGACAACGCCTTCTGGAGGTGTAGGGAAAAGGTCGGTGGCCAACAACATCGTGTTGGTGGCACCAACCTCGATGATCGGGTCGGCAAAGAGGTCTTCAACCCGTGAAGAAATCGCTTCTGCCGATGTTGAGCCATCGATGAGATAGCCGCAAATTGAACGTACTTCTCCAACGGCAAGGCCGTGGTCGGCCATCAGTTGGCGACGGACAACATCGCCCCGAACGTCCCGCATACCTTCGCCTTGACGTGGCGTGATTTCCACACGTGTAATCGGCATAGGCTGCACCGTGCCCTTGAGGACATGGTGAGGTTGTTCCATGCGCTCTTTGTAGTCTGCGCTCTCATCGGTTCAGCATTTTTGCCAAGAACTGTCCTGTGGGGCTGTCGTTGACCCTGGCAACATCCTCTGGCGTTCCGAGCGCAATGACTTGCCCACCCCGCTCGCCTCCGTCCGGCCCGAGGTCAATCACCCAGTCGCACGACTTGACGACATCGAGGTGGTGCTCAATCACGATGAGTGTGTGGCCTTTGTCGCGAAGTTGGTGGAGGACCTGAATCAATTTGTCCACATCGCTAAACGAGAGTCCCGTCGTGGGTTCATCGAGAATGTACACCGTGTGTTTGTTGGGCATCCGCCGGAGTTCGCTGGCGAGTTTGACGCGTTGTGCCTCACCGCCTGAGAGGGTGGTGGCAGGTTGTCCAAGACGAATGTAGCCGAGGCCCACGGCGTCCAACGTTTCGAGGGTCCGGTGTATTTTGCGGTGGTTCTTGAAAAATTCAACCGCTTCCGCCACGGGCATTTCCAGCACATCGTGGATGTTCCTTCCTTTCCAGGTCACCTCCAAACATTCACGCGTGTAGCGCTTTCCGTTGCAAATATCGCATGTGATCCATACATCGGGTAGAAAATTCATTTCCAATTTAATGGACCCTCCGCCGGAGCAGGCTTCGCAACGGCCGCCTTTGACGTTGAAGCTGAACTGTCCTGGCTTGTATC
>JAYPIL010000025.1:0-10421 GCA_038127845.1 Candidatus Poseidonia sp.
ATGGAGAGGGGACTTTCCTCAGAGTCGAACTCTGTCAGCAGTCCTCCTACTCCCTCCAAGCGTCGTGGAGGGGCTCCTCCACTTCAATCAGTCGGCCAACAACACGCCTTCACTGATACGGATTGTTGCCGGGTGAGTTCACCTCGGTGGCAGTGCCGTATGGTCCCTGTGGGGGTGAAACAGGCGCTGCCGTGACGGATGGGACCGTTTTTGGAGTTCTTGGCGCAGTTAGCTGAGCAGATGGTTCTCTTCGTAAGCCAACGACCAACAGGCCTACCAGCCCGAGCACCAACAGGCCCACGACTGTCAACAAGACGGGATTCACAGAACCGATTGACCCGAGGACACCCTCAGACCGTGCTTCATCCACGAGCACCGTGGAGGATTGCGCATCTGGCCCGTTGATGATGCTCAACTCAAGCCATTGTGTACCCTCACGCCCTGGCTTCCAGAGGTATTGGAACAACACCTGCTCACCCGATTGCACGTTCATGGTTCTCGCATCCAACCGTGTACGAGCCCCGCTTGACTCAACCAGTTCAAGAACAAGACTGGCTTCGCCATCCGCCAAACCGATGTTGTTGATCATCGCAGCGACTTCAACGACATCTCCCTGACGAATCTCCGAACCGGGTTTGAGTTCAACCGGCGAGAGGGTGAATTCTGGAACCCGTTGTTCAAGTGCCCAAACGCGAAGGGGTGCATCAACATCGTTGAACACCGAATCAATCGTTTGGCCTGCTTCATCCGAGCCGGTGACCCAAATTCTGAGTTCCACCGCCTTGGTTCGGAAAACGGGCAGCATCAACGCATCCAAGTCAAGCGTGCATTGAACCGGGATGGATTCACCGTTCAACCGCTCTCCCATGACGGTGAGGGGAACTGTTCCGTTGTCAAAGATATACGAATTGAGGCCAAGACCGGCCTCGTTGAGCGACCAGTGGAGGAACAGCGTGGATTCATCAAGTCGAGCGTTTTCAGTCAACCGCAACTCAAATTGCAAATTGTTCCACATCTCCTCGGAGAGGACGTTGTTGAAGACGGGTCGGTCAACAGCGGTGACACGCGGGGCCTCGTTATCGACGATGAACCAAACAAATGCGGATTCGTCTCCTCTATAGACTGCACCATTGGGGGCATCAAACAGATCTCCAAACAAACCGTAGGCGCCGTCGCTCAGCGGCGTTAAGAGCGACCCGGTGAAGGTGCCGTTCGTGGCTGGTAAATCAACAGCATATTCCCCAAGGGTCAGCGTCACATCCAAATCCTGCTGAGGTACAACGCCCGTTCGGTACCAAACGAGGTCACCTGTAATCTCAAACGAGGTCCGAGGTTGAACCCAATATCCCATTGAGGAGGGATCTTCATTGGGCAGACCAATCCGAATGGAGTCGTGGTCGATGGCCAATTCACCCGAAAATTGCCAACCGAGCGGCTCGAGTTTGAACATGTTGGTTTGGCCGGATTGGTCACGCATGGTGATTTCTGGGACCCGAACCAACGATGTGTCAGGGTCGTATCCCCATTCAATCGTGAAATTCACCACAAATTCTCCGTTGCGCGAGAACAGGTCGTCCGCTTCGGTTGGTTCAAGTTCACAATAGGACAATTCGATGTATGCATGGGACGAGGTGCAAGATTGCGTCGATTGATTCCACGTGACAACCGAGGGTTGGGCGGTGTTCGACGCAAGCGCCAAGTGAATTTCAGCAAGGTCGTAGATGCTGTTCTGCTCCCAAACAGGAACTCGGATTTGGTTCGTTTCTCCCGGATGGAACCAAGGATTTCGCGCTCCGTCTGGCCAACCCAACGACGTCGCTCCCAGCGATGGGGCACCGTTGCTGTTCAGTTGGACGTGGAACATCGGATCGAGGAGTGTGCCTCCCCCTTCCATGACATGGCCGGCACTGTCGGCGATCTCAATCCAACCGATGAAGAAATCTCCTGTCGACGCATCGGAAGAATCGACGTTGAGGGTGTAGGTGCCCATCAGCATGGACATGTTGGTTGGATGGGTGAGGTGTTTGGTGACCTCCTCGCCAGCGTCAAGCACGCCGTTGCCGTTGAGGTCATCCATCCATGAGCGCCAAACAAACCCGAGGGCATGCGTTGGCAAATGAGGTCGGTCAGCAACCAAAAACTCGAGCTGGTTTAGCGGCGAGGCATCTCGAGTATCGTATCGTTCGACGTTGGTTTGCATCAGGGTTGGCGCCACATTGTCAAACAGGAATGTGTGCGACATGTCGATTTGGCTTACGACATCTTGACCTCGAAGCGGCACAACTTCCACGCCCAAATCAATCGACGGTCTTCCTGCGGGAACGTTCCAGGCAAACGAGGCCACACCGTGCTCAAAGAGCGTCGTCGTGGCGTATTCATTCCCATCGACCAGGAACCGAATCAACGCCTGTCCAGAACGAGGCGTGCCTTCGTCCGTACCCTCAAAGCCCATCACCACCTCGACGTTGACAACTTCACCCGCTCGCAAATAGGGATAGACCGGCGAAGAGCGAATGCCTTCGGGTGAGACGACCGACCAAGATTTCACTTCGATGTCGTTCTCTACGCCTTGGTCGTGACCGAGGCCAAAGAGTGCCGTGACAGGAAGCATTGGTCCGGTCGAGGAGATAAGATGAACACTCAGGACCGCAGAGGATTCGTCGTTCCATCCATCTGGGAACTTGAAATGGTGCTTCACTTCGAGGAACTGGCCCGAACCTGTTGCTGAAATGGACCCGGCCACCCCTTCATCGAACCAAACCAAAGCCGTTCCGGAAGCACTGCATGACGCCATGTTCGTCGCCGTCACGGGAAGACTTGTGATCGGGCAGGTGAGCCTGGATTGTTGCGCATCACCGGCCAGTTGCAACTCGACATCCCATCCGGACTGGCGTGCATGGGTCAGCGCATCGGATACCCCGATAGGGGAAAAATCAAACGCGCCCGTGGCCTCAATCCAATCGTTGCCGGGAACAAAGGTGTCGGTTACGTTCAGCACGTCGAGTGTCAGTGCTTTGACCGAGGATTGGGTGACAACATCGTTAACGGTGAGATAGACTGAGCCGGTTCCGTCCATTCTCACCGGAAGGGTGGCGACTCGCTGCCCTGATACAGGAACGATATCCGAAATGACATTGTTCAACCCCATGACCAGTGGGTTGGCGGCGTTCAAATCCAAGTCGATGACGCCATCATAAGGTGCAAAGATCCCTCCGAGGTTGAGGGTCGTGGTGCTCAACGAGGAGCCAACCCGCAATTCGACCGTCGCCATAGGCAAGCCGGGTAGATGCCACAGATCTTCGGCTTGAGAAAGTGCATCGTTGAGGGTGTCCAGTTCAGCACCTGTCAATCGGATTTCGGTCAGGTCACCGATGCCTTGCAGGTTTCTGCTCAAGATGTCCTGACCGTTGACGGCCATGGCAAGGAAGGGATTGGCAACAACCGCTGTTGGGGAAGACATGGCAAAGGAAAAGGCGTCGACACCCGAGAGCGGCAGCGCCACTTCGGCAGAAGCTGTACGGGCCGGCTCGATGGGATAGGATGCCCACATGTCACCGGAGGTGAGGCCGTGTTGCAGTCCCAGCGGACCAAGGTGAGCCTTGTCCATGGACCATTCTGCAGCACCATCCAAGCCGACATCCAAACGCAGACCTTGAGGGAGTGATGTGCGGAGAAGCTCCACATCAAAGGTATCCCAGGTGTACGAACCGCCCGTGCTGGTCGCTCGGAACTGGACACTGAAGGCGGGTTGGCTCAACGAGACGGTTTGCTGTGGCTCAATCAACGACCACGTGGTTCCCTCGTCGAGACTGTATTCCAATTGGCCCTGACCTGAGAGCACGCTGGAAGACCGTATTCCTGAAAATCCGCTGCGTACATCGTAGGTCTTGGTCAAGACATCACCGTTGCTTGTGATGGCTCCGTTGGACCACGAACCGGACTGGATTTGCCAACCGTCCATCGTGGGGTCACTGTCAAACGTTTTGGTGAGAATACCGTTGTACGAGATGCTGCGAACTTCTGGCGCACCCCCACCTGAGGCTTCTTTCATGTGAATCTTTAACCGAAGAAGGGGATGGTTGTTCCAATCAATCATACCCAAGTCAACGGAGGTGCCCGTGAGACGCTCAAAGCCCGCAACAGGTACCATGGTGGTGGCATCCAACACCTGCCACTCAAACACCGAGCCAGGGTAGACCGTGGCGTCCATGTCGAGGAAACCGTGCATCATTGACTCCCCCCTACCCAGAAGGGTTGGGCCGAACGCTCCGGATGTCCAATTCCCTTCGCCGGTCCCCGAACTTCCGCCGGTAGGTTCCAACTTTACATCGTCGATGTTCCAGCCGGTGTAGGTCACGGAACTGTCGGTTGTCCCCAACCCAAAACGAATCGCAAAGTTGGGGTTGTTTGAGACGTAGTTGGTCACAGAATGAGACACGGCTCTGTAGGAGTTTTCGTTCAACGTTCCAGAGTTCGACCAGACATTGCTCCACGTGCCCTGCGCATTTTTTGCTTGGACATAAGCACGGTCCCACGAACTTGACTCGACACCCAGCATACGCATGTAACTGAGCGTCCACGAACCGGAACAGCCGGAGCAATCAATGGTGGGTGAAGTCGCCCAATATTGCGACATCCGGTTTGGATAATTCCCGTCGTAGGTGTAGAGAGCATTGGAACCTGAAGATACCCCGGCAGATGCACCAATGGTCGAGTCGTAACCGACCTTCCACACGCTTCCTCCACCGCCAAGGCTCCAGCCGTGAGCTGCGTTTTCAAAATCCCAAAACGCTCCGGTTGGGAGAATGCTGAGTGTTGATGTGTTCACGTCCATCCCGTCGTAGACAGCGTTGCTGGCAAAGTCCCCGGTCTCGGTCCAAGATTGACCGATGGGGTTGCTCAGTGAGCTCGATTCGAGGCTCAAATCAATCGATTTGATGGCGTGCTGGTCAGGGACAGAAACCTCAACGCGCTGATTTGCCCCATCAGGCCACGAGCCGATGGTCAGTTGACTCGCTTGTCCAAGCGGAGTGGAAGCCTCGACCGACTCAGGTGGCTCCAGCGCATTGAGCGAGTTTGAAAGACCGGTGCTCAGGGACAGCAAAAACAACATCGTCAGGCCCATGGAGGCAACCACCTTACGATGCGCCGGGCTCATGGTCTTGCCACGTCTTCTCCAAGGTCTAAAGCCTTCGGACTTCGGGTGCTGGTTCAACTGCACGAGAAAGTCAATAGAATAGACACGACTGAGGAATGATATGGATGTTGAGGCGCTCAAGAAAATGGCAGGTGTCAAGGCCTGTTCCTTTGTCGAAAACGGCATGCAGGTGGGCTTGGGAACCGGCTCCACTGTCAAATACACCATCCTCGAGCTTGGGCGTCGAATCAATCAGGAGGGCCTTCAAATGGTCGGGGTCCCGACCTCCATCGCCACAAGAGACCTGGCTCTTGAAGTGGGCATCCCACTTACCGAACTTGACGAGTTAACCCACCTTGACGTGGTCATCGACGGCACCGATGAATTTGATCCTCACTTTCAGTTGATCAAGGGCGGTGGAGCCGCCCTCTTGCGGGAGAAAATTGTCGCACAAGCATCCAAGCGCATGATTGTGGTGGCCGATGATGGAAAACAAGTTGAATCCCTTGGAGCGTTCCCCCTCCCCATTGAAGTGACATGCTTTTCATGGCAGACCACGCTCAGAAGCATTGAGGCAGCGCTCGGCTGCTCTGCTGGACTACGAATGCAGGGCGACGAACCTTTGGTCACGGACAACGGAAATTACATCGTGGACGCCCGCACCGGTCCAACGATTGTAGACCCGGTGAAAACAGAGCGAGAACTGCTTGCAATTGCTGGCGTGGTCCAAGTTGGTTTGTTCAACAACATGTGCGATGTGGTCGTCATGGCGTCCAATGACGGCGTCCGTGTGTTGACCAAAGAGGATTGAACCGGTCCCTGCTTTGCGTGAATGATTAAATAGACGCGGCAGAAGGCCGAGTCGGGCCTGTAGCTTAGTCAGGTAGAGCGATGGACTCTTAATCCATCGGTCGCGGGTTCGAACCCCGTCAGGCCCGCCTCAACACACCGTTCCAGTGCCCAACAACATGGGCTGCGTCAACCGCTCCAAAATTGTGCGAATCCTCCGAGGCGGTTGGATCCGGCTGGTCGCCGACGAGAAACAGGCGACCGTTGTCCGTCACGGATTGAACCCGTTTCACCATCAACACATCGGATTTGAATGGGTGCTGTACCAAAACGATGCTTCCAGCAGATGGTATGCCCTCAGGTGGGATAAATTCGAGAACATCACCGTGCCTGAAGGTCGGCCACATGCTGTCGCCATGAAGAATGACTTCAACCGGCGCTGTCATGAAGGAGCCTCAAGAGGCACGAATCCAGGCGATTTCTCGGCCTTTCACGGACCAGAACATCTCGTGAATGGCTTGGCAAGCATCCATCAATTCCTGAGCGTGATCTGCGGAAACTTCCACTTTGCAAGCAGAGCAGAGTTTGGCTGCATGCCAAAACGTGTCGTGCAGATCGGGGATGGCTTCAAGGTGTTGAGGCTTGAAGAAGTCGGTCCACAACACCAACAGTTCATCCTTGCAGGTTTGGGCTTCTTCCTCCTTAATGGCAGCATATCGAGCCATGGTGTTGAGGTAGGCCGCCATAGCACCGGCGTCTGCGGCATCGGGCGGTGTCAAAGCGAGCATTTTCTTGGTCATGGACTGAACGGCTTCGGCAGCGATGCGAGCACTGGCTGGGTCGTATACGCCACAGGGTCCGTCACAGTGGGCTTCGGCAACAATTGGTGTCTTCATGTTTTGACCCAAACCGCTGAACCATATGAACATGATTCCTCCGGCGTGTGCATCCTCAAGCGGTAACGGTGGTTCCTTGTTCTCCACGGAGCGCACCGAGGACCTCACCGGGACAGCAAAGAACGGCTCGGCCAGAGGGCATGGCGGAAGCATATTGGCAAAGCGCATTCACCTTCGGAAGCATGGAGCCGGGCGGGAATTGACCCTCCGTCTCCATCGCCAGTGCTTGCTCAACCGTAAGGGACGGGCAGGCTTTGGCCTCCTTCGTGCCGAAATTTGCGTAAATCGCATCTGCCGCCGTGCTGATGATGAGCGCATCCGCACCCAAATCAACAGCAAGGCGAGCGGAGAACAGGTCTTTGTCGATGACGGCGGGGACGCCGTGCATGATGGACCCTTGGCGAACCACGGGAACGCCACCGCCACCGCCACAAATCACGACGGCTTGCAATTCTACCAGTTGACGTACGACATCGAGTTCAACCACATGAAGTGGTTTCGGGCTCGCCACCACACGTCGCGGGCCGTTGATTGTTTCAGCGATATCCCAATCCGCTTCCATCACCGTTTTCGCATCAAGAATCGGACCCACAGGCTTCGTGGGCCATGAAAAACCAGCATCCTCGGCATCGACCTCGACATGCGTGAGGACGGTCGCCGTACGCTCAGGGCGTCGGCGCCGATGAAGAATGGATTGCAAGTGCATGGACAGTTGGTGACCAATCATTCCCTGTGTTGCCGCAACCCATGCATCAAGGGTGTGGACGGTTTCACGATCCATCTCCAACAAGGAACCAACCTGGGGCCCGTTACCGTGCGTGATCACCACCCGCCAATCCATTTCCAGGAGGTCGACGATATCGCTCATCACCTTCGCAAGAACCTCCGAGGAATCATCTGAGGTGGCCCCGGGGGCTTCAAGGGCATTCCCGCCAAGAGCGTAGACGGCTAATTTTCCCATGTCCGAAAGTCCTCCTCCTCGGTTTTGACACTTTGCCCAATATGCCTCCTCCCCAGTGTGGTTTTGCAACCGTGCGAAGGGAGACATTCACATAGGCAAGCAGGCTCCCTTCAAACGGTGCGAGCATGGTCAAGACGACATGGATAGGTGACGTGCAAAAAGGAATGCATGACGACGCATCTGTTGAACTCAAGGGTTGGATTAAGCGGGCAAGAGGGAGCAACAAAATCCGCTTTGTTGTCCTTCGTGATTCAACGGGAACCATTCAGTGCGTCGGAAAGCGCGAAGCCCTTGGGGATGACATGTTTGAGTCTCTCAAGAGTCTGATCATCGAAACCAGCGTCGTTCTCCACGGTACGGTTCGCGCCGACGAACGCGCCGACGGAGGTCACGAGCTTGACATCACCGCTGTTGAAGTCGTTGGGCCGGTCAATTCTGAGCGCCCATTCCCCATCACCGAAGCCGACATGCTCGTTGAGGACGAAGACGGAGAACTCACGTATGGAGGAACAGAGCACACCCTCAACCATCGCCACCTCTACCTCCGAACCACTCGAGCCACGACCATGCTGAAACTCAGAAGTTCAGCATTTGGAGCCATTCACGGCTACTTCCGAGGCCATGATTTCCTTGAGTATCAAGCTCCCAACTTCGTTGCGGGTGCGGTTGAGGGTGGCTCCACCTTGTTTGAGGTCCCCTACTTCGGAAAGCAAGCCTACCTCACGCAATCTTGGCAACTTTATGCCGAAGCCGCCATGCCTGCGCTCGAACGCCTCTACACCATCGCTCCATCGTTCCGAGCAGAAAAATCCCGAACTCGACGCCACCTCACGGAGTTTTGGCATGCGGAGATGGAAATGGCCTGGGCCACCAACAGCGACATCATGCAACACGGAGAGGGCGTCGTTCGCCACATTGCAAAGACGCTTTTGGACGAACGTGAAGAAGAACTCACTTACCTCGAGAGAGACCTGAACCTGATTGCTCAGTACGCAGACAATCCCTACCCGCGAATGCGCTATGACGAAGCGATTGAAATCCTTCAAGGAAAAGGCGTCAATGTTGAATGGGGTCAAGATCTCGATTATTCTAAGGAAAAAATTCTCACCCAAGACTTCGACGTCCCCCATTTCCTGACCCACTATCCGAAAATCGCCAAGCCGTTCTACCATCGTGTTGACCCTGAAGACGAGAAGTATGTACTCTGTCACGACCTGCTCGCCCCAGAGGGTTACGGCGAAATCATCGGCGGTGGTGAGCGGACATGGTCTGAGGAAGAAATCCTTCAGCGAATTGACGAAGAAGGAACACCTCGTGAGCCGTACCAATTTTACATCGATGTGCGCTCCTACGGTGGTGTACCTCACGGAGGCTTTGGTTTGGGTGTTGACCGGGTGGTCAGTTGGCTTGCCGGAGCCACCCACATCCGTGAAGTGATTCCCTTCCCGAGAACATCACGCCGGGTGACGCCCTAGAGCAAGGGTTCCCCACATTCAGGGCAGGGCATTCCTGGGACGAAGGCGCCCAGGAGAAACCCACAATGGGGGCACATTGAGGTCAAGAAGTCATCAATCATGGATGACAATGGGTCTCATGACCCCAATCAAGGTTTTGGAAGTCCGAACTTCTCGCAGATGAGATCAAGCACCAGATTCAAATCTCGTTCCTCGATCACGTGATGGGCAAACTCTCGAGGTCGGTCGTCCCAAGGATTGAACAAAATGGCACAACCGCTCTCACCAAACATGCCAACATCGCCCATGGAATCGCCCACCGAGGCAGTTGACTCTTTCTTCACGCCCAAACGCCGCTGCAACATCTTGACCACGGCACCCTTCCCGTTCATTTGGACCTGATACCTACCGAAATCCCCGATGAGATGTTGACCGTTTGAGAGGGAGGCCCCCCTGAGCCACCCGTTGGTAAAGACATGGAGTCTTGAATCAAAACCGTCCGCCAACGCACTGGCAGTGTGGCGATCAATGCCTCCCCAACGGCGCCGCCAGCGATGTTCGCTTGGGAACTGAGCGGCAATATCACGAGCAGTTTTTTGTAAGCCACCGCTTACAATCGCCACTTCAACACCGCAATCGAGGAGATGTTGAATCATCTTCCGCCATCCCTTCATCATTGGCATGCCTTCCATCAGGCCACGAAGTTGTTCATCCGTCACCGGATCAGGTGACGAGGATTTGATCAGCGCCAAGTCGAGTTTGATCCACGCCCATTCATCCAACAAACCTTGATTGTAGAGATCGAACGATTCATCGTTTGATATGCCGAGCTTGTCATAGACGAATTGCCAGGTTGAAAGGTGGTCCACCAAGACGCGGTCCATGTCCAAGCAAACCAAATGTTTCGTCATTGAGCCACCTCACGCACTGTCTTTTGGCCAATTGTACTGATGCTGAATCCTCGCCACTTGTTTCCCCATGATGTACAAAATGAGAGCAACCATCATGGCGAACAGCCCAATCAGCGTCATGGCAACCGTAACGAGGGTTACCCCGATCGAGGTGGAGTTTAATTCGGTAAACATGGTTGCAAGGTCCCCAGAGAGACGATAGCCCAGCACGAAGAGAACCACACCGGGAATACCAAAAAGCAACAAGGGGTGTTTGGATTCCAACATCCAATA
>JAYPIL010000025.1:10521-25572 GCA_038127845.1 Candidatus Poseidonia sp.
GAACAACGTCGTCCCTTCGCCATGTCCGTGCTCCATGAGGGTGTTGCAGAGATTCTGTGGAGAAAGGACACCGTTGAGATGAACGACCTCGCATTGAACTTCGTTTGCCAACTCCACGGTTTCGTCGTTCGAGCCGCTATCGAACAACACCACCTCATCAGCGACCTCCCGACATCGAACAACCAGTGAGACAATGCGCAACTCAATGTTCCGGCCAACCAAAACAATCCGTTTGAGTCCTTTGCTCACGAGGGACTTGCACGCCAAGGAGGCTATGAATCCTCTTCTTCAAATTGGACAAATCCTATGATTCAAGCATAGATTGATTTCAGCCAGTGATTTCGCCCAACCATGGAACGGGAGTGGCACATCGGTGTTGTCATCCCAGCTCGAAACGAACAGGACCACATCGCAGGAGTGTTGGAATCGTTACCGAACACGGTCGACCTTGCGGTTGTGGTGGATGATGGGTCCACGGACGAGACCTATCAACGGGCAATCGATGCTGCCTCGACATGTGAGGTCATTGTTCTCAAATCGGCGGGAGAAGGCGTCGGTGCTGCGATTGACCGTGGACATCAGCATCTGCTCAAGACCCTACCACAACCCTTCGCAAGCATTGTGATGGCTGGAGACGGCCAAATGAACCCCGACGACCTTCACGCGCTCGTGTCTCCGCTTCTCCAGGGTGAAGCTGACCACGTCAAAGGCAACCGCAACATGCATCCGAATGGCTACAACAGAATGCCAACAACTCGCCAACGGGCCTCAAAAATTCTCGGATGGCTCACAACTTTAGCATCCGGACTACCCGTCACAGACCCTCAATGCGGCTACACGGCAACCTCCTCTGAAGTCCTGAAGGAATGGAATTGGGCGAGATCTTGGAAGACCTATGGCTACCCAAATTATTGGCTGATCAATCTCTCCAAAGAAGGATGGCGTGTGGCCGAAATTCCAGTCGAATCTATCTATAGAAACGAGGTCAGCGGAATAAAATCGTTTCCCTTTTTTTCAACCGTAGGATGGATGATGACCCGGGAGCATCACAGAAGAAACATCGCATGGCTCATGCCTCCACTCGTCCTGCCGCACAGCCTCTTCGCATTGCTTGCCTATGTGTTGGGATGGTCGGCCATGCTCCCGATGTTGACCAACGACCTTGAGCAAGAACTTGTCGGCCGAGGCATCCCCCCTGTCCTCCTCGTGCTGTTGTTTTGGAGCCTCGCGCATGTTTTTGACCGACAAGCAACACGCATTCGACGGGAGTTGCGTAGGAATGCGAAGACATGACCGACGAAGAAAGCCGAGAAAGGCACACGTCCGACACATCCTTGTGGCGAATAAACCCGATGCGAAAACGATTCTTGGAGAGATTCAAGGTGCAAAAAAACCCTTTCGAACCTTCAAGAAAATGGCGAAAAAATACTCCAACTGTCCGAGCGGAAGCAAAGGAGGCGATCTGGGAGAATTTGTAGAAGGCCAAATGGCTCAAGATTTTGAAGAGGCCGTATGGTCCTCCGAACTTGAAGTTGTGCCGGAGACCTACATCAAGACCCAATTCGGCTATCACATCATTTGGGTGCACAGCATCACCCTGCCCGAGTAGTATGGTGGGCGTACCAAGATTTGAACTTGGGTCCAAGCGTCCCAAACGCCCGAGTATAGGCCAAACTAACCCATACGCCCTTGATGTGTGCCACGGGGTCCTACCTATGAACTTCACTCAAGAATAACCCACCGGCCTTCCCCTGCCCGGATGGCCAAACCCTCCACTTCGGCCTGACCCATGACCGAATCGACGGACTCTCGCACGTGCAGTCGCTCGAGAACAGTTGAAACCTCGGCATGGGTCAACATACCACGTTCACCGGCGGCTTCACGTAGCGAACGGAAAATCTTCGTTGGCGTCACATCCTCCGTTGAATGTGCTTTGGGAAGGTCTCGTTCCAATCTTTTGCGGAGTTCCTCTCGCAACGATTCGGGTGTGTTGGCCAGCGAAACCTCGAGGTGAAGTTCAGAAGCCGAGGAGACCACCTTGACCACCTCAGTTTCACGGGAAAACGGTTGGCCACAGTGCGGGCATCGACCTTTTTGCCCGCGTTGACCCGAGCACTGCTGGCAATGCATGCAGCGAAGCACCAACCATTGAGCTTCGCTCATGGAAAACCCTCAGAGAGAGAAATCGTGCTTGTTCTGGGGCTGTCCTGGTCTCCGAGCAGGAGCAGCGGGGGCTTTCGTGTCAACCCGCTTTTTGGGCTCCTCGGCTGTCCGGGTAAGGGCTCCACGAATTGGTCCCGTGCGAGTCTTTGCCCCAAGGGAAAGCGAATCCGGCAAGATCAACGCTGCCACAGCGACCCCGTGGTGGTCAGGGCCTGCGGTCACCTCATCAACGGCGACATCAAACTCAATGACTTCCAAATCCCGACTTGCCAACCTTCGCTGAAGGTTGCGGCGAAGAAGCAGGACGGTTTCTTCGTAATCCCGATCGGTGGTGATGGTGGCGACCACGGCACATTCGTCGCCTTCAGGTGTAACGCATGACGCCCATGCAACTCCGGCAGAGGCGGAGGACCCGTTCCAAGCATAAGCGGTAGCGAGGTGGCATTCAACGAGTGAGCCCATTGGAAGAGGCCGTGGAGGCGTTACGCCGAAGCCAAGCGGCAGCATGGCCCCCTGTGCTTGAATCAGGCGAACATCTCCCAAACCGAGCTCAACCAGCCCTTGGTCAAAAGCGTCTTCTGCGTTCTCACCCCATGGGGCGACGGCGGTCATCAACCAACCGGGACAGGAAGGACCTCTGGATGCTTGCATGAGTTCTCACAAGCGCAACGGGTTCATGAACAACATGGTCGTGTGGTGTGCATGGCTGACCGCACACGACCCCTGTTGGTGGTGAGCCTCTTGGTTGGCTTGGCCTTGGCCCTCATCACGACATTTACTACAAGTGAGTATACACTCACATTAGTCATGGGGACCCTTTTTGCCACCGCACTTGGCGTTTCGGTTTTGATGAATCAGCCATCCTCATTGGTCCAACAATCAAGCGAGATTGGTGCCCGTGATGTCGGAAAAGGCCAGGGCCGAACAGCACTTCGTGATGAACAAAATCTCCCTGATCCGCTCGAGTTGGATTTTGACATGCCGTTGTGACATCAAAAGAGACGAACAGTTTCGAGGTTGCTCGGTGCAAACGTCATGCAGTTGTAGCGTTCTCGGAGCGTCAGTCCCAATTCGTTGCACTTTTGATAATCGCCGTGATGGCAAATGATATTCTTCGGAGCAGGGTCGATACGGTCAACGAAATCAAGAAGTTGCCGACGGTCAGAATGGCCGGAAAAACCGTCAATGGTCACCATTTCACAACCGATTTTCACAATCTCCGTTTTCCCGTTGATGAGCATTGGAACTTCTCCAAAACCCTTTTGCAAGCGACGGCCAAGCGTGCCCTCTGCTTGATAGCCAACGAAGCACAGGGAATTTCTGTCCTCGTGAGCCCAGTTCTTGAAGTACTCCATCACCGGGCCGCCGTTCAACATGCCCGAGGTCGCGAGGACAATACAAGGCGAATTGTCCATCACGATGCTTTCTCGCAACTCACGACCTTTGACAGGCCTGAACCATTCGCTGGTAAACGGGTTTTCTCCATCGTCCTGCAACAGCGACTTGCTCAGTGATTTGGTGAGGTAATTAGGATGCGAGGCGTGAATAGCCGTCGCCTCCTGAATCATCCCGTCAAGCCAAACCGGCACCGGTTTCACCGTTCCGGAGCGGAACAACTCGTCAATGGCGATCATGACTTCTTGGCTTCTCCCAACGGCAAAGACCGGACAGATCATTTTCCCTCCGCGCTGCAGGGTACGGGATACGATGTCTTGCAGTTCTTGATTGGCTTCTTGGCGAGAGGGTTGATAGTCGCCTGAAGCACCATAGGTCGATTCAATGACCAACGTTTCAACCCGAGGGAAACGTGTATTTGCTGCGTCAAACAACCAGGACTTCTCGTATTTTTGGTCACCGCTGAACACGATGTTGTGTTTGCCGTTGGCAATGTTGAGATGGACGGCAGAGGAACCGAGAATGTGCCCTGCGTTGGAGAACGTGAGCTTGACATCCGGAGCAATGTCCGTGGTGGAATCCCAGTCAACATCAACAACGTGCTTCATGCACATGCGAATATCTTCCATGTCGTAGGGCGTGCGCTTTCCTTCCGCACCTCCGACCTTGAGGTAGTCCGTTTGAAGCAAGAGCATGAGGTCACGGGTGGGCGGTGTACAATACACCGGGCCTCGGTATCCGTACTTGAAGAGGACCGGGAGCATGCCGGCATGGTCAAGATGCGAGTGCGTCAAGACAACGGCGTCCAACTTATCCAAAGGCAGGGCTTCTGGAGCGTTGAAGAACGGCATGGGGTCGGTATCGGAAGCAATGTTCACGCCAACATCGATCATGATTCGAGACTCATTGGTTGTGACATAATGGCACGCACGTCCGACTTCCCGATAGGAGCCAAGCGCTGTCACTCTGGCCCATGAGCCTCCGGGCCGAGTAGGGCGATGAATGTTCAATCCGAAGTCCTTGAGCAACTTTCGACGTTCCTCCCCGTTTGTTTGGCGGTACATGCGAATATCGTGAACGGTCTTGGAAAACAGGGGCGGGGTCCGCTCAACTTTGACAGACCAACCGGTTTCGTCTCGAATTTTGATGTTGTTTTCACCTCGGCGGCCAACTGCCGTACCGGGGTCTTTGCACTGTATCGTCACTTCACGATAACATGCATCGAAATACATCTCCGTGATTTCGGCCTCGCTTGGAACGGTATCCTCAATGAAGGTGCGTGCGGCGTCCATGTCCATCATTGATTCAAGAGGTGTGCGGAGGACGATTTTTCGCTTGACGCGCTTGCTGATTTTTCCAATCAGTCCGTTTTGACCGGTGAAAGCTCCGATTTCGCTGGTGATGATGGCAATGTTCCCCGCTTCCAAATCCACTTCGTATTCAATCGAACGTGGGATAATCTTCGCAATCTCATCTTTGAGTTCTCTGTAGGTCATTTGCATTGTTTCACCTCAAGCTCCCGCAGGCTGTTTTTTTGTGCGCCGGGGCGCGAAAGCGGCAGGTACCGCGGGAGATGTTTGCTCACTTGAGGAGTTTGGCAATGTCCTCTTGAGAGACTTGTTGATATCCAGAACCGGGCGTGATGACAGCCAAATCCATGCCGTTGCCAGAAGCCGCATCACGCTGGCCCGATGCATGCAAGGCTCTCGCTGCCAATTTTAAGGCCTCCGCTTCGGTCATGTTCTCTTTGAATCCGTCTTCCAGCACACCGTACATGTAGGGTGATCCCGAGCCCGTGGCACAGTACACATCGGGGATGGAACCGCCTGCTGAATCGATGGAATACACGTGACTGCCATCTTCGTCAACGCCAACGATGAGAAGTTGAACCCAATGGGGGCGACCAACCAGGATGTTTGCGGTGAGGGTTGCAGCACCTTTGACCGTCATCGGTTGCTGCCGTCGGAGTTCAAACAAAGCAACTTCAGCAGCGAGGGTGCGTGAAAGCGATTGTGCATGACCAACCAAACCTGCGGTGGTGAGGGCGAGGTTGTCACCGATCTTGAACAGCTTTTGCACGCTCTTGTTAGCGATGAAATGACCCATGGTTGCTCGGTGGTCTGCACCAACAACAACACCACCCTTGAACGTGATTCCAACGGTGCTTGTCCCAGTCTTCATGACATTCTGCTGTTCTGACATGATACCCTCTCTCCCCCGACACTTCTTGAACCTTGAGGCTTCTCGCAATCAATCTCAAGGCGAGCATCCGCATCCCCAAACACCACCAGAATACCGTAAACCAGAGAATGGTTTGAGGGGAGTGTTGAAGAATCCTCGCTTGATTGGCCGTCCATGCGGCGGAGAAGAAGAAAGCAACCCGACGAAGCCCAGTCGTCACTCGACCGTTTTACTGTACCACTACAACCTACACCTCCCTCAGAAAAAGAAGCCACTGTCCCTCCGATGCCCGATTTGGATGTTCTCGAGGCGGCAGAAGCCAAAATTGACGGCCGGACAGAAGAAGCACCTGTCCCTGCAAGCGAAGGTACGCCCAACGCTCCGCGTACATTTGCCATGCCCAGTGCAAGAGAACACGCTTCGAGACCGCTCGCTTCCAACACCATGACCTACCACGACCTCGGCCAACTCTATCCAAACGCACCTGTCCCCCTGTTTGAGGGAGAAATGGTTCTGCACAACTCCACACTGTTGGACATCACGGGGTGTGGTGCCCTCATGGACTGGGTTTCCGAAGGACATGGCTGTATCGTCGAGATGAAGCGCATGATGGGGCAGGTCACGGAATTTAACGCGGCATTGAGCAGACTGACGGAATTCATCGAAGGTGATGTTCAAGGGCAGATTATCCGAATCACAGATTCGCGTCTGTTGTTGCTTCCCCAAGGATGCAGGGGTATTCGAGGCACGGACATGGAAGGGTTCGCCGTTTCCCCCAGCGACCTCACGGACGTGTATTCATGAACGAACAGCCCATTGACTTGCCATGCCCGGTGTGTTCGGGTGTTGGGCAGGTCAACATGATCGCCCACATCGACGAAATCCCCTACTTTGGAGAACACACACAAGTGACCCTCATGTGCCACAAATGCGGCTGGAGGCAAACGGATTTCATCCCTGCCGAAGGGAAGAAGGCGGGTGCATGGTCCATTGTTATCGACTCCGAGGAGAAGTTGAGGGCTCGCGTGGTGCGTTCCTCGTCATGCACGGTGGCCTTACCCGAATTGGACTTGCAGGTGAACCCCGGCACGAGCGCCACAGGATATGTATCAAACATTGAGGGCGTGTTAAACCGCTTCCAAGAGATCATCGACATGGTTCAGCGAGACGTGGCCGCTCAGTTTGAAGAAAGCGACGATGGGGCTCGCGATGAATTGATGGAACACATGGCAACCTTGCAAAGCATGACACAGGCACTTAGCCAAGTCGGGCATCCGGATGCCGAATCGTTGACATTGGAGTTGCTTGACCCGCATGGCCATTCCATGATCTTGCACGATGACACAGTGGAACGGGAATTAACGGCAGAAGAGTTGGAAGAACTGCCCGTCGGTCCTGATCCAGCGGTGTTTTCAAAAAACGACCTTGACGGTTCATCGTGAATCTTCGGCCAAAAATTCCGGCACCAAGTGTTCGGTTTGATCTCGCATTTCGTGAAGGTGCGTCATCCACGTTGACGCTGCTTCAATACAGTGCTGCTTCATTTCACCGGCAAGCAAGGCGCCTGAGCGGAACGACCGATTCAGTTCACTGAGGAAGGCGTCGTCTTCCTCAAAGAAATACATCATGTACTGATAGGCGACGTCAACATCAGGATTTCCACCGAGGCGACGGTGTTCCTCAACCGTTGATTGACCTCCTGAAAACGCTCGTTTGATCTTTCTCTCCACCGTCGCAAGGTCATCCCGTAGAAACAAGGTTGTCTTTGGTTGACTGCTGCTCATCTTGCTCCCCGTCATGCCCACCGCAAAGTGATGATAGGTCGAGGAGGGGGCAAGCAAGCCCATGCCGCCAAGGCGGCGTTCAAGTTGTAGCAATGCGCCACGAAGCGAATGCCTGTCCCGGCTGGTGGCCGAAGGAATGTGGACATGGCCTTGTTTCGGGCTGGAAACAATGTCGGAAAAACCGAGTTCAGTCGCAAGTTCAACGACCATCGAAAACACGTTGGCAACCTTTTCCCGGTCGATGCGTCCGTTGGGCAGTTGTCCGAACACCTCTGCGTTCTCGTCGTGCACCGAGAGACTCACCAAGAGACCCGATGAAGACGATGCCTTGATGTTGAACCAATTCGTTTTTGCTGCCAAGCCCCTTGTGAGGCGAAGGTGAGGGTCTTGATCAACCCCCACGGGAACCACGATTGGTCGAAGGCCTCCATAGTCGTCAAGTTGAGGATGTAAGATATCACCTACTTGGACCAAAGGAGCCTGGACATGAGCAAGATTTGTTTCGCCGTTGAAACCGTAAATGGCCTCAAATTCCGTAAGGTTGGTTCGCTTCCCAAGCTGGAAACCCAAGCGTTGTACAACCGGTCGAGTTGACTGAAAGTAGACGCTCGTCTTTTCGGGATCCAGTCCCAATGCCGCATAGTGAGACACGTATTCCTCAAGGGCGACCTCACGACCCTTCGCCAGGGACACGCCTCGCGTGGCTTGGCTCTCCAAATCCGCAACAGCAATGGTCACATCACCACCAAGACGCTGGAACCACTTTGCCTGCTCGACGACCATGGAATGGCCGAGGTGCATTTGCCCGCTCGGCATCAAGCCTGTCAGAACGCCAAATGGAAGTCCCGTGCGATGTGCTTCAAGGATCTGGTCGACGTCTCGGTGAGCAAAGACAATGCCTCGGCGATGAAGTTTGGTGGGCTCTGGAAGCGCGGCTCCCTCAAGGGAGGAAAGACCAAACTGTTGGATGATTCGATCGTAATCGGTTGATTGGGCACTTCCCCAGGGGTCAATCACGAGTGCCTCTTCATCCATGGGGTGCCCTCAAGGACTACTCCGCTTCCTCTTTGGCATCAAGGCTTCGCTTGAATTCCTCGTCTTGAGGAGCGTTTTGTTGGTTGAACATATTGGCCATTGGGCCCAATCCTTCTCGACCCAGAATGCCCAACATCGACACAACGGTCACGAAACCGACACCAAAGACCGCATACGGAATCCATGCGTGGACCCCCTCTACGGGTCGTGGTTGCACCAGCCAGGTGAAGCGAACAGAGGTATCCTCAAGGAAACGTTTGGACCACTTGAAGAGGTCCGTTGTTTCGTGACCGGCCACGGTGGCTGCAGCAGACAAATTGTTGAAGAATTGGGATTGCCCGAGGACATCGTATTCGACCACTGTCGTGTTGAAGTGGATACTGACAGGGTGTCCGTTCTTGAGAGAGAGAACAAGAACACCGTCTTCTTGTTGCCACCAGCCTTCTGACAGTACCTTAGCGCCTTCTATAGATTTCAAATCCCCCTGCGGAGAGACCACCTTGGAAACCTCCTGACCACCCGTGTCAATGAGCCACGTGAGGGGAACATTCCACGGCAAGTCGCCCGAAACACCACGACAGGCCTCCGCATCAAGGGGTTCAAATTCCAACGTGGAACCGTTTTGCGTCAAGGTCAGTTCATGACTGAATTCATAGCAGCGCTTTCCGGACCAGTGCGACCAAGCCTCACCCCACGTTGTCAACCAGACATCGGGTGATGTGTCAAGAAATTCAAGGACATCACGATCGTGGCGTACGGTTGCATCGTTCACCCTTCCAATCCAATAGAGGTTCAGCAAACCACCTTCCTCAACGGCAGTACGTACATCATCCAAGGAGGCAACCCCCTTTTCCAAACTGCCTCCTCGTCGGCCGAGATTGTACCATTCCCACAAATCGACGGGTTCGTCTTCGGCATCGTGCCATGCCGTGTCGGAGAGGCCGGTGTTGTCGCCATGCACAGGAAAGCCCTGACTTGCAACGCGTTGATGGTCAGCCATCGTCAACGATGCAGGTGTGTAGATGGACAGCGGATGCTCACCCCAAAGACTGGCATTAATGCGGTCGGTGATGTAATCCATGCAAGCATTGGCAACAGCGCCGGGGTCGTTTTGCCACGAGAGGCCCGGTATGCCGTAACAACCGAACTCATCTCCGGCCTCCAAACGGTCTTGAGCGTACGATGTTCGCAACCATCCGTCCTCCTCCCATGCCGTCTCCGCAAGAGCTACGGGGTGAACGACCACCAAAACGAGGGTTGCGACCAACAACAACGAGAGCGATGAAGGGGCTTTGGCATCGCTCATGCTGTTTGCTGCCAACCAACCTCTTTGACGCTTGTCCTCCCGTCATCAGCAGGTGAGAAAAATCCCGCAATTCAGAAGAAAAATGGAAGAAACATCATAACGGAACGAACGAGAATCCCCAACATGGGCGAGGATTTGACGGAGGCATGGAACGCCCTCCAGCCTCACTGGAAGATCCAACCGTCAACCACGTCGCTTCCCACCACGCCCGTGTACGCAGGCCTCCGCCTCTTTCTTTCACCCCTCCTTCGCCCGTTGCTGCGATGGAACATTGTTGGCTCGCACAGGATTCCTCGGAAAGGGGCGACAATTTTGGCCGCAAACCACCTCTCACACATCGACCCCATTGCGGTGATCGCAGCCGCTCGGCGAACGACCCACTATCTCGCCAAAGACGGTCACTTTCGCAACCCGTGGACTCGGTTTGTGATGCGGGCGACGGGCCAAATCGAAACGCAACGGGAACAGGGTGGCAACGAGGCACTCGCCAGCGCTGCGACCATTCTTCGCTCTGATCGTGCTTTGGGTATCTTTCCCGAAGGGACACGCTCCAAACGAACGGAGGCTCCTTTCTTGCTTCCCGGGAAAACCGGTGTTGCCAGGTTGGCCGCTGCTCATCCAAACGCTGTGGTCGTGCCCGTGGCCTTGCTCGGGACCCGAGACATCATGCAACCACAACACCACAAATGGCCTCGGCTTTGGAAAAAATTCACGGTGAACGCAGGCAAAGGCATCACTTGGCTGGAATGGCTCGGTCACCAAGACGGTGGAGCGATGACACCCCAATCGCTCCAACGGTTTGCCACGATGGAAGATCACGAAGTTCGCAGCGAACTGGCCATGTTATACCGTCGTTTTACCGACCAACTGATGACTTCCTTGGCAACATTGGGTGCTCCTTGAAATCTTTTTCAACCCTCAACCGGTATGGCTTGTGTGAGAGCCTTCATCACGCCCTTCGGACCCTTGTTCATACCCAAAAGCGCCGGTGATCACGCACATTTTTACGTGGATGCTGAGGTACGTGCTCTCGAATTGCTCAGCAGCGTGGTTGAAGGTTCTGACGTCTGGAGGACGGTCAATGTTGAAGAGCGGGTGGTCGTCATCTCCAACGATGTTGGACCCCAAATTCGCATGGACCCCATCACCACAGTATCCTGTTTCCTGTTGTTTGAAGACGAACACCTCAAGGTGAGAATGGACGGAAAACGTGTATGCGTGACCAAGCAATCCGGTCCAAAATGCGCCGTCGCCGATGGACTGGTAGCACTTGCACTGCTCGGCGATGCGGGGTGGCCCGCTGCGCATACACCCGAGCCCATGCGACCAAAATCATCGGCAGCAGAGCAACTACGTCTCTTGATGTGGGAAGAAGGAAGTCCCGAGAATTTCGCCATACCAGCCACTCGTCCAAACATTGAACGATTTGAGCAACTCGCTGAAACCGTTCGGAAATGGCCTATTCGGAAGCGTTTGGTTCTCCTCGGTGAGTATGCTCGCCAGTTGTACGTGTGCAACGGCGTCGACATGGAGAGTATCCAGCGTAACCTCACGCTGCTGATGGACAGTGTCGCCCCAAGAGACGTGCAGGTATACCTGAGTGATCCCGAAGAGCCAAGCGATGCCTTGTTTTTCCAACCCCTCCTTGATGAAGCAACGAAACAAGGCATAAGTGCCGTCTATGTTGACCTGCGAGAGGTGACCGAATGGACGCGTATCTGGACTTGATGCGACACATCCTCGACCACGGTGTTGACAAAGGAGACCGGACTGGAACAGGGACCAAGTCGGTGTTTGGTTACCAAATGCGATTTGACCTCTCCGAAGGTTTTCCAATGGTGACCACGAAAAAGTTGCATCTCCCCTCCATCGTCCACGAATTGCTGTGGTTCTTGAAGGGCGATACCAACGTGAAGTACCTTCAGGACAACGGCGTGAGAATTTGGAATGAGTGGGCCGACGAACAAGGCGACCTCGGGCCAGTTTACGGAAAACAATGGAGGAAATGGGAAGCGAACGACGGCCGCATTATCGACCAGATCAAGGGGGCGATCGACCAAATCAAGAACAATCCAAACAGTCGCAGAATCATTGTCTCTGCATGGAATGTGGGCGAACTTGACGACATGGCCTTGATGCCGTGCCATGCCTTCTTCCAGTTTCATGTCGCCGATGGGAAGTTGAACTGTCAACTGTATCAGCGGAGTGCAGATGTTTTTCTTGGCGTCCCGTTCAACATCGCCTCGTATGCCCTGCTCACCCACATGATGGCACAAGTATGCGACCTTGAACCCGGTACTTTTGTTCACACCTTGGGTGATGCTCACCTCTACAACAACCACCTCGACCAAGCCCGCTTGCAAATCTCACGAACGCCCTTGCCCCTCCCAAAACTTGAATTAAACCCAAACGTCAAGGATATTGACGAATTTACGTACGACGATATCACGGTGGTTGGCTACGAACATCACCCGCACATCAAAGCCCCCATCTCGGTCTAGGTGAGCCCGATGTTGTCCATGATTTACGCCGCTGATGAGCAAGGTGCCATCGGAAAGGAGGGGGCTTTGCCGTGGCGCCAGTCAACGGATTTGCGCCACTTTAAACAAATCACACTGAACAAAACGGTGGTTATGGGCAGGAAAACCTGGGACAGTTTGGGAAAGCCTCTCCCGAATCGTCGCAACATTGTGATGACGCGAAAAGACAACTTTGACGCTGCAGAACGTATGGATGCCGATCAGGTTTTGTCTTTGAGTCAAAGCGAAGAAGTCGTGATCATCGGGGGCGGAGAAATCTACGAATTGTTCCTTCCACACGCCAAGGAAATTCACCGAACCATCATCCATACGGTGGTCGAGGGTGCCGATGCCTTTGCTCCTGACATTGAGCACGAGGGATTCTATCTTCTCTCCGAGCGGCATGTACCGGCGGGAGAGCGGGATGAACACGCGATGACCTTTCAACACTGGATTTTGTGATCAATCCGGGCGATATTCGGTCACCCGCACACCCAATCTTCCCTGAAGGGCTTCTCGTTGCATGATCCGTTCGTATTTTGCTTCAAAGGCCGCCTTCAAATCCACCTCCATGGCAAGACTGTGGCCCATCAGCAGAATCAGCACATCCGCCATCTCCTCGGCACATTCTGCAAGCGGTTTGCCTTTGGTAACGGCAGCAGCGAGTTCGCCGAGTTCTTCGATGGTCAGCGCCAAACGATAACCCATATCGTGGCCGTTTTGGCCTGCAAAATTGTGTTTGGCATGGAAGGCGGCCACTTTCTTCATCATGATTTCCCATTCGTCGGCCGGTTCATGATTCATCCATGCGTCAACGCTCTTGCCGTCCATGGATTGACCTTGGTACCAAGGCACATATGGTTTGGCTCATGCCAGCATGGCGAAAATACACGCCCAGACGGGGTCAAGCCGGTCGTTGGCTTGGGCTGAAACCAATTCGTGGTCAAGATCGAGCGAAGCATCCGTGGGGTCTCGTCCCGCAGCCCAATTTGAAGAAATGCAAACGGCTGCGTAGGGAAGGTCAAGCTCGTTGGCCAATTTCGCTTCCCTCGGCATGGTCATCCCCACCATATCTCCACCCAATTTTTCGATGGCGTCGACCTCGGCAACCGTTTCGAATTGAGGACCTTGAGTCAACCAATAGGTGTATCTCAGCGGTTCATCATCGTTGAAGGATTGGTGCTTCCGCAGAACCTGCTCAAGTTTGTCGGTGATGACATCATCGAAAGGCATCGTTGCGGAGGTGAAGGTGGATTCGTCATCATGGAACGTGGAAGCCACGCCCGTGAAGTCGATGTATTGCTCCGCAAGAGCCACCTTTCCCGGCGGGAAAGAAGAAGCGACGGCTCCAACCGAACAAACCGAGAGGACGGCATCCACATCGGCATCGCCCACGGCTGCCATGTTTGCACGATGATTGATCATGTGGGGGGGACACCCGTGTCCAGAGGGACTGTGATGCCGCTGGAGGAACACCAACTCAACTTCTCGCCCACCGACGTGACAGGTGAAGCAACGCAGCGGAACTGGGCCATACGGTGTGTCCACGACGACATCTGACATCCGAATCAAGGAGCCACCGACACCGAAAAGACGCTCGTTGAGGTCCATTTGGATGAGGCCTGTGCCCCCGATGACGCCGAGCCGCATGGAAGGTGCCTCGACGGACTTGCATGTCAATTCTGCGGCGTTGCCTTGCTTGAGTACTCCAATTCCACCCAAGTCGAGCACAAAGCAGCATTCGAGATACTTCGGATTGCAGGCGTCCGTGAACGCTCACCGGGCATCAGCGTCATGGCCGTGGAAATTCTATTCCTGCAAGCGAGCAACGAGGTCGGCTTTCTTTCCTGACACGGGTTTGCCTGCTGCCTTCAGAAGTTCCTTCAGTTCAGCAACGGTCATTGAACCGTAATCGGGTGCGTCATCATCGGAACTTGGAGCTGGTTCCTCAACCGTCTCCTCAAGATCCGATGCTTCCTCGACGGCTTCAACGGTTTCCGTTTCAACCGCGGGTCCAGCCTCATCCTGTTCTTCCGAGTCCTCAGAGGCGGCTTCTTCGGCGGCCTCTTCAGCCATGGCTTCAGCAAGTGCTGCCGCCTTCTTGGCCTTCAATTCAGCAGCGGCTCGCTCTTCGTTTGCGTGGATTTCGTCAAGCGTTGGACCGAACGATGCCACGGCACCCTCTTGGAGGAGCTGGCTCTTTCTCACCACAACAGAGCGAACCGGATAAATGGTTTTGACGCCCTTCTCAATGGCTTCCTCAAGTTTACCTTCAAGCAAAGCCGTTTGGAGGTCGGCATAGGTGCTTTTGGCAGCGTGAGCGAGAATGATGTCTCGGGTACGGGTTCGCATGTCTTGTTTCACCGATGTTTGAACGCGCTGTTGCGTGATGATCAGCGGCTTCATGCGAACCAGGTAACCGTCCGTCGTGACAACATCGACCACGTCGTCGACCTTTCCACGGTAGCGGCGAACTTGCCGGCGAATGTGGTCGGCTTGGTGGTAGTGGCCGATGAAGGTGGTCAAGGCGTCCTGGCCGACACACTCGGTCACTCGGAAACGTAGAACAACTTGCATTTTCGAAAAGTTGCCATCAAATTCTTGCTGGGTCATTTCGTAGACACGGCCGAGGATGTGTTCTTCGGCCTCACCGAGGGTTTCGCCAATT
>JAYPIL010000026.1:0-1643 GCA_038127845.1 Candidatus Poseidonia sp.
GGGCACGTCGACGATGGCTCCGGTCTTGTCGGTCACAAAGACACGGATGTCCTCTTGCTCCTCCTCCGCGGGTTCGGGCGCAACGACTTCTTCGCCAAAACAACCGGACAACGAGAGGGTGAACACCATCAGAGCTAAGGCCACGGCCTTCCTTTGCATGGTCGGGCGACCTGCCTCATCAAAAAGGACCTTCCGATGAGCGGTTCTGCTCAATCAACAAGGCTCTGATAGATGGCCTCGTAGGCTTCCGCGTTGTGTTCATAGGTAAACCGGTCCAATACGCGTTGACGGCCTTTGACCATCTGCTGGGTTCGCTCATGAGGGTTGGCGAGACAGTGGTTCACGGCTCTCGCAAGATCTTCGTGGTCGCCACAATCAAACAACCCGCCGACTTCTTCATCGATCATTTCGGTGAGCGGCGCTTGGTCAACGGTAACCACAGGCGTTCCACTGGCGAGCGCTTCGAGTGGAATCAATCCTTGGCCTTCGTAGTACGAGGGATAGACCACCAAATCGGCGGCTCGGAAGTGCATCGCGAGGTCTTGAAAGCTCATACCGGGCTGAATGTTGACCGCATGAGCAACACCCAAACGCTTGGCTTGGCGCATCAGGGTCTTTCGCATGTGCCCGCGACCAACAATGACCAATCGAGCACCGGGGTGTTGTTTGAGAATCGAGGGCATGGCTCGCAACAGCGTACGATGCCCCTTTCTTGCAACCAATCGCCCAACCGCCAACAACAACGGTGTCTCCGTGCTCGCATCTCCGAGAAGGGCAGCCTCGTCGGCAGCATCGTAGGATTTTCTCAGCGCCTCGTAGGCGAGATGTTCTTCCTCATGGTCGTGATTCATCGGGCGGAAGACCTTGTGGTCCACCCCGTAGAGCACCGTCTCGCATTCCCACGACTCGGGAGGGCGATACCAACGCTCAAATTCCTCTCGAGTGGATTGCGAGATAGCGACACACAACGACGAGGCATCCAAGCCTGCCTGTTCGTAGCGAGCATACCACCCTCCCATGAGCAGAATGCCGAGGTCGTTGGGATTCTTCCATGTCGCTGCTTCTTTGTGCTTCGCAGCCAATTTCATGCCCTCTCGCTCCCCAATCCAACTGCCGTTGAGTGCCGACACGACCGGGGCGATGTTGTCCTCAACCCATCGGTACTCCTTCGCCGTCCAACTGACCAAAGGCAGCAGTGTATGGACCACGTCGACGGGCTTGACTTGGTGAAGCCGGCGCAATTCTGTCAGCGCATGCTTGCCGTACGACCTCGTGAAGGCCATCGGTGCTTTGAGCCAAGGGACGTGCAAAACGCTCACCCCGGGTTGTTGGGGCGTGACCTGTTTGTGTGTTCGCGTGATGATGGTCACGTCGTGACCTCGTTGAGCCAAGTGGCCTGCCAGATGGTAAACCACGGAACCGATACCGCCCCACCGAGGGGGGTATTCACCCGAGACCATGGCGATGTGCATCGTGCTGACCACTTGGTTTTGCCATTTGAAGGTCATTGAACTTCGTCGGCAATACGGCCCCATGGTTGAACCCAAACCTTTGAAACACAACCTTCGGGTCGTCCCCCCATGGGCGATGTGCTACCCGTGTCCGTGACGGTGATCCTGCCGACACGAAACGAGGAGGAAGCG
>JAYPIL010000026.1:1653-23872 GCA_038127845.1 Candidatus Poseidonia sp.
GCGCTGGGCCCCACCGTTGACGCCATTCCTCGAGGATGGTGCGAAGACTTGGAGATCATGATCGTTGACGGCAATTCAACGGACAGGACCCGAGAAATCGCTCTTGAGAAAGACGTCCGCGTCCATCTGGAGCCAAGAAAAGGGTACGGGCGAGCCTACCGTTCGGGCTTTGACGTCGCCAAGAACGACATCATCGTCACCATGGATGCCGACTGCACCTATCCTGCTGAACTCGTGCCTGAGTTGGTGAAGCGGCTGCTCGATGACGACTTGGATTTCATCACCTGCGACCGCCTCTCCCTCGCTGAAGACGGTTCCATGTCCGGTCTGCACGGCTTCGGAAACTGGGTCCTCTCGTTTACCGCTCGCATGCTGTTTTGGTACGGCATCAAGGATTCTCAAACGGGCATGTGGGTGTTCCGTAAATCCATCTTTGAAAACGAAAAAATGCGCCCGACCAACGACGGAATGCCGTTGAGCGAGGAGATCAAAATCCTTGCACGACGCCATCTCGGGAAGAAAAAGGCCGTTGAAATCTCGGTCCCGTACCGACCTAGGGTCGGCGAAGCAGAAATTCACACGTGGGGCGACGGCTGGAAGAATCTGCGTTTCCTTTTCCTCCGCCGGTTTGGCCTTCATCGAACCCGAACGCCTTGGGGAGCCCTTGAAACGAACCCCGATTCACTCAACAAGGATTTGCCCGAGCAACAAAAATAAGCTCAAAGCAACTCGTCAAGCGCTGCTTGAACTTCCTCGGTTCCATCCATGATGTTCTCTTCCAACGACGGAACCACCTTGCCACTCTCAGACGGCGAAGTTGCAGCCGATGCCTCAGAAGTTGGCTGAGCCTTGAACGCATCCCATGAGGTCAACAAGTCGAGTTCCTCGGCTGCTCGACGACGACGTTGTACAATCCACGCCAGCAGCAATCCACCACCGAGCAGGCCGCCCGCCGCAAGACCCAACATCAACACACGACCATCGTCTTCGGCCTCCTCGACAACGAGGTTACGGGAGACGATGTCGATGTTGGCATCGTCGCCAACGCCGTCACGTGCGATGACTTTCAGCAGCGGTCGACCGGTGGATTCGGGTCGCCATTCGAGGACACCTTCCCAGACGTCGTCACCGTCATCATCGCTCAGGTTGACCTCCCACTGCTGGATGTTGTGCGTGATGTTGACCCGTACGTCCTGCGTTGTACCGTCGGGGTCGCTCAAGGCTACACGGACCGTGAGGAAAGACAACTCGTTTTCGACAAAGGTTTCGGCACTCAACACCAGTGAGTCCCGGTCAAATTCGGGCAGGCTCGACTGCATGGTAATGTTGACGTGCTCTTCAGCCCAATTTCCACGAGCGTCTTCGATGTAGAGGGAAAGATGGTATTCCCCTGGTGCGAGTCCGGTCAACTCTTCTTTGGAGCTGGTTGACAGCACCTCTGGGAAACTCAAGTCGGCCGACCACCTTCGCCATTCTCTCACCGTGAGATCGTTGTCGGCGTCGTACGAGGCCTCTTCGAGAAGCAAGGTACCGCCCGCCTCAATCGAGGCCCGGTTGTCGGGAGAGAGCAGGACCAACACTGGACCCGATTCGACGATGGTGAGCGAAAGCGACTCGTCACGGCTCATACCCGTGGAATCCGTCAATGTGACAATCATCTCGTGGTCCCCGGCCATCAGGGTGAACTCGTGTGCAGACACCGGGTCCACGTTCACCAGCAACGGTTCGTTCTCCAACGAGGAGCGAAGGGTCACGGTGAAGGCGTCGCCGTCGTAATCAACACTCTGCGAAGCATCGAACACCAACGTGGCTGAGGACGGATGAACGGAGGCTGGGGTCGGACTGACCAAGCCGAGAACGGGGGCAGAGGGTGTAACCGTCACCTCACGGGTGGCAAGCACGGGGTCGTGAATGCCATCGTCCACCGAGAGCGTGATGGTGTGCGTGCCTGCACTCAAGCGTCCCTCAAACAGCAACCAGTCTTGCCCTTCCGGTGTCAGCCGGCCGTCGAGATCGCTGGTCCAGGTGACCACCAAATATTCGGTGCCGGCCGAGGGCTCAAACGGTGCGCACACCCAATCGCCTTCGGTGGGGAAGGAACTGCAAGCGGAATCAAAGTCGCCCGAGCCGTTGGCGGAAAACGAAATCAATTCGGCGCTCTCAAAGGTTTGAGAAAGCGGCGTGTCAATGACCGCATGCGGAACGGAATTGTCCACCGTGATGAGCACGGAGGTGGTCTTCGACTGGTTGGCGTGCTCTGCGCGGTCGTCGGTGACTTCCATGGTGAGGGTGTGAACGCCGCGTGAAAGGTAGCCTTCCCACGACAAAGGACCGACGCTCAACACCCCGTCA
Organism: Candidatus Poseidonia sp.; assembly: GCA_038127845.1. Classification (GTDB taxonomy): domain Archaea; phylum Thermoplasmatota; class Poseidoniia; order Poseidoniales; family Poseidoniaceae; genus Poseidonia. The sequence continues at coordinate 4,006 of JAYPIL010000026.1, forward strand.
ATCGATGAAGTGTAGGTCACGGTAAGCGCGTCGCCCTCCGGGTCGGTCACACTGCTTCCGTTGAGCAGAACGCTGGAGGCGCTGTCGTTGCTCGCACGCTCGACGGCGAACACGGGGTCAGGGATTTCGTTGTACAGCATGACGGGGACGCTGTAAGTGGCGTTGTTGCCGACCTCGTCAAACGCCAACACGGTCAAGGTAAACGAGGAAGGGGGGTCGTCATCGACATGGTCGAACGTGTAGGTGAGTTCCTCGGGGCATCCCCACTGGTTGCCCCAACCGGTGCCTTGGCGGTTGTAGCCGCTGAAGGTGATGAGGCAAGCAAAGTCATCGCCTTCAGGGTCGTAGGTTCCGGTGGTGTTGATGGTGACGGTGCCCGTTTGCGGCATGATGAGCTCGCTCCACGGGTTCAAGGCGGGCTCGAAACTGACGGTGAGGACGGGCGCAAGGTTGACCAGTTCAATGGTGCGACTTTCGGAGACGCAGTGGCCGGCCGTATCGCAAATTTCGAGCGTGAGCACGTGGACGCCGTCGCTGAGGCTGCATCCGAAAGCATCGTTGCTGTTGGCAATGAACGCCAAACCATCGGCAGGCCCGGCCCCTGCCTGCCAAGAGCCCGTGCACGAAGTGAGGATGTCGCCATCAAGGCTGCTGGTCCATGCGAAGGTCAGTTCATCGTTGTCCAAGTCCCACGAATCGGAGGCGTTGAACACGACCTCTCCCTGCGAAGGGAAGACGGTCTCGTCCTCGGGCGTGGTCCAATACAGGAACGGTGCTTGATTGTCGAGGGGCAAAAGACAGGAGACAATACGGTCTTGGTCAAGTGTCGTGCCGGTTGAGTTTGAAACGCTGTCGTAACCGCACGCAACGGTCACGCTGTTGAACGAACTGGCACCAGACGAGGTCCAGCGCTGACCAACAAAGTCTGGAAGGTAGACGTAGCCCAAGTCGTTGCTGCTCAATTGGACCGACGGCTCGAAATCCGAGAACGACACGTTCACGTTGGCACTTGGAATCCCGTTCGAGTAGTTGTTGACCACCCAAACCGTGATGTCCCAGGCCACATCCATGACGGCTCCACTGGCCAACACCGCCGAGGCCAAACTGACATCGACCGGCTGGTGGAGATGGAGCGTCGACGTTCCGTCCAAATCTAGGACGTGAGGGGTCGTCGCACCCGTTGCATCGAGCAAACCGGACCAGTTCACAGCGCTGTTCACCAACGAGACCGTGCCCGTGCAACTTGCTGCAAGCTGGTTGCCGGTGCCCCCCAAACTTGGGTGGTTGACCAACGAAGCACACGACGTCCCCGAGAGAACACTGTTTGACAGCGTGGAAGGTTGATTGCCGTTGTTGTCGCCGCTCCACGAGATACCCGAGTGGTTTCCGGGCATGCTGAGGCCGTCAATGTCGGCGGCCACCCTGTCAAAGGTGACGGCGTCAATTCCCGGCGTTTCTGCCGAAATGGAGGCGGTGGAAATGTACACGCGACCCGAAGATCCGGCTGGTAAGGTGTCGCTGTTGTCGATTTCGAGGGCAGAGGAGGTTGCGGTGTTGTCTGCCAGTGAAATGTTTTCGAGCCAAAGGTCCACGGAATTTACGGCCAAGATGCCCGCACCGGTTGAGCCCGTGACCACACAGTTTCGACAACGAACATCTCCCGAGGCTGATTCAATATCGTTGGCATCTTCGTAATACAAACCCGCTTGGTTCTGCGCCAGCGGGTTGCTGGTCGGGTTTCCACCGTTGTTGTGGGCGGTGAGGTTTTCGAACAACACATAGCGCGCATCCCAAACCTGTGCGCCCGACTGACCGTTATCGTTCAATTCAAGGCCGTTGAGTTCAACCGTTGCTCGGTTCACGTACAGCCCGTGTTCGGTGTTGTTGTGAAGGTGCCAGTCTGAACCTTGCATCGCACCACCCGAGGTGGAAGAGACGCCGGGACCAACGGAGCCGCTGATTTCCAATCCCTCAAAACGTGGAGCGAAAAAGGAAGACCGGACGGCCAAACCCGCTTCGTGGGGGCCTTGTCCGGGGTCGCCTGAATCACGAACCGTGAGGTTACGGAACGTGGTCGTGCTGTCCACGAAATACAAGCGCACACCAACCGTGGTTGAATTTGCCACCAATGTGTCGTCAAACCAAGCGCCCGTTGCGTTCACTTCGATGGCGGCAAAGCCGATGTCCGGCGTTTTTGCACCGGGCCCACCCGTTCCGATGACGGAAAGGTTGGTGAAGTCGGCCGTTTCGTAATTCGTGTAGTTGGTGTGGTTGTTCTTGTCCACATAGACGCCGCGATACATGGAGTTGGTGATGAGTGCATTACGGATAACACCGTGCGTGTATCCGCTGTCGTCGATGTGTCGAATGACGATGCCCGTGTCGGACTTGTCGACGCTGATGTTGGTGAGGAGGGGTTGGCTGTCTTCCACCCAAATACCCGCGACCATCGCCCAGGAAGAACCGCTGCAATTGTCCACGGTGATGCCCTCAATGAGCCCTCCAGAGCCACCCCAAATGTTCACCGCACGGGTCAAGACATCGCTGAACACGGCCCGCTTGACGATGGGCGTTGAACCCGACCCCACGGATAGGCCGAGGCCGTAGCGCCAGTCGTTTTGGAAGGGAAGATCGCGCCCCGCCCGGTCGACGAACAGGTCGGTGATGCGGGGGGCTGCTGAACTGAAGAGGTCAACGGCAACGCGGTCAGGATTGATGACGGTAAGGTTCTCGATGACGGGGTTGGAACCGAAGATGGTCACCCCGTAAATGGCATCCTCGATGGTGAGGTTTTGGATGACCGAACCACGGCTGGCTGAGGACGTGTTGAACTGAATACCTTCGTGGTCGCCCAACCCGCTTGCTTCGATGACCACCGGACATGATGCCGTGCCTTGAACCGTGAGGCGACCGTCGACGATGATGCGTTCGTTCGCCTCCAATTGAACGACGGTACACGGTTGAATGATGACCTCGTCGGCCACCCCGATGGTGTAGGTGCCTGACAGCGTTTGGGTTCCGGACCATGTCGTTTGTGCCCTGCCTTGGGCTTCAAGCAACGGGGACGGTTGAGCAAAAACATCAGGCTGTTCATCTTCCGAAGAGTTCGTGATGACGTTTGAGGCAAGGGGAAGCAAAAACAAGACCACCAACCAAAGGGCGGTTGCCAACGACGAGGCCTTGGCTTCCATCAAATTGAACCCTGTGCACCAGCACTTGAATGGTTCCCTCCCCTGTGACGGTTCTTCATCACCAAGAGGAAGCCATAAAATCCGACTTGGGGTAGAGGTTCCATGCCTGAGGCATTTGTGTTGTTCAAGACCGAACCCACGCATGAGCGGGATGTTTACCTCTCGCTCAGCAACCACAAAGGTGTGGCCGAAGTCCACGCACTTTACGGTGAATTCGACCTGCTTGTGCGAATCAGTTCACCCAACTCAAAGGAGCTGTCCCAGATGCTGATGGACACATTCCGACGCATCGACGGCGTCAAAGAAACGCAGACACTCATTGCCGTGGAGGGCTGAAGCATGGCGATTGGTTTTGTGTTGATGACCACGCAGCCCGGCCAGGAAACCGCCGTCCGTCAGGCCCTTGATGGAATCGACCTCGTGACCGACCACTGGATGCTCTTTGGCCAATACGACCTCATTGCTCGGGTCCAAGCCGACGAAGAATTTGCACTCACCCGTTGCATTGTTGAAGAAATCCGTCAACTCCCAGGCATCCAAGAGACCAAGACGCTCATCGGTGCCGAGTTGTGATCAAAGCACTCGGTGCAAACGCTTCGCGGCGGATTTCGAAGCGCTGAGACACCCCGCTTGACGGAAACAGCGTGCGGCCTCTCGCAACGCCATCGGCGCTCGTTGACGGTTGAGATGCCCCATGAGGTACCACCAGCGAGCAGCATATCGCAATCCAGCAACCCCCTTGCCCTGCACCTCTTCAGGCGAGGGAAGACGTGCAAACACATCGTTGGCCGTGGGGTTGGATGTCAGGACCAAGTGCTCTGCGTAGGTAAGGCCCACGACGGCGCGATGAAACGGTGTTGTTTGAGCTGAGAGCGCCCGCTCCACGTCGTTGTTGAGCTGATCATGCGAATCGGGAGATGACGAACGAAGCGCCGTTTTGAGTCGCAATTGAAGCACGATGGGGTCGTGTTGATGGCTGACAGCCTCGAGTTGGTCGACCAGTGCATTGGCACGCTCGAAGTCCTCAGCATGCAGTGCAAGAGCGTGTTGAATCGAGCTCATGCTGACCATGATGGAAGAGCGTGCCTCGAGGTTCTCGGGCAACTCAATGTCGTTGAGAAGCGCTCGAACCTTGTTCTCGTCGAGGGTTTCGGGTTCGTCAAAGAGACGATCGTCAAGGTGCTGAACGGCCGTCCTCAACAACAAGCGCACCTTTTCCACGGACGTGGCACGCTCCAACTGTCGCGTCAGGAGCCGTTGGGCCTCGTCTTTATCCCCTTCAAGAAGCGCCAATTGGTGGCGCAGGTCGTCGCTTTTGTCCTCGGCCTTGACACCATCGATGTGGTGTCGAGCCACGTCAAGTTCATGCCGTTGAAGCGCCACTTTTCCCGCCCAATAGTGCAGGAGTTCATCGTCCGGCCGCCGTTGAGTGGCACGGTCAAACACCACTGCAAGCGCCGCACCGTCGTTCGCGATGAGCGTGTCAAAGTCGGTGTCCATCATGGCGTCGATGTCGTCCTGTTCGAGAGCCATGGCGTGGTAGAAACGCAAAATGGCGTATTGAGGCTGGTCATCGAGCGATTGCCAGTGCTTCAGCGCTCGCTCGTGGAGAACACGCTGTTCGCCTTCGTTCAGCATGGTTCTGCGGACATTGCGAACGAGGTGTTGGATTTCAAATGCGCCGGCATCAGCGGTCCAGCGCAACAAGGCGCGATCGTCAAGCGGACCGACCATTTCGCCACCGGGGGCAACCTCCGCAGGCAACGGCCGTGGAAACAAGATCATCTGGTCGAGGGCTTCGTGTTCTTCGTCGCTCAACGTGCTGAGCATCGTGTGTTCCACAAAGGCTTGAATGTCCTCGCCGGCCTCGGGAAGTGGGTCGCCTTCTCGGTACAGGTGCAACGCCATCGGGTGGCCGCCCAAGGCTTGAGCGACCTTCAATCGCGTCGGCTCGTCGAGGTGTTCACCCAACAACGATTGGGCGCTTTTCGGGTCGAGGGTTGCGACGCGCATCAGCGGCCAATCAAGGCCCTCTGGAAGCGGGAGCCTTCCGGCCAACACGACGTATCGACCCGCTTCAGCAACGCCGTTGAGCAGGGCAACGACCGAGTCGAGGTGACGGGACGAGAGACGATGGAGGTCGTCGACCACAAAGAGCGTGGATTTTCCCTCCTCCAACGCTCGTTCTTTCAAGGAATCAAGGTCCGAGCCCAAGGCAGCTTCTTTGGGAAACCATGCTGATGCGACGGTGTGAGCGTCACTCAATTCGTTGACATCGGCCCACTTCACCGTCCCCTTGGTCCGCCCTTTGACATAGGTTCGCAGGATGGCTGTTTTTCCTACCCCGGAAAGACCTCCCAAGACCGCTTTCTTCTCTTTCTTCAGCAGCCGATCAAGTTCCTCAAGTTCCTCCGCCCGTCCGACGAGGACAAGGGGTTCTGATTGTTCATCGTCGTCTTCCACCTCAGCCTTTTCCGGATGGTCATCAAGCCAAGCGCGCCCCTTGGTGGTGATGTGGTAAACCTGCCGTCGCCGACTTCCACCGCCGAGCACGTGGGCGACACGGACCGAAATGTAGCCGTCGTCAAGCAGACCCGTTAGGGGTTGGTTGAGCCCTGAACGGACAACACCCATCGCCTCAGCAAGCCCGGGCAGGGATACGTCACGGGGCACATCCCAAGCCTGCTCGAGCGATTCCGGAAACCCTCCGAGAAACCTCAGCAATCGTTCTTGGGAGCCAGTCAGCATAGGTAACCGTGCTCAAGGTGGAGCGCCTCCTTCATCAATCATCCCCAATCGTGTTCCGAAGTCCAACCTTGGGTTGCCCTTTTGAGTCACGGCCTTCGTGGAAACAGCATGCCCGTGGACTTGGCTTCGGCTGATTTGCCAAGTGAACCGGGCGTGTACCTGTTCAAGAATGAGCAAGGGCGTGTGCTCTATGTCGGGAAAGCAACGAGGTTGAACGAGCGGATACGCTCGTACTTTTCTTCCAATCCTGACCGACACATGATTCCCGAACTGGTGGAACGAGCCGACGACATTGAATGCATCGTGACCCAAACGCCGCAGGCTGCGCTGGTGTTGGAACGCCAGTTGATTCGCGAACACATGCCGCGGTTCAACTCGATGCTCAAGGACGGCAAGTCCTTCCCCTACCTCGCCATGACCAACGAGGAATATCCCCGAATCATGTACACCCGTCACCCCCCGAAGAGCAGCGAACAATGGGGGCCGTTTCCCAATGCAGGTGCTGCCAAACAAGTGATGCAGTTGTTGCGGCGACAATTTGGCATTCGCGACTGCAAAGAATTGCTCCCCCAAGGCTGCCTCTCGATGCACATCGGTTTGTGTGCGGGCCCTTGCATCGACGGCGAGGGTTACGACGAGCGAGTAAGAACGGTGAGGCGGGTGCTCAACGGCGATGCTGCACCGCTGCTGGAAGAGTTGGTCACGGAGATGGAAGCCGCGGCTGAACAGGAAGCGTTTGAGGTGGCGGCGCAGCATCGAGACATGATTCGTGCGGTGCGAGCCACGACGAGCCAACACGTTGTCTCAAGCAAGGTGTATCGGGACTGCGATGCCATCGGCTTTGCTGCTGAGGGCGATTTGGCGGCGCTGGTTGTTTTACATGCCGACGAAGGCATCGTCCAGGGCCAAGAGGCGTGGCCGGCCGTACATCGGGGCGACATTGGAGAAACGGTCTCCATGTTCATTGCTGAGCATTATGCCCATCGCACCCCACCTCGCCTCTTGCTGTCGCCCGTGCCGATTTTTGACGGTCTGCAATCCTGGCTCGACGAGCGACGAGGACGGTCCGTAGAGGTCCGAACACCCCAGCGCGGCGACCTCGAAAGCCTCGCCACGCTCGCCCGTCAAAACGCAACCATCCAACTGCAACGCCTCGCCAACAAGTCCAGTGGTTCGCTCGAGCAGCGCGCCGCTGACGAGGGGGCCAAGGCCCTTGGCATGACCACGCTCGATCACATTGTGTGCTTTGATATGGCGCAGTTGCAAGGCGATGAACGCGTTGGTGCAAGCGTCGTGATGCGAAACGGTCGACCCGCGAAGAAAGAGTATCGAAAATACGTCGTCAAGGGAGAGGCCCTCGACGATTTACGCATGATGAAGGAAGTCGTTGTTCGCTGGGCAAAGCGTCAGGAAGAATGGCCGGATTTGCTGCTCATCGATGGCGGCGAAACACACCTCAGCACCATCCGTCAAGCGCTTGAAGAGCACGGATGGGAGGACCGCTTCCCGCTTGCAGCCCTTGCCAAGCGCGAGGAGACCATCTTCCGGACCGAACACGAGCCGCTGGTGCTCGACCGGAGCGGCCGAGTGCTCGTCCACGCCCGTGATGAAGCCCATCGGTTTGTGAACACCTTCCATCGTCAACGTCGAAGCCGGTCTCGCCTCGCCGACCCGTTGGAGGCCGTGGAAGGTCTCGGTGCAAAGAAACTGCAAACACTCCTGCGCCATTTCGGCGGACGAAAAGGCATCGAACACGCAACGGAAGCAGAACTCGCAACGGTTCCAGGCATCGGACCAGCACTGGCCGGCCGAATTCACGAAGCCCTCCGCTAACGGGACAACTCATCGATGTAGGCCATGTCCTCGATGGTTTCGCCGTGACGAAGGGCGGGGCTTGCAAAACCCGCGAGGTCGGCGAATTCGCTATCACCAAGTTGCGCCTTGTTGATGCTTACTTCTCGATTTTTCAGGGCGGCCTTCTTCTTTTTCTTCTTTCTTCGACGACGGCGGATGAAGAGAACCAACAGAATCAGCACGATGGTTGGATAGACCCAGAATTGAATCAGGAAGTAGAGCCAACCAACTTTGATTCGGTACGAGATTTGGTCAGAAAACTCTCCGGGCGGTACCACATAGGTCACGACTTGACGGCCTCCATCATCGCTGACGACCAGATTGCCAGAGGTGGAACTGACATCCACGAGTTGGATGCCTCGTGGAAGCGTGAACTCGATGGGACCTGCGAAGGACAAGCCGTTTTCTTCCAGAATCGTGGTGTCAACAACCCCGGTGTTGTACGGAATCGGGTCTTGGTCGGTGGGGGGATAGGACAACCCGCTTCCCGAAACATAGGAGGCTCGCAGGCCGTTGGTGAATGCATCAGCGGCCATCTTCAAGGGTTGATTGAACACGGATTGAAGGCTGCTCGTCACGACGCTCAATTTGATGTCGTTGGGGTCGGTTTCAGCCATCTCAAACCATCCAAGCCCCGTGCCGATGGTGAAGGTGACCTCGGGAATGGAGATGGAGAGGACGATGGGTTCGTCATCGCTCACGGTCTCGTCGGGTGCTTCAATGCCCGAGATGGATGTCTTGATTTGGAATGCGGAGAGGTCCATGTCCGTGACCTCACCGCTCTCTTCGGCCAAGGTTCCCGCCTGGTGAATCAGGTCGGTGACCGAATCCCCAATGAGTTCGGTGAAATCCTTCATCCCTTGACGGGTCGCGGAGAGTTCAATCGGTTCATCACAAATCTCCATTTCGTATTCATTAGGATCGCACAACTCAATTTCGCCGGAACTCAAAGGTTCTTCCATGCGGCTCGACAGGTCGATGACGAGGCGTACGAGGTCGGAAGGGATGGCTTCCATGGTGACGCTGGTGTCGCCTTGCTGAGGCAGGTCATCGCTTGGGATACCAATGCGATAGACGCTGAATTCTGCATCCAAAGCGAGCGTAAAGGACATCGATGCGCTCCATTCGTTGAAGTTGATGGATGACAGGTCAAATTGAACGGCTGATTGAACACAGGAACTTTGGTTGGCGAAGCAGAGCACCCGGTCATCATCGTCTCGGATTTCGTGCTCCCAATTGTACGGGTCGGTGCCCGTGAAGGAGATGTCCGTGGCCTGCGTGCCTTCAACGGTCTTCTCGAGCACGATCTTCGACGTTCCGTCAATGGTCGTCACCCAAGACGGCAAGATGATTTCAACTGTCAATTCCGAAGGCGGGAGGTTTGAGGGAATGATGGTGTCGAGGTAACTCGAATCCAAGACCGTTTCAAGGGCGATTCCTGAATTCATCAAGCGCTCAAGGTCGCTGGTTTGAACACCGTCGAGGAAATCGTCGATCATATCGTTGGTGTTGTAGGCCTGCAAGATATCGATGAGGCTCATGGAGAACGGCTGGCTGGTGGTTTGCAAGTAAATCGGGTAGGTGGCGCTCATGGCTTCGGTGCCCTCGAGACAATAGTGCAGGACCTGTCCGGCACCCACGGGTTCCGTGCATCCTGTGCTGTGGCTGTAATTGAGACCACCCGGCGATTCGAAGTTGCCCGTTCCATCCGTTTCACCGACCCACTCCAGGTCGCTCATGGTGATTTCACCCACGCCAGCAACGGTATCTCCCAAACCCGACACGATGTCACCTACGGGGAACTGATTTGTGAATTGGGTTAAATCCACAATACCGTTGTGATAGGCGAGTCGAATGCCGTCTGAAGTGATGAGCGGAATGGTCGCCATGGACGACACGTCAAACATGTTGATGCCCCACTCGTTGAGCGTGTCGGCATCGAGGTAGTGCAAGCCAGCAACAAAATCAACGGTCGCTGCGTATTCATCGCTCAGGTCGAGAACGAGGTTGATATCAAGCGCTTTTGTTCCCTCCTCAATCCAGACGGTCGGGGTAGCGGTTGAATTTCGGTGACCCATGCGTAGGTCGACCGACTGGATGAGGTCCGTATCGGTTTCCAACGCACCGAGGTGGTCCATGGACCACTCGGCCGCCATGAAACTTGGTGGCCCTGCTCGTGCAGCAAGAACGCCGTTGGCATCCACACCAAGCACCGTTGAGTACGACGGTGGGTTGATGACAAACTCGGCTTTGTGACCCGGTTGAGTGGTCAAGTCAAACGAGGTGTTGATTTCTGCACCCATCGTCAACAGGCCACGGTAGGTACGCTCGAGGTCCAACTGCGAGGAGCCGACGAGGTTGAAATTGCTGGCGAGAAGGTCCACTGAGGCCACGGCTGTGAAGCAAATCGGTGGCTCGAACACGTTGTCTTCACTGGCTCCCTCGGCAAGAGCGTCGGACGTGTCGTCGGTGGAACAAGCTGTGGTCTGACCGCCGCTGGTGAAGCTCGCAGTGTAGTCCGTTGAGAGGCTGGTGACGGTCCCGAAGCCGGATTCCAAGGCAGATTGGATGGCGTCGTTGACCTCACTCTTGAGTTTATCACCAACCGTGGGCGAGCCTGAACCCGCCGTCTCTTGGTTGAAGGTGTGACGAATCAGGTCCGCGGGAGCGCCGTCGTTTGCGTCAAGGCCGTCGGTTTGTTCCAACGTATCACCGATGATGGTTCCCGAACCCAAGCCGAGTGAATCGCGCTCAAACTCTCGCACAGCCCAGGTCAACTCCAAGTCGATGCTTTGTGTGGACACCAAATCGAAGACATACGTCCCCTCAACCCAATCTTGGCGATGCGGCGTCATGTCGTCGGCATGGTCGTATTCGTCGCAGGTTCCGCCGGTGCTGCTGCAAGACTGCATGCCGGTGGCGCTGGCGATGGGCGCAACGATTTGCAAGGCGAAGATGAAAACAAGCGTCAGCGAAAGGTGACGAGCAAGGGCCGGCGTCTCGTGTTGGGATGTCATCGCTTAACGCTGGGGTCGGGAACTTGAAAGGAGTTCCCCTTGTGCCCCCATCATGGACAACGCATCGAAAACAGCGTTGTTTGCCGTCGTTGACCGGAAAAAAGGCGCTGACGTCCACGCTTTTCTCAAACAACATGGCTGGCTGGACCCGTCCATCGAAACCGTTACGCTGGATGCCACAATGATTGGCTTTCCTCTCGTCTTCGCCGATCTTCAAGCCGTTGACAACAACCTGCTCTCGGGACTGCCGGAGGACGTTGAACTTCGCCAACATGCCTCGAGTGAACGCTCGCCTGTGGACCCCCACCAACGCATGAAGGTCGCCGTGGAGGATTGGTTTGCGTCGCACGGGCTCGGCATGGATGAACTGGCGGGAGCCATGCCGATGAAATGGGAGCGGTTGGGCGATTTGGTGTTGCTCCCACGAGAGACGATGACCCACCCTGCATGGAAGGCGCTTCGCGACCATCCGGACAGCAACCGCCTTTGGCAGGCCATTGCTCAAGCGTTGAACGCTGTGTCCCTTGGCGTTCAAGGCCCCATTGCCGACGACCGTTTCCGCTCTTCGCAGGTTGAGATGTTGACCGGTTCCTCTCACGTTGAATTTCTCGACCACGGCCTTCGGTACGCCTTCGACGCAGCGAAGGTGATGTTTTCTTCAGGAAACGTGACCGAACGACGGCGAATTGGCTCGTTCAACATGGAAGGCGAGGTCGTCGTGGATGCTTATGCAGGCGTGGGATACTACACCTTTCCCATGCTGGTGCACGCCAGAGCATCGCATGTCCACGCTTGTGAAATCAACCCGGCCTCGCTGGAGGCCTTGCGCAAGGGTGCCGCCCTCAACGGCATCGAAGGCCGCCTCACCGTTCATCCGGGCGATAACGCAACAACGCTCCCTACGCTGAAGGGCCTTGCCGACCGATGCCACATGGGATTGTTGCCCTCGTCAGAAGCGGTCTGGGAACACGGGTTGCGAACGCTCAAACCCACGGGCGGTATGCTGCACATCCACATGAACGTGGAGGAGGAACACATCGAGTCCTGGTGCGAATCCACCGTGGAGCACGTTCAATCCCTCGCCGAAAAGCACGGCCTTACGTTCAGCGTCAAGGCAGAACATCTCGAGAAGGTGAAATGGTTCGCCCCTCGGGTTCGACACGTGGTGCTGGACCTGAGGGTCACGCCGGTTCATCCGGAGAGGGGACCATCTCGGCGTCCATGATCATCTCAGCGACCATCACGTCCTCTGTCTCGTTTCGGGTGGTCTTCTCGGTGGCCACACCGGCGGTGTTTCCGTACACCCCCATGGTGATGCCGACACCCACGAGGACAAGCAAGAGCGGGATGCCAATCACGAGCGCCATGTCCTCGAGCAGGGTTGATTCGCTTTGGGCTTCCACAGGTGGGTTGCGAATCAATCCGTCCGGGTCAGCCACACCGATCATCCTCATCGAGAGAATTTGGGCCTGATAAACCGGTCGACCGGCGGACGAGGCGGGGTTCTGGATTTCTTCAAGCCCCGACAGATCATCCGTGGTCGGTGTGAGCGCAATCGCCCGAATGTGAGCCATGCCGTCTCGAACGATGCCGAACGTGGCGTAGCCTTCGTCGTCCCTGTTCTCGGGGTCGAGACCGTGCGCTTCGGTCTCAGCGATGTACCACTGCGAGTCGGCAGAATCGGGGTCTGCGCTTCGGGCCATCCCAATGGCCCCGTCCACGTGAGAGAGGTTTTCATCGTGCTCCAGCGGAATCGTTTCGCCCGTTCCCCCGCTACCGCATTGCGGGCTCGTGGCCGGATAGGCACCGATTTCTCGGCACGTTGGGTCGCCCGATTGGGTCACGAAATCATCGATGACGCGATGAAAGAAAATGCCGTCGTAGAGCCCTGATTCCACATGAGCGATCATGTTGTCCGTGGTGATGGGCGCCCATTGCTCAAACAATTCAATGATGATCGTTCCCTCCTCCCGCTGAGAAAAGTGTGCCTCCACGTAGGAGACGTTCATCTCGATGACGGCGTTACCGGTATAGGACGACATCATTTGTGGCCTCGTTTCATTGACCACGGGTCGGTCGGTCCACGCTTCGGGGTCCAGGCCAACGCTGCGCCATGCCGGTTGGTCGTCCTCGGCCACCACCAAGGAAGACGAAGCGAGCGGGAGAAGGAAGACGAGCAACAACGCACCGGCGGTGAGATGTTGGCGAGCCATGGTTGGGGAGAGGCATCACCCCCATCAAAACTACGGCGGACCGGTGAGGAGAACCCCAAGACCAAAAAGGAGGAGCGCGAGCCTGGACCATGGACAAGGAATCGACCTTTTTGCCCGACTTGACGCTTGGTTACGGACTGTTTCTGGTGGTGTGGGGCGTGGCTGTCTCGCTGCTCTCCTCATCGGAATCCATCACCTCCTATTTCCCCAGTTTCCTCGGAGCGCCGCTCGCCCTGTCGGGCTGGATGGCCAAATCCAACCCTGAGAAGCGAAAATTCTGGATGCACATCGCCGTGACCTTCGGTTTGCTGTGCGCCCTCGGTGGCACCCGTTTCTTCATGGTCATGGGCGACGGACTTGATTTCGCCAGCGGATCCATGTTGATGCTGTTTCTGACGGGTTCAGCCTACACGGCACTCTGTGTTCGGTCCTTCATCGAAGCCCGAAAAGCAAGTCAGTAAAGCGTCAGCCTCATCACGGTGAGAGCCGTCGTTTGTTCATGGCCGAGGAAGCCGTCGACGTCGAAACGGAGGCCAAAGGGGCCGAAGTTCGTGCGCAGCGGCAGCTGAATCTCTCGGCTGGTGCCACGATTGCCGTCTCCATTGTCTTCCTCTTGCTGGCCATGACCGTGGGCCCGTCCGCCACCAACATGACCGATGAAGCGGGCCCCTTCAAGGGCGATTGGTGGGAAACACCGCTCCAACTCAGGCACACGATGGACCTCCCGATGGACACCTTGCGGGCCCAACTTCCCGTCAACGGCACGTACGAAGCACTGCCGTACGAGGAGCATTTCATCGAGGTGGACCTCCCTGCCAGCGAACAGGATGCAGGCTTTCCTGGACCCGCGCTGATGCACGTTGCCTTGTGGTTGCCCGATGTGCCCGAAGGCACCAAAATCCCCGTGATCATGACCATCCACCCCTACTACGACTTCGGAGGGGAGGGCATTGCTGGTGACGACTCTTCGCCCAACACCGTTCCCGACGGGGGCGTGGGGAAGTGGGTCTACGACACCTTTGTTCCGCACGGCTATGCGCTCGCCCAGGCCTCGACCTTTGGTTCCGGCCAGTCCACCCACTGCCAAGACGTGAAGGGACTTGGAGAACAAACCGGCATTCAGGCCGTGGTCGACTGGCTGGGTGAACAGGCATGGTCCAACGGCAACGTCGGCCTCATGGGCAAGTCCTACGCCGGCACCACCAACTGGGAAGCAGCCCAACAACCCTCGCCCTACCTCAAGACCATCGTCCCCATTTCCGGGTCCATCGGTGTCCAAGAAATGTTCTATCGAAACGGTTCCTCCGAAAGCAGAGCCATGCTGTACGATGCGCTTTACGAAGGGGCAACCGCTGACGCAGGCACCGACGACATGCGCATGTGCACCGACGACATCATCGGTCCACTCAACCCCCTCACCACGTGGGCCGGAGCAGAATTCGGCGGAGCCGATTGGAACGATTACTGGGACGAGCGGCGCCATTTGCCCGATGTGTTGGCGAACTACCAGGGAAGCGTCTACCTCGTGTGGGGCCTGCAGGATTGGAACGTCGACCCCTACCACGCCTTCCCCACCTACCAACTGATGCGAGATGCGGGCATCAATGCCCGAGCCATCGCAGGCCAATGGGCCCACAACTACCCCGACCAGCCGGACCGCCACAGCGAGATGGGCAGCGGCTACGGTGCCGAAGCCTACCCGAACATGAGCAGAATGGACTGGGCGGTTGAGTTGTATGGATGGTTCAACTACTACCTGAAAGACATTGGAGAAGAGCCCGAGCCCATGGTCCAAATTCAGACCCACAACGGCAAGTGGCACGTGGAAGAAACATGGCCCCCCGAGGACATGTCGTGGTGGCCTGTTCCCCTCGACAGCACCGAAGGTACCGGTGGAACGGTCAACAGCAACAACCAGCGAACCTTCACGCTGCCCGCCCTCGAAGAAGACATCCACATTTCGGGCATGCCCACGCTCCATCTCTCTGTGGAGACCCTGACCTGTCAGGGCGGCCAGATTTTTGCCACCATGTACGCCGATGGTTTGCGAGTCGGTCACGCCACGATGGACGTGCGGTACCGCGACGGCGGCTACGAGGCCAAGCCCACGTTCCCGCTTTCGGGCTACACCATGCTGATGGAATTCAACCCGATGGACGTGGACCTTGATGCAGGTGCCATCATCGAAGTCGTGCTTACCGAGTCGGGTGAAGACTACCTTCCCAGCCCCTGTGCAGCCGTCGGCCTCAACGTGAACTTCGACGCTTCGTCAACCCTCAGTTTGCCCCTGATCGACCGCCCGGACAACGACGACCGATGGTTCCTCGCCCCACCGTGGTGGGAGCAGCAACCCATCCCCTCCTGAGGCGCATCGCATGCGCGTGCTTGCCTTTGAGGACCACTATGACATTGAAGCCATGCTCATCGCAGGTGGCGTCAACGTGGACGGGTGGGTCATCGAGCAACGGTGGGACTCAAGCGAGCCGCTCGCACACATTGAACGATTCAACCCAGATGTGCTCCTCCTTGACCATTACATGCCGCCTGTGAGCGGTTTTGAAGTCCTCAAGTCGCTGCTGGATTCAACCGTGCCTCGCCCGACCACCGTTGTCGCCATGTCGAGCGACCCTCGGAAAAACGACGACATGTGTCGTCTTGGTGCAGACATCGGCGTGGTGAAATTTAACCTTTCAACCTTGGACCTCTGGACTTGAGGATTCGCTTGCGACGGTTGCTTCGAGCGCCCTTCGCTGACGGCTTCTTGCGGCGATAAGCACCAATATCTGGCCGAGGGCAAAAAGCAGCGTCGCTCGCCCCACGGTCTGGCGGGCCGTGATTTCAGAGGCGCTGTTGACGGAGGCACACTCCCACGCGCTGGCCCCGCTGTAAATCACGCCGTGACCTTGGGCTGCCTGATAGGCGATGTGAAAAATCTCGTAGCCGATGGTCAAGCTGAAGACGCCAAGGCTCAAGGCGACGAGCATGAAACCGAATTGGTAGGGATGGCTGAGGCGTTTTGCTCGGAAAAAATGGACATAGAGCGGAATCAGCGGTAAAAAGAACGCATAGAACGGACGGAAATCTTCGTGCCTCAGGGGGTCGTTGCAGTAGGTTTGGGGGCTGGCGATGATGGCCATGAAGAGAACGGCAATCGGCACGAAGATCAGTGAATACGACCAAACAAACGCCCGAGGGAGACGGTCGCTTCGCTCAAGATAGACGAGAAGACTCGGCCCGAACAAAAAACCCGCTGCTGCGAGACCGCCGAAGAGCAGCCAATGGTCGGCCACCAGTTCAAGCACATCGCCGATGGTGCGTTGGAGTTCGCGGTTCAGAACACTTCACTCCTGAATCGTCGCACAGGTTTGCATCAATCTTCGTCGTAGGGTTGCCACTCGGTTTCGCCTTCTTCACGGTACCACCAGTAGCCGTCCTCGTCTTCGAACCATTCAACACCGTCTTCGTCGATGGAATAGTTGCCGTCGTATTCCTCTTCCTCAGGTTCAGGCTCTTCTTGGACGGCGTTTGGGTCGGCCATGCCCGATTCTTCAGCGATGCGACGCTTAGCATCGTCGACATCGGATTCCGCACCGCCAAACACGCGATTCGTGGTTCGGATTTCGGCTTGATGGTCACCCTGTCGGATGGCGTTGTCCGATTCTTGGTAGAACTCCTCGGTCATGCGCTCACGGAATTCGTCAAATTCGTCACGTCCGAAACTGCCGGTGAATTCGTCGCCTTTGGCTTTCATCAAATCGTCGAGATTCACGCGCTTTTCACGCTTTAATTCGGGTGCGTCGGGAACCTCACCGGCGTAGAAGGCGTCTTCCTCTGTTCCAAGCTTGCCGAACACACGCCCCTCGGGGTCAGCCTCTTCGATGGCCTCGATGATGAGATCGTGCTCTTCTTCGTCGATGGTTTCCTCTTCGTAGGCGTCGCCTGCGGCATCGACCAATGCCTCAAGTTGTGCAGCGAGTTCTTCTTCCTCGTCTTCAAACTGGTCAACAATCTTGTCCACCTGCTTGAGCAAGCGTTCATACGGCGTTCCAGCGATGGCGCCGAGGAAACGCCCGAAGCCTCCCTTCTTCTTCGCCATGGTGGGTCGTTGGGTTCACTCTTCTTCAAAGATTGTCCTTCGCGGGTCTTTTGACGGGCGGGTGGATGGCCACACCATGGTGGAGGCGTGGTTGGTCGACTTGATGACCTCCTACAACCGTGATTCCCGTGACCAACGTAACGGCTACGTCGCCCAACTCCACATGCCGGGCGATGTGTTTCAGTCACTGGTATGGTGGGCGCTTCAATCGCTTCCCGATGAGATTCTGGTGGGTTTGGACATCGCCCCGGACCAGGTCAACCTGAAGGAAGTTGAAGCGTATTTTGCGGGAGACGACGTTCGCGAAGGCCTCTTCCAGGGCCAAGGCCACGTCATTAGCGAGGCCCACATCGTGAACCGTGGCGATTCCTATTCGGTGCATCATCTCCCCGAGGATTGGACCGACGGCATGTTCGCATCCAACAGGGGCTCGAGAGCGGGCCGCTTTACGCACTGGCTCCACACCCACCCCAACGCTCCTGCGATTCCGAGCGGTGCTGATGCAGAAGCCGCCCAGGAAACGACGGGCATCGACATGATCCTCGGTCTCCGCTTTTCGCCCGAAGGCCCGTTGCCTTGGTTTGACGACGTCGAAGGAACACGGCGACGGCTCAACACCACCGAGGAAAAAAAGCCGAGAAAGAAGTCCTTCTTCGCTCGCCATGCCCTGCCCGTGCTCGGCAAAGCCCCCACGGGCCATGCCATTCACGAAATCCAACTGATCGGTTTTCACAAATCCGGCGTCGGCGTCAACATCGTCTTTGTCGACGACGAGGGCTACCCCTACGGATGGGACAGGGCCACGGCTCAGTTGTTGGCTTGAACGGCCACCAGGGCTGTATGAAGGCTTTCGAGGCGATCTGGATTGACACCGAGGTCGCTCTGGCCGAGGCGAGAGGCAGAATACAGCGCAATGGAGGTCGCCTCGCCTTGCGCCTCAAAGTGGACCACCACGTCATCGGGGAAACGCCAGAACGGCGTGATGGCGACACGGTGGGAGAACCGTTCGTCCGCCTCGGTGATGTCTTCATGCACGCCTCGCAAACCGTTGTCGTTGGACCATGCCGTCCACGCATCCCACACCTCGCTGATGTTGGCGTCGATGATGGTGGTCAATCCCCCGTCCATGCGAACGGTTTGGTCGCTGGACAAGGAGGCACAATTCATGGTGTTCTCCGGACATGAAGGCATGCTGGTGTGACTCGGGGTCGGTGCGCCGACGAGGATCCATCCTTGAACGAGCAACCATGGCGAGGAGACCAGCAAGGCAACGAGGGCCACCTTCTGCCAGCGAGGGCGCTCGTCGCTCACGCCTCATGCCTCCAAAGGCAATCCTTCGGGGGACCAACCGCGATGTTCGTAGTAGGCCGCCATGCACGCCGCCTCGTCGTCGTCGTCAACAAACGAGACCATGCCGGATGCAACGCCGCTCGGAATCGGTTCCTTGCGAAGTCGCCACGAAAGCAGGTCTTCCTGAGCAGCGGACTTGCCTTGTCGCGCCCAGTGTTCCACGTTCCACTGCCGTGCTTGGTCCCATTGAACTCGGGCACGTGCCATCAAATCCTCCCACGTGCATTCCTCGCCGGTCGTGGCTTTCCAGGCTTGCAGCATCACGTCGTCGGGCGTCGCCCCTTTCGCAAACGCGCAGAGGATCATCGAATCGCGAATCACGATGCTGTGCTGACTTTCCACGAGCTCCTCCATGAGGTCAACCGCAGAGCGGTCGGGCAGGCCGGTTGGTTCCTTGTAGCCCGCACGCATGTGGGAAGCACCCACGTTGGCCGTCATGTAGGCCATGGCGTTTCCTCGCTTTCCGCGCGGGTCCCACGCAGGTAAATCCAGGCCCTTGCAGTGCGCCGTGAGTCGAGTCGTCGGATGACCCGTTACGGCTTCGATGTGTTCGCTGGCCGCCACGGCACCGGCGGTCAAGGTGCCAAACAGCGAGCCGTCACCCGGCGTGGCGTGAGCGAGCAGGTGAAGGGCCAATGGCGGCAATTCAGGGACGCCGAACGCCCACGGTACAGCATCACCCTCGGCAAACGAGCCGAAGGCAAAGGGCGCATGGAAGTGGTCAGCCCAGTCTTCAGGAAGCCACCCCCGCTGGGCCACTTCGCACATCAGCGAAAGCGCTGCACCCCCCGAAATGGTGTCAATACCGAGGCGATTGCACGCATCGTTGCCGTCCATCACGTCGAGGCTGGAACCGATACCGAGGTTGGAGCCGAGCATCGCCAGCGTCTCGTATTCCGGACGGTCGACGCGGTTGATGTGAACCGGGCGACCACGCATTTTCACACCGTCCACGGTCGGCCGGTCAGCGGCTTCGCAGGCGATGGGACACGGCGCACAGCAGCCCGATTGTTTGGCGTCTGGCAGCGATGCGTGCCAGTGTTCGCCCGACAATTCACGGGTGGACATGGAGGACACGACGGTGACGGCTTGGGCACCGTCCTTCACGGCCGCTGGGGTTTGACCGCCTGCACCGCCACCGACTTTGAGGGCATTCAGGTCGGGGATTTGAGCGTCGGTTGAGGAATAATTGGCCGTCGGCATGCGCCCGTTGGGTGCTGCGTAGAGCGGCCCTCGGCTGGTACCAAACGCGTAGAACGGGTCGCCTGACTTTCGACGAAGGCCCATCTCACTGCGTTGTTGCTTGATGGCTTCGGCCATGGAAAAATCCTCGGCGTAACGCATCCCAGCGGCCGCTTCCTTGCTGGCCTTGACCGTCACCGCCTTGAGCCGTTTGAA
>JAYPIL010000027.1:0-19794 GCA_038127845.1 Candidatus Poseidonia sp.
TTTGGCAAGAATCGCTCAAAGAATTGATGATCAACATCAGAACGCAAGATTCTCACCGCATTGAAACAGCCCGTCTGCAGCTCAAAACATTTCAAACCGAATTAAAGGCATACGAGCATTCAATCTTTGACAGCAAGAAAAAGAATCCACTTCTTGCCGCCTCCCTTTCCCTTTCCGAATCTGTTCGCCGTTTGTGCGCGTATTCGAGAGACTTTGGCGAAATTCTCCTCAACATGAAACTCTCCTCCCTTATGGTGGAACACAGAAACAAGTGAACGATGAACAGGGGAATGCAGGAGGCAGGATTCGAACCTGCGAACCGTTACGGACTGGGACCTCATCCCAGCGCCTTTGACCAAGCTGGGCGACTCCTGCGCCGACCTTGGCTCTCACCCCGCGTATATCAACACCGCGACCTTCCCTCAAGCCTGCTCGTCGAAGAACACGGCCACTTCGTCCAGCGATTTTCGGCGGATGTCGGGAACACGAGCGTCCTTGGCCGGATAGCCAACGGGCATCACGAGCATGGCTTCTTCGTGAGCGGGGCGCTTGAGAAGTTCTCGCAAGAACCCCATCGGGGATGGCGTGTGGGTGAGGGTGACCAAACCCATGTTGTGGACGGCTTGAATGAACATTCCTGCAGCGATGCCGCACGATTCCGTCGTGTAGTAGGTTGGCCCCCATTCGCCGTTGGACCGCAGCCGTTTCTTTTGCTTGAACAACACCACAACCCACGGAGCATCGGTCAAATGCGGTTTCACAGCGTCCGTACCCAGTGGAGCGAGCACCTCGGCCCATGCTTCTGGCATGCGTTCATCGTAGGTTTTCCGCTCTTCCGCTTCTGCCGCCTCCCTGATCTTTTGTTGAAGGTCTGCTTGCCGAATGGCAACCCAGGTCCACGGCTGAAGATGCGCTCCGCTCGGTGCGGTTGAGCCTGACTGAATGGCGAGCTCGATCAAACGTCGGTCAACGTCCCGGGAGGAAAAATGACGTGTGGTTCTGCGTTCGTTCAACCGTTCGTAGTTCTCCCGTGCAGCGTTCATCATGGTTGCAGGGTCAAGTTCGGTCCACTCAAGCGGAATGAATGAAGACAACGAGTCCATGATTTCGCTAACCTCTCAATCGGTCCATAAGTCCATGGCACGAGGATGAAACGACGGTCAAATCCACCCGAAGACATCGTTGAGCAACCAGAGAGAAAACAGGGTGGGCAGGCCGTAGATGAGGAAATTGAACATCCAACGGAGCCATGGGCGGCGTTCGATCTGACGGTCCATCACTTTCCCGACTTCATCCCCCACAACGCCAAACAATTCTTCGGCGGGGTTGAGTGCATCGGGCATGGATGGAAAATCGCGGCATGGTTTGTGATTGTTGCCCCGACATATCACCAGGGCATACACTTAGAAACGAAGGAGGATAGGTTGAACCATGCTCTTTGAAGCCATTGTCATCACCCTCCTTGTTCTTGTCATCGGATACAAACTCTGGCAGGAATGGAATCATGGAGAATTGAAAACGATCGGTTCCATGTCTCAAGCGATGAACGAGGCCAACAACGATGTGTTTGAAGGCGAGACCCGAACGCTTCATTGCGTCTTGGAAGGAAAGGAAAAAACGGTTGAAGTGAAAACCTTGAACGACATCATGACTGCCATCATGGATGTGAGGCAAGGAACCGTCTATCTCCAATCCTCAAGAGAACACGGACTTCGTCTTGAATCGACCATCACCCTAGGCAACGACGACATGCTCAACCTCCGAACGATACGGGGCGATGAAACGGTGGACGAGCAGATCATCAACCTCGATAAGGCTGGGCCGATGGAGATGATTCGGTCGTTCCAAACCGTTTTTGGGGATTTGAGAGCCTCATCGGGTGCTTGGTGGAACGAGTAGGCGTCATTGTGGAAGAACGACACGCACGTGCAGTTCGTTTCGTCGGCGAAACGGCAAGGTCGTCCATGGATTTTCGTAAACAGCGAGCACTACAGGACCAACTGCTTCCAACCCTTCATTTGCGACGGCCGCTCGTAGCGTTGTTTCCAAACGCGCAACCTTTCGAGGCGAGGCTCGCCCGGAAAACGAGAGAACGGCCACCGTCGCTTGTTCACACGCAACCAACACAACACCGGTATCGTTCGGCTGAGGTAAGTGTTCCATGCCGTAGGCCGACGGCATGGTGAAGGCCAGCCACCCCTGTTCATCCTCTTCCCACATGCTTACGGGGGCCGTCATGGCGATTCTGCTGCTCGATTGATTGCCTCCAAAGATGTACGATGCCACACGTCGAAAACCGCTTGAGGCGGCCCCACTGCTGCGCCCATCAGCGGTTTTCACCCGTGCTTGAATCGTGGGCTCGTAGGCTCGAAGTTCAAAATTATCGTAGGTTTGAATCAACGTGAAAGCCGGCTCTTCGAGGTGTTCAGCCATTGATTTCACCTCCTCACGACTTTCAACCAGCCACGCATATGTTCCGATTCACAGCTTTTCAAACACGCCTTCAAGCCCACTGCGAAAGGCAGCCACCGAACGCCGAATGTCCACCATTTGGGTGTGCTTGCGTGCCAGTGCACCGTAGCGCTCACGGTCGTTGTACACCTTCTTCAGGGCATCAATGACCGCATCTGCATCGTGACCATCATCCACCAAAATACCCCCTTCACCCAAGGCTTCCTTTTGCGAACCAACGTCCGAGGTCACGCTCGGTACGCCAAACAAACCTGCTTCACCAATAACTCGGCCCCATGAACCGGTTGTTTCGAACAGAATAAGGTGAACATCGATGCTGGCGAAGAAGGTTGCTGCATCCACATGACCCAGCACGCGGGCGTTCGGGTGATGAGCGAGTTGTTGCGGATAGGAAGTCCCACCTGCGATGTGAACTTCAGCCTCGGGCCACCGCTCTCGCAATTTTGGCAGCAGGTGCTGATAGATTCGTAAGCCCTTTTCCGGTGTAACGACCATCACGCCGATGGTTGGTGGTGCCGTATCGGGGCGCTTTGCTTGCTCTGCTGACCGCAAGGCATTCACATCATCCATGCTCCCAAATCGTCCTTCAAAATCAATAGGCAGAGGGACGCTGTGACCCTGTTGAATAATAAAACGAGATCGTATGTCGGCGAGCAAACCCTCTCCAGCCGCACACACGAGTGCTGCACCCTCCATTGCGGGACGAAATCGCTCCTCAAGGCGGAATGCCGTGTCATCGCGAACGAACATGATGTAGGGCATGCCACGAGCAGTAAACGCTTGTGCCGCTCCTGGGGCCCAATCGAGTTGCGTCAAGCCGATGCCACCAGCATGTTCCTGTTCGTCCAACCATGAACCGACTCGAGCAGCGAATTGTGCACTCCGCCGAGCAATGTGTCGATCAAGGGGCCACTTTCGACGTCGCAACCCCCCTTTTCGTTCCCTCAATCCCCATGCCACCTTTGACCAGAACCCTTCGATGGGAAGATCGGTGGTGGTCAAGTCAACTTCAGGTTCAAGCAAGCCGATTGGGTCGCCCCGGTCGTGGCTTGCAAATGCCTTCACGGTCCATGCAGGATGAGTTGGAGCATCCTCCGCTGGTGACATTGGCACGTAGGTTGGTGCTGTTTCAAGTGTTGGACCAGAACGGGCAATCCCGTTCAAGAGAGCCGCCAAGGAACGCTCTGCACCACCACCTGGTGGATCGAGGTCCCGCACTGCAGCGAAAAGGCGACGGGTGCTCACGCCGCTGCCTTGGCTGCAAACTCTTTGAGCGTTGTGGGCTCAATGCAACCGTCCTCATCAAAGAAAGCATTGCACAGCCTCCAGAACCACAGAAGGAAACCGGCGGTCGGGTTGAGGGGATTGTCTCTTTGAGGCTGTTTGCCACGAGACGATCTCTTCCTCGGGTCGATTCATGCTGCGTGTTCGCTTGGGAGACGGCCGCGTAGGCGCAACCACGCCTCACTGCAGAACATCAATCCGTACACAGATGCCAACCACAGCGTTGGCCTTCCCCATGTCGCCAGCGAGGAATTGTCGGGCAACACGCCGCCCTGGAAGGCCAAGAGGCAGCAGAGCCACACCAGTGTTGCACCGTGCAACATCCACCGAACAGCACTGAGCAATTCCCTGGACGTCGCTTTCATTTCGGTCAGTTCGGCGTTGGTGAGGAGCGCAGAAACGCCGACAATTTTGTCAAGAGCAGAACCTCCGTTCCATCGGATTCGACCGAGTTGGAAACGGGTGAGGTATTCGATGCCCGAAAAGAGCGTCACCCAAACGACGACCACTTCGAGAAACGGCTCGGCTCCACGCAGGTCCAACGACCCCCACACGGTCCACCCGAGAAGAATCCACAACCAGCCGACCAGCAGAAGCTGGAACGTGTGGGCAAATTTACTCAACTTCTGAAGCAATTCCGCATCGTGTCCGAGGACCGATTCCAGCACCAAGACTCCCACGGCTGCAAGGCAGGTGGTGGCACTTACGAGGAGCCACCAGCCCGACAAGTCCGCATCTCGCCAAGCCAGCATGAGAGCGGCCATGACCCAACCGAGCACGAGAACGGTGGCGAGATTGACCGCCGCCTGCATGGTGTACAACGGGTCTCGTCCGTCACGAAGCACGGCCAAACCTCCCATCAATTTCACCTCAAAGGCTGAGTCGTCAACGATGCCGTGGGCGGCTGCCGCCATACCGCCTGCAGACTTGATGCGTGCCGCCTCTACGATGCTTTGTGCGGCACCGTCCTCCCAATCACCACCGGTTGTCCACGACGAGCCGCGGCTGGCTGCATGAGCGGCCCCTGCACCTCGAGATTTTCCTCCACGAGCCGAACGTGTTTTCGCCCAGGCTCGGATCTCAGGAGAGATGATTTCCTCAACCTGGTCTTCGTTCAGCGGCGCACCGTGGTCGGTGTACAACCATCTGCACTGAATGGGCACGGGGTTGGGGTCAACGTCGGGTGCAACCATCTGGAATTGGCCCGGGCCGAGCGTTGGAAGTTGCGCAACCAAATCTTGGTCGCCACCGCTTTCTTTGAGCAGGTGGCGGACTTTCTCAACGTCTTGGGGTTGCGTGAAACGACCGATGAAGGTCGTGTTGGCTTGTGCCAGAATTTTGTAGTCGACGTCGCTGACATTTTGCGTCGCCAAAACACAGGCTACGCCGTATTTTCTGGCCTGCTTGAAAATGAGTTTGATGAGGTCTTTCGCAGGCGGATTGCGGGGATGAGGTGGGAGATACGGGGCAACTTCGTCCATGAAGAACAGGAGTTTCAATTCCCCGTCAGCAGGTTGTTGCGTCAACATCCAATCGTAGAGTTCTCGGGAAAGCTCCTGGACAAAATACTGCTTTTGATTTTCGTCCTGGATGGTGTTCAAGTAGACGATGTTGAGCGGGATTTTTCCGGGAACCGCAGGTTCGACGAAGGCATCGATGTCGATGGGGACGCCGTTGGAAAACAACAACTGATTGACACCGGAGGAAAATGCCGCCAAGCGGCGGGCGAGGTCGTTGCGCGTTGATTTGGGGAGGCGCTCTTCAAAATCTGTTAAGCGATGTTCCATCATGACCTCGTTCCACGTGGGCGGGTCCACCTTCTCTTCTTCCTCGTCTTGGTCAAAACATTCGGGATAGAGATGGCGAATGAATTCCTGATGGGGCTCGCGAACCACCCGGGCGAGGGCTTGGAAATCGCCGACATTCAACCCGCAACGGGTTCCTTCAACGAGGATTTCATACAGAAACGGCTTGACCGTTTTTCCTTGAGCCTTCTCCACGTCAAAACCTGCAAGGTTGGCAAATCCAGCAGCGACCATGTCCCATGCGGTGATGGCTTCCTCCGGATCAAGATCGGCGGGCGGGGCGCGGAAGGGGTCGATGCACAACGGCAGACCTTTGCTGCGTAGCGGCGTCCACACACGGATTTCGCATCGCTCCATCAACTGCTTAGCACGGGCAACATCGCCGTCTTTCGCCTCCAGTTCAACCGGGTCGATCCCGAGGGCCAAACGCGCCAAATCACCTTGCGGGTCGATGATGAGCGACGGAATTCCAGCAAGCGCCGCTTCCTCAATCAGTGCCTTGGCCATCACCGTTTTGCCTGAACCCGTGGAGCCCAGCATGGCGCCGTGACGAGCAAGCACCTGAGGGGCGATGTCAATCGGCGCATTTGTGTCACGGCGATGGCCCAAAAACAACCCCCGAGGCTTGTAACGCTTCATGCTGCTGGAAGGCGCAGCCGGCGGTTCGGGGCTGAACAAATCGTCGACCAAACCGCCTACGTGTTCGGTGCCGCTGACAGAGGAGGGTGCCTGAGAACCACCCTCGTCGTTTGACACCATGAGGGGCCAAAACCGTAGGGGGTCTTGAAAGGCGCGATGGTGAGCCCGCCCGAAACGCACACTCAAGGAGGAGGAGGATGACGCCGAGGCATGGAACGCCTCCCCATGGCACGGCCCACATGGGACGATGACATGCGACAAGCCGCCGTGGACACACTCGACTCGCTCCATTGGGTCAAGGGTCCTCAAGGAAAAGCCTTCGGGGCAGAGTTTGCTTCCTACTGCCAAGCGGTGCAAGGTACGCCCTGTCAAAGCGGTTCAGTGGCCCTTTGGGGCGCACTCCGTTTGTTGGGAATTGGCCCAGGAGACGAGGTCCTGGTTCCTTCGCTCACCTACATCGCCACGGCCACATGCGTTTCCCTCGTCGGTGCTACGCCCATCTTCGTCGATGTTGAGCCCGAATACTGGTGCGTGGATATGGATGCACTTGAATCCGCCCGAACCCCGAAAACAAAAGCGGTCATCGCTGTTCATCTCTTTGGCCAAATGTGCGACGACGATTTGGTGGCGTGGTGCAGCCAACACGGCATCGCCTACATCGAAGATGCTGCTCAAGCCCACGGCGCTGTAGCGGCCTCAGGCATCCCAGCAGGCGGTGTTGGGGATGTCGCATGTTTCTCGTTCTTCCCTTCGAAAAACCTCGCCGTGGGAGGAGAAGGAGGAATGATGATGACTCGACGGGGTGACCTAGCAGCCCGGATGGATGCGCTCGTGAACCACGGCCGAGACGCACGTCTCGAATCGCATGAACTCGGTTCGAATTTGAGAATGTCTGAGGTGACCGCCTCCATCGGACGCGTTCAACTTCAACGGCTGGACGGTTGGCTTGCTCGCCGGCGAGCCATTGCCCAACGCTACATGGAGGCGTTCTCGGACCTCTCGGGACTGCAGCCCCCCGTCGTTCGCCCCAACACGCTGCACGCGTGGCACCAATTCTGCTTGCTTGCCGACGACCCCGACCAGCTTCGAGCGGCTTTGGAGGATGCCAACATCGACTCAAGAATCTACTACGCCGCGCCGATTCACCGACAACAGGTCTATGCCAATCATCCTCAATACGCCAAGGAATTACGGGTAACCGACAGCATTGCCCACCGTTTGGTGGCTGTTCCGATATTCCACGAGATGACGGACGACGAAGTCAACCGCGTGATTGACGCTGTTCGGGGTTCAGTCCGTTCGTGAGCCCAACGTTTCTGCAAGGGCGCGATTCGACCACGACGAGAGGCCCGTAATCTCTTGCCCGACCCATGCAGGAATCGTTACCTCTTGGTTGGCATGCTCGAGCTCAATTTCCGCCAAAACAAGGCCCGCCAACCCTTTCTCAAACTCATCGATTTCCCAACACCCTCCATCTTCACCGGTCCATACGTAGCGCGTTTTCTGAATCGACGGGTATGGGCCGCATGCCATGATGGCACGTGCAGCTGCATGATGCACAACCCACTCAAGCTCGTACGCAGTGTCCTTTGAACGGCGCGATTTGTAGGTGAGAAACCAATCATCACCCCGTTGTCTGAGACGGCTGACCCAGTCGTCGGTTTGCGTGAACATGGCAACCTGTTCTTCAGACAGGGTGACGACGGAAACTTCGCCACAGAAAAGGACGTCTTGCTCCAAATGGAGGTGGTTGCCAACACCGTAGTGTTGCTCAATGGCGTGGTGAACCTCGGCGCTCCGCCAAGGCTTCTCCCCTCTCGCATCCACGAGGAAACGACGCTCAATCTCAAGATGGTCAGGGATGCGGGCCACCCCCTTGGTACTCTACGGGAAGTTGGGCCACGGAAACAAATTGCACGTCCTCGATCAGTTCGGTCCCCGGTGGCCCGAGAGTGACGCGGTCAATGGTGAATCGTTCATCGCTCAACAACGTTGCATCGCCGGCGGCAAGTCGCGCCTCCAATTGTTTTGATGTGGAGAACGCACGCCAAATCAACCAAGCAGGAAACACGAGACTCAGTGACCCGAGCACCATCATCAAGACCATGCGTCCATCACCCGTTTCGGCGAAGCAAACCCTTCCACGAGGCTTCAGCATACGCCTTCGCCGATGCGGCAGGGTCGTCCGACTTGTGAATTCCAGAGCCCACGATGATGCAGTCCGAACCCGCCTCCACGGCTTCGGTCGGATCGCCATAGCGTTGCCCCATGACCCCGTCACCCACAGCGAGGTTAACGCCGGGCGTCCAGATCATCTTCGTCGCACCGACTTTTTCCCGCAAGGCAGCCAGTTCGGCAGGCCGCGAACCGTTTCCGATGAACCCGAACACACCGTCGTGCTGACGCCCTTTGGCGACCACTTCATCGGTATAGGCTGGGTTCAGGAGATTCCCACGGCTTGACATTTGGGCGAGGAGAAGAACACCCCCCTCCCGGCCAACGTCCGACCATGCGGCTTGCAGACCATCAACAATATCGGGGCCACTGATCAAATGAGCCGTGACCACATCCGACCAAGAGCGAATATCGTATTTTCCTGCCATTTGGTGGCGACTGATGCCCCCGATATCGGCAAATTTCCGGTCCTCAAAGATGAGCAGATTGGCGTCGTTCGCCAAGGCACAGAAGGCCGACCATGCTTCAGGTGTCCAATCATCAACGAGGTCAACATGCGTTTTGAGGGCTGCAACATAGGGGCCAACGGCGCTGACCAATTCGTTCAATCCCTCCATGGTGTTTCGGTCGGCAGCGAGGCAGACCAAGGATTGTTTTTCAGCGGCCACCTCCATGTAACGCTTCGCCATCGTGGTCGAGGCGGTGGTCCACCGCTCCCCCCAGACTTCGGCTACGCCCATGTTGGTTGGCTGAGAGCCTCCCCTCCTCAATGCTTGTGGCGAAGGCGCAGGTCAAACCATCATCATGTTCATGATGCACCCGCTCGTCCCAACACCCATGCGACAGGCCCTGTTTTTGGTGGCGTTGTTGCTGATACTCCCGCTTTCAGGTTGCTTTGGCAACGCTGAATCAAGCAACACTTCCGATGAAACCTCGATGTATCCCTCCATTTGGGACCGCCATACCCTCGAATGGAATTGGACCGGCTCTTATGCTCGTGTCCTCGAGCCGGGGCCACACGAAGCCCTCCCCGTCCAGGAAGCATACATTGAGGTTGACACCACGGGAACGTGGGTTGGGGGTCCGAATTCGGCTGAAGTCCATCTCTCCTACTGGCTTCCATCCAACACGGAAGCAGGCGAGCAAGTCCCCGTGATTGCGGTCGTCAGTCCGTATTTCGACTACGGCTCTCCCGGAAGTCAGTCCTCGCCCACCAATGTCGTCAGCGCAGGGCGCGGGGAATTCATCTACGACAATTTCGTTCCCCACGGGTATGCGTTGGCCCAAGTTGCGGTGTTCGCTACCGAAGAAAGCACGGGTTGCTTTGACTACAGAGGCGATGGTGAGGGGCAAAGCATCCACGCTGCGGTTGAGTGGTTGGGTACGCAGAATTGGAGCAACGGGCACGTGGCAATTTACGGAAAATCCTACGAAGGCGCAACAGCATGGGAGGCAGCTGCGCAGGGAAGTGAATATCTGAAAACCATCGTCCCGATTTCAGGCACCACGGCCCTCGGCCCCCTGCTTTACAAGAACGGGAGTGCCGAAGCCCGAAGTCAGATCATGCATTCCAATTACGGCGGTTCCATCCTCGATTACGACAGCGACGATCTCGACAACATGTGCGGTGATGTTCTCGAAGGGTTCCTTGCTGGTCCGACCCGATACGGATTGGGTGAACTTGACCCCTACATGGACAACTATTACGACGAGCGAAGCCATATCGACAAAGCGCTCGGAACCTACAACGGGAGCATCTACTGGGTGCAGGGTATGCAAGATTGGAACGTCGACCCCCATCAGGTGTTTGGCGGTCCCCCGGGGACCAACTGGTACCAGGCCTACATCGATGCAGGGTACGATGTCGGTGGCATGCTCGGACAGTGGGAGCACAACTATCCAGATCAGTGGAGCAAGCACAACAATCAGGCATCAGGTTATGGCGGTGAAGCCATTCAAAACATGACCCGCTGGGACTGGGGGCAAGACCTGTTTGAGTGGATGGAGTACTATCTCAAAGGCATTGGTGAGCCTCCCGCACTGCACGCTCAAATCCAACGCAACGACGGCCAGTGGCGCATCGAAGAAACATGGCCGCCGCTGGACGCCGAATGGATAACAGCGGATTGTACAGTTTCACAAGGGTCCGTCGGAACTTCATCGTCGATGACCGTTGAATGCGCACCGCTTTCCATGGAACACGACGTGCACATCAGCGGCTTGCCAACCCTCCATCTCGAGGTCACGCCGTCGTTTGATGGGGGCCAAATTTTCGCTGAACTTCGTGATCAACAAGCCAACCTTCGCTTTGGCCATGCGACCATGGATGTGCGCTACCATGCAGGTGGATACGATGCTCAAACGGTGGTGCCGTTCAGTACCGTGACCATGCTCATGGAATTTCAGGGGATGGACGTGATCTTGCCAGCGGGCCACCCTCTCGAAATCGTTCTCACGCAGTCGGGCGAGGACTATCTCCCACCAGCATGCAGCAACACCTGCCCCATCACGGTCAACGACGGTACTCTCACCCTTCCTGTCATCGACCGAGAAGACCATCCCGTTTTGATCACCCCTCAGGGAGAGGACGCTGCCAACAACCAGTGATACCTCCTCGGCGAATCGCGAACAACCGTTCTGGCGCTTTCAAGGGTGATTGGTCAATTGCGCGGCAAAATCTTGTCTCGCCGCGCAGATGCAAATCAGCCCGAGCAACAGGCGAATTGCTGACAAGCAATTGATGATAATTATATCGCTAATTCTATCAATTGATGGGAAAAAATGCTTTATTTATGAGCGTATGGTTCATATACCGCCCTCATAGCGGCGCAATTGATACCCATGACGGAGAAAGCAAAACTGGAGTACATTTGGCTTGACGGATACGAACCAACGCAAAACATGCGCAGCAAAACCATGGTGCGTGCTGAGTTTGGCGGCACCCTTGAAGAATGCCCCATGTGGATGTTTGACGGTTCATCCACCAAGCAAGCCGACGGTAGCTCCTCTGACTGCCTGTTGAAGCCTGTGAACATCTTCCCTGACCCTCAGCGTGTGAATGGCTGGTTGGTGATGTGCGAAGTCATGAACCCCGACGGCACGCCTCACCCGAGCAACGGTCGTGCGACCATTGACGACGATGACAACGACTTCTGGTTTGGATTTGAGCAGGAATACTTCATCATGGACGTGGATACACAACTCCCGCTTGGCTTCCCTGTTGGCGGCTATCCAGGTCCACAGGGCCTCTACTACTGTTCAGTGGGCGGCAAGAACACCCACGGCCGAGCCCTTGTTGAAGAACACGCTGACCTCTGCCTCGAGGCCGGTTTGAACTTTGAGGGCATCAACCAGGAAGTTGCTTGCGGCCAATGGGAGTTCCAAATTTTCGCCAAGGGCGCCAAGCAAGCCGGAGACGAACTTTGGGTTGCTCGATACATGTTGGACCGCTTGACCGAGAGCTACGGGTACTACATCGAGTACCATCCCAAGCCGATCAAGGGCGACTGGAACGGCTCGGGCATGCACGCCAACTTCTCCAACGGTGCCATGCGTGACAAAGGCGGCAAGGACCTCTTTGACAGCATCTGTGAGGCCTTCGGTAAGAATATCGAGAAGCACATGGCTGTCTACGGTGCTCACAACGAAGAGCGTCTCACTGGCCTGCACGAGACCCAATCCATCGACCAGTTCTCCTATGGCGTGTCCGACCGTGGAGCCTCCATTCGGGTTCCTGCATCCGTTCCTACCGATGGATGGGTCGGCCGTCTTGAGGATCGCCGACCGGCTTCGAACGGCGACCCGTACAAGATCGGTGCCGTGATCATCTCGACCACCAAGTCGGTCTGCTGAGCACTACGGAGTCGAACCGGCTTCGCGTTTTCGCAGGCGGCGAACGCCGATAAGCACGGCGAGGATAACGACCAAGGTGAACACGTTGGCCACGATCATGGCCAAGGATTCAACGAGAATACCGTAGATGAGCCAGAGCGCCAAGGCAACCGTGACGGCGCTGAAGGTGGTCAACGAGATTCCCTCGTGGCGTTCATGCACCCAGACGTCCTGAATTTGTGGAATCCAGGCGACGATGCCCAAAGCGCCAGCCACGAGACCAATGGCTTCAATCCACATTTCCGCCATGGCTTCGGGGTCACGGGCAAGGGACTTCAAGGCTTTGTGACCTCATGCGTCGTTCTCAGGACCGGACGTGGGTGGTTTTGACAGATTGATGCCGGCAACGGTCGACCAGAGGATGTCTTCTGGAGCCTCCCTTCCCACAACGTGCATCCGTAAACACGCACCGTAGGGGAGGCTTGCCTTCAGATGTTGTTGGCCGTGGCTGAGCTCAATTGAACTCGGGGTTGAGGTAAACAGCGAGAAGAGCCCTTGCTGGTGATGGACGGAGGCGAGCAGACCATTGGTTCTCGTCGTCTGCCACGCCTGCACATCGTCCCCAAGACCGAGGTCCAAAAGGTCACCTTTGCACATCAGGCCACCGTTCAACTGCACTTCGTCCCATGTACCAAAGCCAGCGACGGTCTCCAGCAGGGCCGCGTTGAGCTCACCGGGCTCTTCGTTTTCGAGGAGTGCAATAAAGCCAGACTCGTCCTTGACAATGCTGCTGAGTTGGTCGACGTTCCCGGGCCAGTCGAGATTGCGATTGGTGAAGGCCAAGACCACACGAACGTCGATGTCCTCTTCCTCGCCAACACGAGCACGGTGCATGGCGACGAGCATGCGGGACTTTCGCGTGATCCGTTGATTGACGGTGCTGTGGTTGTGCGTTGTCCCGTTTTTTCGATGTTGGATGAATTCCTCCTGTGCATTGATGACGAAGGAGCCCGACCAGTGCTTTTGCTCAACCACCAACAAGGTGTTTCCACCGACGATGACGAGGTCAATTTCCCGCTTCCCACCTTGCTCAACATCCGGAATACGGACCGATTCAAAGACGTGCCATCCGTTCTTTTTTCCGGCGGCTCGGCTAATTTTTGCAAGGCGTTGTTCAGCCAATTCCCCAGCCCGATGGATATCGTCAGGCGGATGGTCTCGCCTTCGTTCTCGCCACCAACGCCACCGTTGTGAGAACTTCATGGGGTCACCTAAGCAGTTCATCAACACTGTTCACAACGATGGTTGGCCGTTGTTCTGCACCGTCTGAAAGGGCGTCAACGTCTGCTTGCGTGGCTTCTCCAGACAGGACCAAGACGCCAACGACGCCGGCCCGGGTGGCCATCGCCATGTCGGTGTACAACCGGTCGCCCACCATGGCGCAACGCGCTGGTTCAAGGCCCAACGCCTCGATTTTATGAAGGATCATGCCGGCATTCGGTTTTCCAGTGATGTGCGTCGGCTCAACACCCGTGGTCGCTTTGAACATGGCAAGATAGGCGCCCACATCGGGAAGCCCACCGTCGGGGCTCGGGCAGACCATGTCGGGATGGCTGGCGACCAGCGGTACGCCAGCATGCATGTGAATGCTGGCTTGAGCGATTTTGTCGTATGTCAATTCGGTGTCGTAGCCCAGCACCACGTATTCTGGCGTTGCACTTTGCGTACGAACCCCGATGGCTTCAAGCATGCTTCGCATACCTTCGGTCCCAACCAACCATGTTTCCGTGATGTTGTTGTGTTGCAACCATGCCAACAGATCGTGCGTGGAGAGCAGCACGTCGTCTTCGGTTGCCTCTAAACCGAGAGCGTGAAGTTTGGTGAGGTATTGCGTCACGGACTTTGAGGAATTGTTGGAAAGGAAATAGCGCTTGACGCCTTGGGATTTGCAACGTTCGAGAAACGCCTCTGCCCCCTCAATCAACTCCCCGCCGAGGTAAATGGTGCCGTCAAGGTCGAGAAAGACGGCGTCAATGTTCGGCAGTGAGGCATCCATGCTATCATCTCAGAACATCAAGGTCTTGAACATGAACCACGGAGAATGGAGGTTTTCCTGCGCTTCTTTGCTGGCGATCATTTCCGTCATCATCTCTTGGATGGCGGGTTTCTTGGATGCTTTCCCGACAAACCAGTTGAGCAACCACGCACGTCGACTCATCTTCTGCATCCGGAAGGAATTGGTCAATTCGGGTCCAAGCGCCTTCCACAACGCTTCCTGGTAATCTTTCGGGGATTTACCTTCCATGATGTGCTTCGCTGCCATTTCGCCGCTCACGAGGGCGTTTCCGACTCCTTCGCCGCTGAAGGGATCGACAAGGGATGCCGCATCACCGACAAGGAAAACGCCGTTGCTCGCTGACCGCCTCGGTTGCCGACTCGCTTTCTTGCGTGGCGAGCCAAAGGGCAACTGCCATCCTTTCCCCGTTCCCGGAATCATGGAAGCTTCAGCAAATCGGTCTTTGAACAGGGGATGTTCAGCGATGACCTCGGCTTGGAGCGCTTTGAGTTTCTTTGATTGCTTATCCAGCAGCGACATCACCATGCCAATACCGACATTGACCACGCCCTCGGCAACGGGGAAGAGCCAGAAATAGCCGGGAATAACCGTGTCAACGAAGTGGATTTCGATATCGCCCACGTTGTCTTCGCACCCTCTGACGCCTCGCCAGTATTCCCGATACCCTGCACAGTAATGGTCGCGGTCCATCATCGGTTCTTCGTAGGTCTCTTCGAGCATGGATTTGGCAACCGGGCAACGATAGCCTGCAGCACCGATGACGTTGGAAGCGAGGTAGGTTCGCTCCTCCCCGTTTCGCCCACCGATACGCACCACGATCCCTTTTGCATGGCGCTTTTCACCCGCACCTTTCCCCGGGTCGTCGCCGCCGTTGCCGTCATCGTACAGGACATCACGAACATCACCGCCCTGGATGACTGCGCCCCCTGCATCACGGACGAGTTGCTGGACTTGGTTGAACAGCAGGTAGTCGAATTGTTGGCGTGGAAGTGAATACCCGGCCTCAAGCCGTTGAACGTCTTCCTCGGGCAACGCGACACGAACGCTGTGGCCTTTGGGCGAGGAGAAGACAATGCCCGTCACACGGAAATGCGGGGTGGATTCGAGGGTTTCCTTCACGCCGAGTTCTTTGACGTGGCTGAGGGACTTTCCACCAACAGCATCGCCGCAGATTTTGTCGCGCGGCCACGTCTCTTTTTCGATGAGCAACACCCGCTTCCCTTCCATGGCGAGGTAACCCGCCGCCGCCGACCCGCCGGGCCCACCACCAACCACGATGGCGTCAAAGACGCCTCCGCCATCGGGCATCGGTCCTGAATCGATGGGTTGTTTCCAAACCACATCGTCTCCGGTTCTTGGACTTCCCATGCCTGCGATGGGTCATGGGCACCCTTTGAGGGTATGGTTCAGCGAAGTTCAATCACCATCAGCCTCTTGACCTGTTCCCATGTGCCAGCGATGGGTGAACGGCATGGATTCCAACGAAGCCTTTCATCCTCAGCGGCGAAAAGCGGCCCTGGTGTTGCTCAGCGTCACGCTGATTTGGGGTGCGACCTTCATTTGGATGAAACAAGCGCTCAACGCTCTTGAAATCGAACTTTCGACCTACGGCAACTTCCCCGTCGTCGCCTTTCTCGTGGCCGTTCGTTTTTCCATTGCCATCCCCCTCGTGATGGTGTTCTTCCCGACCACTCGAGCAGGTTTGCAGTCCCGTGTGGTGTGGAAAGGCGGCGTGCTTCTCGGCTCCATGATGTTGGTGGGATTTGTCGGTCAAATGGTGGCGCTCAACGACATCAATCCCGCCACCTCGGCCTTTCTGACGTCGCTCTATGTGGTCATGACCGCCGTACTGACCGTGGTCATGACCG
Source organism: Candidatus Poseidonia sp. (assembly GCA_038127845.1). Taxonomy (GTDB): domain Archaea; phylum Thermoplasmatota; class Poseidoniia; order Poseidoniales; family Poseidoniaceae; genus Poseidonia. The sequence continues at coordinate 16,152 of JAYPIL010000027.1, forward strand.
ACAACACCCCTCGTCGGTCGCTGTTTTGGGGCGTGCTGATGGCCACCGTCGGTGCTGGGTTCATCGAGGGCCCACCGCATCTTTCGTGGGGGTGGGGTGAAATCATTACCGTCATCTGTGCCTTCTTTTTCGCTTTGCACATCATCTACACGCAGCACTGGACGTTGAAGCACGACCCTTTGCAATTGACATTAACGCAGTTTCTCATCATCGGCGGGGGCTCGATGGTGTTGGCGTTGGCGACATCCGACGCCCCGTTGCAGATGGCAGAGGAGGTGTTGACCCGTGAAGGCGTTCTACTTCCATTAATCTTGCTTGGTGTTGGGGGTTCGTTCTTTTGTTTGGTCGCGTTGAACGTGTTTCAGCGTCACATGCATCCTGTTCAAGCCGCCATCATTTACGCCTTTGAACCGGTGTGGGCTACGCTGTTTGGCTTGGGCCTTGGTCTCGTGCCGTGGACCTGGTGGATTCTCTTTGGCGGCGGGGTTTTGCTGGCCGGAAACATTCTCGTTGAACTCACCTCCCCGAAGGACGATGTGGACATTGCACCCCAGGCCATACAGGAGAATGGTTGAAAGAGCGAGTTCTGTTGGTCAGTTCGGAGATGACCGTGGCGGACAAGAACGACACAAACCGATTCGCGACCAACGCCGTTCACAGTGGGACGCACCACATCGGCGATGCCGTCAATACCCCCATCTTCCAATCATCCACCTACAAACTCACCGACGAACGCTATGCCGGTTGGGCCGCAGGTGCTCAACACACCCTTCTCTACGCTCGCCTTTCCAGTGTGAACTCCGACGCGGTCGCCCAAAAATTGACGGCCATGGAGCACGGTGAAGACGCCGAAACCTTCGCTTCAGGCATGGCCGCCATCTCCACGACCATGCTCGCTTTGTTGAATCAGGGCGATCACATCGTCGCCAGCGCCGACGTGTACGGTGGGACATACGGTCTCTTGACTTCTGAACTACCTCGGTTCGGCGTGTCGACCACGATGGCCGACATGCGGGACCCGTCCTCTTACGAGGCGGCCATTCAACCCAACACCAAGATGCTTTACATCGAGACGTTGACCAATCCCGTGCTCAAAGTATGCGACATTGCAGCCATGGTGGACGTGGCCAAGCGGCACAACCTCCTCATTGTCATCGACAACACCTTCGCATCTCCGTGGGGTTGTCAACCGCTGACGATGGGCGTTGATTTGGTGATCCACTCGACCACGAAATACCTCGGCGGCCATTCGGATCTTATTGGCGGCGCCGTTGTGGGGTCAAAGGAATTGATTGCTCAAATCTTCCAGCGCAAAGTCCACTTTGGAGGAAGTCCAGACCCTCATTCGTGTTATTTGCTTGAGCGAGGTATGCGAACGCTGGACGTGCGCATGCCTCGAATATGCGAGAACGCCGCCACCATCGCCCAACGCCTTGAATCTCATCCAGCCATTGAGCGCGTCTACCACACGCAACTGGAGAGCCATCCCGATCATGAGGTGGCCCAACGAACGATTCCCAAAGGGTCGGGCATGGTGGCCTTTGTGGTGAAAGGCGGCGACGTCGCCGCATTGACGTTCATGCGGGAATTGAAAATCATCTACGAAGCGACCAGCCTCGGGGGCGTCGAGTCGCTCATCGAGTGCCCGTTCAATTCCAGCCACGGTGCCGTTCCCGAAGACGTCCGAATCGCCGCTGGCGTGGTCCCCGGTTTCGTTCGCATGAGCATCGGTATCGAAGACGTTGAAGATTTGTGGGCCGATATTGACCAGGCGCTCTCCGCTTCATGAGGGGGCTCAAGCATGGACGCAGAACTGCTCGTCGCAGCCTTGGCGTTCGTCATCCCAATGTGTTTCACGCCCGGCCCGAACAACATCCTGTGTGCGGCACACGGTTCGAGATTCGGTGTACGAGCCTCGCTTCCGATGATTTTGGGGATGGGTATTGGATGGTCCATTTTGGGCGTGCTGATCGGTCTTGCGACAGGGACGATTGAGCAGTACGAGACTTTCTTCAACTGGCTCGGGCTTGTTGGGGCCGGATACATTGCCTACATCGGTATCTCCGTCATGCGAAGTTCCGGGGTCAAGGCAGAGGATGTCGACCAGCAGTTGGGTTTCAAAACCGGTTTCATGCTTCAAGTGGTGAACGGGAAAGCTTGGATTCATTTTCTCGTGTTGATGACCACCTTCGGTAGTGTGTTTGGCAGCGGGCCCCTCGCCAAGGTCTTGCTGGTGTTGCTCAATCTGTCGTTTGGGTGGCCTGCAGTCATCACGTGGGCAGCCTTTGGTTCCTATCTTCGATCGTTGTTCACGTCCGATACATCCGGGCGTATCCTCAACCAAATCTTCGGTCTTGCACTGATCGGTGTTGCAGGCTATCTGGTCGTGGCGTGATCATTGGCCGGTGTTGACCTTGAGTTCAGCAAACGCTTCGTTCCACGTTTTCTGAAGACCAGCGACGTCCTCATCGGAAGCATCAAGCAATTGCTGACCGATATCGGCCAAGATTTTGGTTGGGACAGCCCACACACCACCACGGTCTCGAGCGTTGGGCTCGAAATGCCATTCTTGGCCGCCAGACCGGCCAACAGCGACCAACCACGCCCATGCAGCAGCCGCATTCTCAACGTTATCGTGACGAGCGGTGGCTTGCCGCTCAACGCCGCCCATGCCTTTGGTCAATCCTTCAAGCAGGTAGTGATGAATTTGGGCGGCTGGCCCGGTCACATCGCATTCAGGGAACCGTGCTCGTTGGGCAGCGAGGGCGCGTGCTTGGTCCAAACTCTTGAGGAACTTTCCAAAGGGCTTGGGCGAATCTTCTTGCTGCTTCCAAATGGTTTCAGCCTCTTTGCCTTCAAGGCCGAGCACACCCAACGCATCTTTGCCGTGGGTTGACCAGAAGGCGGTCAACACATCGCCACACGTTGCTCCATCCATAATGCGTAGACATCGCTCTTCACGTTGCTCAGCAGCCCCCTTTGCTTCAATACGAAGCGATTCGGTCTCTTCGTGCGGGTTTGCAATGGCCAATCGGAGAATCTCTGCCGTTAATTCATGCTCTTCGCTTGAACCACCGAGGTCACGCAGCGCCCCAAGTAATTCATCAAACGAGGAACCGTCAAGCCATTGTTCACCGACCAAAACACCGTGGTCAATGCCTTCCATGACCGTTTGCTTGACCGCTGAAGAAACCACGCCTTCGTTCATCGTCAGGCCTTGCCAAGCATCCACGACGTTGTCGATGCCTTCGGTGCATGCCTCGGGCAACGGTTCACCTTCTGGCCAGCCAGTTGGTGCCCAAACAGCGTGAATGGAGAGGATGGAGGGAAGAAGCGGTGGCAACATGGAGAGCGCCAGATGGTGAATGAACGAGGTGTCCTTTTTCGAGAAGGTCTTCAGTGCATCAAGGCCCAACGCCACGACTTGCCCTGCATGAAAGGAAAGGGTGACGTATCCCTCGCTTGAGGGCGCTCCAGACACGACCTGCTCGGCGGTGAGACCGTCCGTCATCCATACCTGCCGTCCGTTCGCTTCGCTTTTGGTGAAATTGAATCTTGAACGCTTCAGCACATCATCCAACCAGGCTTCAGGTGGTTCTGGTTTGGGTCCCGTGCAGACAAATCCCCCGTCCCAACTGAAGAA
>JAYPIL010000027.1:19894-23724 GCA_038127845.1 Candidatus Poseidonia sp.
CCGGGGAATTCAACTTTTGACGGCGCTGGCACGATGTTCCCCAAGCGACTCGGACAGGTGGTGATGTTTGAGACCTTCGCGTGAACACCCTCATCATAGGATACGGAGACCGCCCGCCATGGTCACAGTGACCTTGCTCGGTACGGCACAGGACGGAGGTCGGCCACAACCGGGCTGCACGAGGGCCTGCTGCGCAGGATTAACGGCCAGCGACACCCGACACCCTGTTGCGTTGGGCGCTGTTGATGAACACGGCCACGGTCACTTGGTTGAAGCGACCCGAGCCCTCGGCGAACAACTTGCCATATGGCAACATCCTGAGGTGGTTTCGGTATTGCTCACCCATGCCCATTTCGGGCATGTCGACGGTTTGGGATTGTTTGGTCGAGAGACCTTGAACGCCAAGGGATTGGCCCTGTATGCATCTCCGTCCATGCTCGGTCTGATTGATGCAACACCGGCTTGGCGGCTGATGCTCGACCAAGGCGTCTTCACCAGCCATCCGATTCAGTCAGGCCACCCGTTCAATCTCTCACAGTATCTGGTCGTTGAACCGATTGCAGTTCCTCATCGAGCCGAACTCTCTGACATGCACGCCTTTGTTCTTCGAGGGCCCGAACGCTCCCTGCTCTTTCTTCCCGACCATGACCGATGGGACGACACCCTGGCTCATCACGGTGCAGCCGATGTTCGAACATGGTTGTCAACCCTCAAGGTGGACATTGCTCTGGTCGACGGTACGTTTTGGAGCGCGAACGAATTGAGCGGAAGGTCGCAGGAGGAGGTGCCGCACCCTCCTGTTGAAGAAACGCTTGGGCGACTTGGCCAGCGACAGGTAGGTGATGCGGAGATTGTGTTCATCCATCTCAATCACACCAATCCTCTTCATCGGCCAACGTCCGATGCCTACCAAAAGGTGACCTCGCTTGGCTGGTCAGTTGGCGAACAGGGCATGACCTTCACGTTGTGACGGGATTCATGCCGCTGGGTTGGAACACCTGCATGGAAAGTGTCACGGTCACCGTTTCACCACCATCACTTTGGAAAAGAGCACCTGCACCTGAATTTGTGTTAACAGTGACATCCATTGTCAGAGAACCTTGCATTTCGGGGGCCTTACCAAGCATCTCGAGTACGTCAATCAAATCGCTCTCGGTACCGTTGAGCGTGTAGTCGCCGAGCCCTTCGTTGGCGTATTTGTTGAGGTCTGCATTTGGGCGTATCGTTCCAACAACAGTCGTCGAACCGCAAGCGTTTGTGCTTCGCTCACTATCGTCGGATTCCGAAAACGGTCCTGCCAGCTCGCTGTAATCGGGACTCGTGATGACATCATCACAGGCAGAGGTGAAGCCTGGGTCATCCGTATCATCGTAGGTGATGGTGAGTTGGGCGATCAAGACCGCTGTCATCGTTTCGTCAATGGTGACGCTGAAGGTTTGGGTTTCGCCGTCAGCCAGCGTGAGCGTTTCGGTTTGGGTCCATTCGCTTACGGTGTAGGTGAGCTGGTAGGGATCGTTGCCAGACGAGCCCGAGGTCCCTTCGGGAGCCACTGCCTGATAGGTGCCCTCGAGCGCACCGAACAGCACGAGAATGATGACGCCGCCAATGGCTGCTGTTTTTTGGGTTGGGAGACTGTAGCGGCCCAAAGGATTGGGATTGGACTCGCTTCGCCTCCAACACAGAAGAAAGTGGGTTGCGAAGGCCGATGACATGGCTGGTATGGACGGGAAGATGTCCTCGCCGTATCCGCTTGCACTCCAAACAATGACGGCGCTGAGTGCGGCGATCATCATCCAAATGGTGTGGTGGGTGTCCGGCTCGTACCCCATCATACGAATCAGCAACAACGGCACGAATATACCGCCCAAACCGTAGACGGCAAGAACGACCAAGGCAAACACAGAATCGCCGAAGCCGGGGAATTGTTGACCGCCAAGGGCGATCAGTGTAACGAACACTGCCATCACCATGGTGACGATTTTCGTGGTCTTGTGTTCTTGACTCCACTCGGGTTTCACGTCGTCCGTGATGGCCGCTGTGCAGGCGAGCACTTGGCTGTCAGCCGTCGACATGGTCGCGGCGAAGATGGAGGCGAGGATGACACCTGCGAGGAAGGGGTTGAGCACTTCCATCGCCAACAGCGGCAACCCGTCTTGGGCTTGTGAAGCGTCGAGGTCCAAGAACACCGCACGGCACGCCAATCCAATGATGAACATGAGAGCGATGAACGGCGTTTGCCAGACAAAGAACCAGATCATGGCGGCCTTTCGGTCAGCATCGTCCTTGAGGGTCATGACACGCGACACCACCTGGGGCTGGCCGGCCACACCCAATCCGCCGAGGAAGAAGGCGCCAATCCAGAGGGTGACGCCGAAGGTCAAGTCGGCAGGGAAGAGGTTGACCATGCCCGGGTCGACACCTTTCAGCGTGTTGTGCAGGCCGGAAAATCCACCTGCTTCTGAAATGGCGACATAACACAGGATGCTCGACCCGACGATCATCACGCACGATTGCGCAGCGTCTGTCCAAATGGATGCTCGGATGCCGCCAGCATAACAGTAAGCCACAACGAGAACAAAGCCGATGAGGATGCCGACAACCTCAGACCAGCCCAGCATGGCCTGGAGGGCCACACCACCAGCAACCAACTGTGCAGCGGCATAGATGGCGAGAAACACCACAGAGAGGATGCCGGCTAATTTCGCCTCGGGCGCGCCCGTCGTCTTTGAAACAAGGGATGAGAGCGAACGAACACCACGTTCACTGCCTTCTTTTTGGATGAACTTGTACAACCAAACCCACGCCACAACCTGGCCGATGGTGGACACCAAACCGATCCAGATGCCCGAGTACCCTTGAACGAAAATGAAGCCGATGAAGCCGATGAACATGTAACCGGAGTTCCACGTACTCACAGCACTCAGTGCTGCAAGGGCGGGATGCATGCCCCGGCCGGCAACCAGGTAGTCATCCGTCGTGTCTTGCTTGACCCGCATCGAAGCGAGGCCGACACCTGCGAAAAATCCCATGAACAGCAGGAAGGAGAGCAGCAAAACGACATCATCCGAGAGCCCGAACATTCACTCACCCCGTTGCCAACGAAGAAGGGCCTTGCCTTCAACCTCACTCGTGCCTGCGGGGAACACAAGACAGTTCAAACGCCCCCCTACCTCTTCTCCGAGCTTTCCAAGTGTGGTGGCCACGATGGCTTGTTGCGGCGTACCCATATCGGAACACAGAACCACCGGAATGCTGTCGAAGTCCTGCTGGAGGTAGAGTTTGCTCGCAAGTTGTCGAAATGCACGACGAACGTAGGTTTCGGACAGCGGTTCTTCGGCCGTTTCCTGAAGTTTCTCCCACATTCGGCGCATGGATTCCACCGCATCTGCGGGTTGCATCGGCCGTTGGTCGCCCGTTCCCTGCCCCGTCGGGTCAAGGTCCAAGAGGGCCAGCGTGTGGAGGTTTTGCTCCCAATTCGCAGCAAGCACTTCGAGGGGAGATGTCGCAATCCAATCGCCGTAAGGGTAGGTGAGGGTGGTTTGGCGACCGAACTTGTAGTTGGACAACCCGACGGCTCCTGTCACCACCGACGTGATGGATATGCCGTGAACGACATGGCAAGGAATGCCCGCCAATTCCGCCCGCAGTTGCAGGTCAACATGCGTGGTCGCTTGAAGCGGGTCACCCACCACCAACAGGGCCACCAGCGAATTCTTAGCGAGGTCAAACAACCCCTCGGGTTGCTCAACTTCGGGCCGCATGACGCGCTCGATGGGACCGATTTCCCGCTCCAGCGAGGCCAACTCATCTTCTGGCCAAAGAGCCGTGTA
>JAYPIL010000028.1:0-16232 GCA_038127845.1 Candidatus Poseidonia sp.
CACAGTGGGCCCATGATGTCCTCCACATAGGAGGGGTAACGGAACGAGCCGTCTTCGTTCAAGACCGCCGCCCCAACTCGGGAGGCTTCCAACAAAAATGCGTTCCCGTAATCCCAGAAATACATACCTTGCTCTGCCATGATGTTGATGGCTTCAGCATGGCGACGAAGCGTTGCTTGAACCTCCGTTTTGAATCGTTCTGGGTTCTCAGAGAGCATGGTAGCACTCTCTGCATAAGTTCGGCCAACCGGGAAATAACCGCCTTGATACGGATTGTGGAGACTTGTTTGGTCACTGCCCAGATCAACCTTGACGTTTCGTTCAACACATCGTTCCCACAAGTCGACGATGTTGCCAATGTAGCCGACGGAGATGGGTTGCCCTTCATCGGCGGCTTCTGTCATCAAATTGATCGCCTCGTCGACATGTTCCGTGACGTGCGTAAGCCATCCTTGCTGGTGCCGTTTGTGGGCAGCATGCGCGTTGGCTTCGGCGATGATGGAGGCTGCTCCAGCAATGGTTGCAGCCTTTGCTTGTGCCCCAGACATACCACCCAAACCACTGGTGACGAAGGTAATACCAGCCAGCGTAGCCGTTTCGTCCAATCCAAGGTGCAGGCGTGCTGCGTTCAACAGGGTAATGGTCGTCCCGTGGACAATCCCCTGTGGGCCAATGTACATGTAGGAGCCTGCGGTCATTTGGCCGTATTGTGTAACGCCAAGGGCGTTCATGCGTTCATAATCCTCTTGCGAGGAATAATTCGGAATCATCATGCCGTTGGTGACCACCACACGCGGCGCCTCCTGTGAAGAGGGAAACAGGCCAAGCGGATGACCAGAATACATGACGAGGGTTTGTTCATCCGTCATCTCGCAGAGGTACTTCATGACCAGACGATATTGTGCCCAATTTTGGAACACCGATCCGTTTCCACCATACGTAATCAATTCGTGAGGAAACTGTGCGACAGCCGGATCGAGATTGTTGTGAATCATCAGCATGATGGAGGCGGCTTGCTGACTCTTCGTAGGATACACATCGAGAGGATAGGCCTTCATGGAGAAATTCGACGGGCGTAATCGCCGCATGATGATTCGCCCGTAGGTGTTGAGTTCAGCAAAGAATTCCTTAAGCAACTCAGCGTGTTGTTCCTTTGGAAAATATCGCAACGCATTGCGCAGAGCCAGTTTCTTTTCGGATGGCGAGAGAATTTGACGACGGTGCGGTGCATGGTCAACCGTTGTGTCAAGTGGAACTGGGGGTGGAAGGTTCGCTGGAATGCCTTCGGCGACCGACGCTCGCATACGCTGAACATCGTCTTCCATGAAGGGATGTTGTGGATGGATGTCTTTGAGGCTTGTTCTTGCTTTTCAACCACCAGCATACCGTGCATAACATGAAAAACATCCATCCATACCCACAAACAAGCGACGGAGGTGCAGGGTTTGACCGAAAAAGAAGAGTTGACTGCAGCAGGAAACACCACGAGGGAATTCAACATTGTTCTCGGTGCGACCCTCGCCGTATCGTTGACCTTCCTGTTCATCTCTGCCGTCTTTGGAGAGGCTTTGATGGACTTCCTCGTGGACGAGGAAGAGGGTGCATCCACACGCGTACCCGTTTGGGAACGTTACACGCTACCCTATCAAACCGATGGTGACTTCGGCGTGGCTTTGGAAGTCGGCCCCTACGAAATCTTGCAAACAGAAAACGAATGGAATTCTACGCACCACTTCGTCGAGTACACCTTGCCTCTCGAGGAAGGCGGAGCCGCCCCCAATGGCCTCATCAGCCTCGCTGTATGGCGACCTAACGTGCCCGAAGGTGTTCAAGTTCCGGTGATCGCTGAAAGTGGACCTTACTTTCAGGAAGCAAGTGTGGAAACGCCTTCCATTGAGGTTCCCGGCAGTTGGCTCGGACAGATGTTCATTGACCAGATTTTACCTCATGGTTATGCTTTCGCTCAAATCAGTGTTTCGGGGACCGGTCGTTCCAATCACTGCATGGATTTGATGGGGAACGCTGAGCAACTTGGTAACGATGCTGCTGTGCGCTGGCTCGGGGAACAATCGTGGTCAAATGGAGCCGTAGCTCTGATTGGAAAATCCTACGATGGCAGTACGCCCTGGCAAGCCGCCATGTTTGGAGCCGAACACGATTATCTCAAAACCATCGTTCCGATTTCTGGCCTGATTGGCGTCAAGGAGTTGATGTGGAAAAATGGGTCGTCAGAAGCACGCGCACCCATCATGCACAACGGGGTCTACGGCTCTTACGGCATTGACGGTGACGAGGAAGATTACCAAAACCTCTGCCCAGACTACATCATTGGCCCTGGCACCGGTGTTGGCGCATGGGCGTGGGGAGGCGAAGCAGCTGGCGACTATTGGGCTGAGCGCTATTTCCTCGACAGAGTCATTGAGAATTATCAGGGCAGTGTGTACTTGATTCAAGGCATGCACGATTGGAACGTTGACCCACACATGGCTGTTCCGACGATCAACACCCTGATCGATGCCGGTATCGAGGCACGGGGCCTGTTTGGTCAATGGGACCACGATTACCCAGACCGTCCCGTTCAATTGGACGATCGTTCGGCTCTCGGTGGGCGGGGAGGGGAAGCCTTCCCTGAAATGGTACGTTATGATTGGATGCAAGACATGCTCGAATGGTTCGATTACTACCTCAAAGGCATCGGCCCCCAACCCGGCCAGTGGATTGAAATCCAATCCAACCAAGGTTCATGGCGCATCGAAGACCGGTATCCTCCAAGCGACGTGACCACCGTTTCTCTCGATTTAGGAGGCTTGATGAGCAACGTTGGAGGCTCAACAACGGTCCTCCCCGACGCAACATCCGGGCCTGTCTACGAATCGGAACCCTTGGCGGCAGATATGCACATCGCCGGGCTTCCGCGAGTGCATGTTGAAGTGACAACGGCAACCCTTGGCGGACAGTTGTATGCCCTGTTGGAAGATTGTGACGCCCAGGGTAATTGCATCCATCTCGGCCACGCCATCATGGACCTACGTTATCACGAAGGAGGTGATGTGGTGCAAACGTGGACGCCGGTTGTTGAAACCATCACTGCCAAAATGGAATTTTTCGCTTTGGACGTAGAGGTTCCTGCAGGCAACATCCTTCGGTTGTCGTTCACTTCCACAGGAGAAGATTACCTGCCGGCCAGCACTTCATCGATCGTGTTCATCCAAGAAGGCGAGGGTTCAACCCTCCAACTGGACACCTTTGCACCGGAAGATCGACGCTACTTTACACCACCAGTTTGCACGCACGAACGGTGCTTGCAGGCTCAAGCAGCTTGAATGAATTCATCTTCTGGTTTCCAGAGAGAGAAGATGAGACCCGACAGGATCATCACGCTTGAAAAGATAAGGACGCCCTGTTGGATGCTGAGCGAGGTCCGTTCCATGAGCCAACCTGCCGCTGTCGTCGACAGAGAGAACGCAACCGAGAGAATCAGCATGTCGGCAGAGAACACACGACCTCGAACCTCATCCTCCACCCACTGCTGCACGAGGATGGTTGACAAGACCCAATTGGCCCCGCTTGCGCTGTGAGCGAGAATTACCAACACGACCGTCAGCCACAAATTGATGTCCAATGTTGCCCCGATAAGGAGGTAGAAGATTCCGGAGATGACGATGAGATTTCCAACCAACCCGGGCCATGCTCGCTCGTTGGTGAAGAGGGTGCGAGCGATGATGGGGCCAAGGCCAGTACCAATTCCACGTGCAAAGAAGAAGAGCCCAAAACCAAATGCAGCTCCGTACCCTTTGACATCCGCTCCGAGGAGCACAAGGAAAACGCCGGCCAGACCTCCTCCTGCAATGTTCCATGAGGCTTTCGCAAAGACGATACGGAACAACGATGGTTGACTTCGTATGCGACGCCAACCCCGTTTGATGTTTCCGAAAGCCGTGGAAAACCACGGCCCTTTCATCGATTCTTCGACCGTCTGCGGCAAGGTGAGATTGATGAGAAACAGCGTGCCGAGCAGGAACGTGAACGAGTCGACGATAAAGGCTGCATCGGTACCCCAATACGATACCACGACACCCCCGAGCATGGCGCCCATGCACAAGGCAGTTGACCACGAAGCGGCTTCCAAAGCATTCGCGGTTGCGAGGTCTTCCTCAGAGACAATGTTGGGAAGGGATGCACGTTCAGCAGTCATGTAGACGCCATGAAGGACCATCATCAGGCCTGAAAGCCCGATCATCCAAACAATATCGCCCGAATCGTTGACGAACAAGAAGCAAAGCGCCAGTACCATCTGGATAAGGTTCGAAATCACCATCAGTGATTTTCGGTGGAATCTGTCCGCCATAAGTCCGATAACGGGCTGCAGGATGGCAAAACCTGCCATACGTACGGTGAACAACAAGCCGAGGAGGAACTCACTCCCCGTGTATTCGAGAATGAGAAAAAACAGGGCAATGGTGTTGAACCACTCGCCCATCATCGAGATGACAGACGCAATCCACAGTTTTCTGAAATCCCTGTTCTCTCGAACCAGGGCCACATAGGAACGTGACACCATTACTCTTCCTCCTCGCCGATGTTCGGCTCGGAGCTTTCCAACGTCGTCACAATCCATTTTGAAGTCGGTGTGTTCGAAACTTCCGCCGTTGATTGGAGCGGGACCAGTGAATTGGCTTCAGGGAAGTATGTTGCAATGTTGCCTTTTGGAATGTCATAGGGGATCACCATCCAGTTGGCTGCCTCACGGGTCTCTCCTTGGAAGTGACTGGTCATGTTCACCCTCTGGCGAGTTTTCCAACCCCGTTCGACCATATCCTCCGCATTCATGAGAACCACTCTCCTGTTGCCACGAATCCCTCTGTAGCGATCGTCCAACCCGTAAATCGTGGTGTTGTATTGGTCATGACTGCGGATGGTCATCATCACGTAATGGCCCATTGGGACGGTGACATCAGGCAGAGCGTGCGTGATAAAGTGGGCTTTCTTGCTTGGCGTGTGAAAGGTCTGAGAGTCTCGTGGGGGGTTTGGTAGGGCAAAGCCAAGTTCGTTGCGAACGCGGCCGTTGTAATCATCAAATCCTGCGAGAGATTGCTCCATCAGGTCACGTATGTGGTCGTAATCGGAAACCAAATGGGTCCAATCCAAAGGTGATTTGGGAAGGACCAAACTTGCAAGCGATGCAACGATCCATGGCTCGCTGCGAAGGTCGGGAGATGCGGGTTTTAGCCCGCCTGTCGAACGGTGAACGACGCCCATTGAGTTTTCAACCGTGACAAATTGTTTTCCAGATGATTGGATGTCTTCCTCCGTCCGACCCAAGCACGGAAGAATGAGGGCTTCTTTTCCCGTGACAAGGTGGGAGCGGTTCAATTTGGTTGACACTTGCACGGTGAGGCCAACATTGCGCAGTCCTTTTGCCGTAAGGTCGGTGTCTGGCGTGGCTGAAAGGAAATTACCACCCATGCAAAAGAACACATCGACCTTTCCATCGAGCATGGCTTGAATGGCATTCACCACGTCATAGCCGTGGCTTCGCGGCATTGGAAATCCTAAACCCTTCTCCATGCGGTCGAGGAAAGCATCCGAAGGGGCTTCCCAAATACCAACCGTCCGGTCACCTTGAACATTGGAATGGCCACGAACTGGGCAGAGGCCCGCTCCTTTGCGGCCGATGTGGCCGTTGAGAAGGAGGAGATTGACGACCTCTTGAATGACAGCAACACCGTTTCTGTGTTGCGTAAGTCCCATTGCCCAGCAGGCGATGGTGGCGTTGGAGGATGCAAGCAATGCACCTGCCTTCCTGATGACATCCTCCTCGATGCCGGAATCGGCCACGATTCGACTCCATGGTTCATTTCGAACCTGTTCAACCATCGCATCAAAGCCTTGTGTTTTTTCATCGATGAAGGCTTGGTCAATTGCATCAAGTTCGAGTTGGACTTTCATCAAGCCCTTGAGCAAGGCTGCATCGCCTCCAATACGAACTTGGAGATGAATATCAGCAAGCGTGGTTGTCTTGAAATCCAACCTCATGTAGTCCTGTGGATGTTTAAACTTCGCAAGACCTGCCTCAGGAAGAGGATTCACGTGAATGATCTTCGCACCTGCTTTCTTCGCGTCACGTAATGCAGTCAACATTCGGGGGTGATTCGTACCTGGGTTTTGCCCAATGACGAGAATTACGTCGGCGTGATTGAAATCATCCAGCGTCACAGTCCCTTTTCCAATACCGATGGTTGCGCCAAGGCCTTTTCCGCTGGATTCATGGCACATGTTGGAACAATCAGGGAGATTGTTCGTTCCGTAGGCTCTGACAAAAGCCTGGTAGAGAAAAGCAGCTTCGTTGCTCGTCCGCCCCGAGGTGTAAAACACCGCACGTTCGGCATCGCCACTTGAAAGAAGCGCTTGCTGTATCCGTTTGAAGGCGTCCTCCCATGAGATGGGCAGGTAGTGTTCAGCACCCGCTTCCAACACCATTGGGTGGGCAATTCGACCTTTTCGGTTCAATTCATAATCGCTCATCTCAGCCAATTCAGTGACGCTGTAGCGAGCAAAGAACGAGGGCGTCACCGTTGCTTTCATGGCTTCATCTGCGACCGCTTTCGCTCCGTTTTCACAGAATTCAAACGTCGTGCGGTGGGCAGGGTCGGGCCAAGCACATCCCGGGCAGTCAAATCCTGCTTGTTGATTGACCATGCTCAGCGTTTTCACGGTTTTCACCGCACCCATTTTTGATAGTCCGTGGGCTGCAGAGGAAAGAATTGCTGGGATGCCCGCTGCTTTCTTCTTTGGGTTCCGTAAACGCAACGGATTGTTGTCTGAAGGGGTTCGAGCCTGTGGTGTCTTCCTCATGGTCCCCCTCAAGGGTTGCTTGGCCATCACCTTCTCAATCCTTCGCTTCAAACCGACCGTTGACCATGCCAATTACAGTGGATTTGCCCGACCGCGAAAAGGTGCAAAGTGTCATACCAATTTGACGTGCGACGGTGGCAGCGAGTTCAGAGGCTGCGCCAATGGAGACGATCAGTGGGATGTTCATCTGTGCGGCCTTCGCGACAATATCCCATCCACACCGACCTGAAAGCAGGAGAGCAGTAGGGCGTTCATCTACGCCACGAAGCAAAGAACATCCAATGACTTTGTCAACCGCATTGTGCCGTCCGATGTCTTCCATAACGATGGTCTTATCAGCGTTTTCAAACATCAATCCGGCCGCATGGACGCCCCCTGTTCGTTCAAACAAGGGCTGGTTTTTCGTAAGTGAATCAATTCTTTCCAGGATCTTGTTGAGATTGTAAGGGAGGTCGGGCGGGTTGACATGGGGCGTTTGTTTGACGATGTCTGCCAAACCGTCAAGATCGCAAGCTCCACACGACGTGGTCACGATTTCTGTACGCTTGCTGGTGATCGTTGAACCGTCAGCGTCGAGGTTGACCATGTGGATGCCGTTGGCATGTTCGGTAGAGATGGAACTGCTGTTCTCGAGCTCAATGAGGTTGTATTGGGTCGCAAGGTGGCCACGTATCAAACAATCCAAATCAGCGTTCGTTGCAAGCAAGGTCGTGATGTGTTCACCGTTCAAATGGAGTTGCACCACACTTTCATCAGCCAGTGTATCCTTTGCCATTTCGAAGGTGGTCCCGTTCCAGCGATGAACCGGTTGATCGTGGTGGGATGTCACGATCGTTCCTCTCCTTCAGCGTGTTCAATTTCAAAAAATTCAAATTGGAGGTTGACCAATTCTTCGCTCGTTGTCGCTGCGGCATACGCATCGAGTGGTTCCCTGTTAAGCTCGAAAAAACGTTCCCCCCACCGAAACGCTCCGAGGACTTCCCGAGCCTGTTCTGTTCGGCCTACGAGATAGAGCACCGTGGCCAAAGCCTCTGCGGTCGTTAAACGGCCCGGTTTCCCCCAATTGACTGGATTCGCTGCCAAAAGAAGCGGGAGCATGCGTGGCTGTAGTCGTGTCGATTTCATCACACGCTCAACCGATGGTTCGATGTGCGCCCAACTGCAATCAAGGCCGACCAACGCCCCTCGTTTCTTCAACAGAAGGTCATGGTCCTCTGGGCCGAAGACCTTTCCGCACAGCGGTTCCAAGATGATGCCCCTCTTCGGCAGTGTGCGTATCGCCTTGTGCAACGAGAGATCGCCACGCTTGCTGGCGAGAACGGCAGTGTTCTTTTTTGGGTCATCCTGAGCAAGCCACACGGCATGGACAGGAATCGGTTGCAGACCATCACCTCAAGTCGTTGAAATAATCTCCGAACGTCATGCCGCGGGACGAACCGCTGTTGATAAAGCGCGTTTCCTCCGGTTCTCGTTCAACCATGAGGTCCACTTTGAGAATAGATTCAAACTTTCGAATCACAGCATCGGTTGGTCGCTTCCCTGACTCTGCAGCCTTGATGACATTGATGGTTTCTGCCATTTTTTTTGCAAGTTGCATCTGTGTCCACTTCATGTTCGTCCTTGCTTTTGCAATCCTTTTGTGAAAATCAGGAGCAAGTTCCTTGCTTCCTTTGGCCATGATGTCGTTTTTTCTCGGGGTGTTTGTGGAACTTGTGCGCCGAGCGTGTTGAAGCCCAGGAGCCTCTCCTTTCGGGCCGAGGTTCAATTTGTCGATGCATCGCGAACAGGCGAGAACCTCTGTTTTACCCGTCCGGACCTGTTTAACACCGACCTTGACGGCTCCGCACAGTTCGCACTCGCCCATGTGAGTGCTCTCCCCGTGAGCCTCTTTGAATCCTTTTGCACCCTTTGGATGAAAAATGAATGCAAACTCCTAATATAGACTGATGCACCGATAATATTGATTGGCATGGGTACGGATGTAGAACGCAGTGAACAAACGCTCCCTCAATCGACCGATGATGACCTCCGGGAACTTGAAGAAGCCTACGCAGCCCTGAGGAATGAAACCCAACAATTGATCAACGAACGAACCACCATGGAAGCAGAAATTCGGGGACTAAGGAAAAAAATTGACCGCTTGGATGAGAATGTCAATTTGTTGAAAATGCCTCCGTTGATCATCGGTCATATTCAGGATATTCTTGACCACGAGCGCGCCATTGTTCGTTCATCGAACGGCACCGTCTTCCAAGTGAGTTTGAATCAACGCTTGGACCCCGAACTGCTCAAACCCGGCACAAGGGTTGCTCTCAACCAAGACAGTTTGTCGGTTATAGAAGTGCTCCACGAAGCCTGGGACCCCATGGTCAGCGGGGCTGAGATGGTTGAAAAACCAACCATCACGTACGCGGATGTTGCAGGGCTGGACGAACAAGTTGAATCCGTGCGGGAAGCCATTGAATTGCCTCTCACCAAGCCAGAGTTGTTTGAGAAAGTGGGTATCGTGCCACCCAAGGGCGTTCTTCTTGTTGGCCCGCCTGGATGCGGAAAAACCCTGCTTGCAAAAGCCGTTGCCAATCAGACAGACGCGACGTTCATACGCATGGTCGGAAGCGAACTTGCGCAGAAATACATCGGAGAAGGTGGACGCATGGTGCGTGAACTGTTTTCGCTCGCCAAAGAAAAATCACCGAGTGTTATTTTCCTTGATGAAATCGACGCCATCGGTGCGAAGAGATTGGATGGTTCAACAAGTGGCGACAGAGAAGTTCAACGTACTCTCATGCAACTCCTTGCCGAACTTGATGGCTTTGACGCGCTCAAAGACGTCAAGATCATCGCTGCAACGAACCGACCAGATATTCTCGATGACGCACTGTTGAGACCCGGACGATTCGACAGAGTCATCGAGATACCCATTCCCGACGAAGCATCGAGGAAAGCCATCCTCAACGTCCATCTCAGTGCCATGAACACCAAGCGCCTCAGCACCGGAAGAATTGTTGAACGAACCAATGGATTCTCGGGTGCTGAATTGAAGGCCACGTGTGTTGAAGCAGGTATGATCGCCATTCGTGACGGACGCTCAGCCGTCACTCAGCAAGACATGATGGACGCCATATCTCGACTGGAAAAGAAACGGAGCCAAGGTTCGGTTACACGGTCACCTGAAGCATTGTATTCCTGACCCTGCGTCAACGAACATTGAAAGACCGCACACAAGGGACCGTTGCATGGTCTCTCCACTGGTTGAATGTGTGCCGAATATCTCCGAAGGAAGAGATGCGGCCGTGATCGAAGAAATCGTCGATGCTGTGCGTCAAACCAAGGGTTGTACGGTGCTTGGTGTTGAGCCAGACCATGATTACCACAGAACGGTGATCACTTTTGCAGGCGCTCCAGATGATGTCGTTCGAGGGGCCATCGCGTTGATTCGAGCCAGCGTTGATTTGCTCGACATGCGAAATCACCAAGGAGAACATCCAAGGTTGGGAGTCGTTGATGTCTGTCCGTTTGTCCCGCTACGAGACATCACCATGGAAGAGTGTGCAGATTTGGCTCGACAAGTTGTTGATGGCGTGAACGAACATTGCAATGTCCCCCTGTTCTTGTACGGAGCGGCTGCATCACATCCAGACAGGGTCATGTTATCGACACTTCGGCGTGGCGAGTATGAAGGGCTCCAAGCGAGACTTGAGGGGGGCGACACCCTTCACGAAAGCAACACCATGCTTCCTGATGCTGGAGAAATGAAGTGGACTGAAGTCGTGGCAAAATCTGGTGGAATTACCGTTGGGGCACGCTCTATCTTGGTCGCATACAATGTCAATTTTACAGAACGTGACGCCAAGGTTTCCAAGATGGTCGGCTCGATCGTGCGGTCAAGTGGTCGCCTCCTCAAATCAGAAGGGGGTGGAAAAGTACGCTCACACGGGATGCTACCGAAGGTCCAAGGCATGGGCGTCACGCTTGAAGAAAAAGGGATTTCTCAAGTCTCAATGAACCTGCTCGACGTGGACCTTTGCCCCCTTCATCTAGCGTTCAAAACGTGCGAAAGCATCGCCAACGACCACGGAGTTGAAGCCTGTGGTAGCGAAGTTGTGGGATTGGTCCCCCTGTCTGCGATGTTGGAAGCAGGGCGATTCTTCCAACCGGACAGTCCTGACGAGAAATCCTTGGTCGAGGCAGCCGTTGCAGGCCTTGGACTAACAGAACATCATCACTTTGACCCAGGGGTCCATATTATCGAATGGGCTTTGGAGGGAGCATCATGAACTGGATGGACATGAGTCTCAAGGACTTTCAAGCCGCGTTGGCTTCCTCATCTCCAACCCCGGGAGGCGGCACTGCAGCAGCGGTTGCCTTGGGACAGGCAGCAGCGTTGTCGGTGATGGTGTGCGACCTCACCTTGGGAAGCGAAAAGTGGAAAGAAGGGTGGGCGATTGCTGAAGAAATCCAACTGCTGGCCATTCCTTTGCTGCATCGTTCCGGTGTGCTGGCCCAACAAGACAGCGATGCCTTTGATAGCGTGATGGCTGCGTTTAAATTGCCCAAAGAGACCAATGATGAGAAAACCAACCGAACAGATGCCATTCGTTCTGCGACCCTCCACGCCGCTGAGGTACCCTTTGAGACCGCCCGAGAAGCGGCCCTCCTGCTAAGTAAACTCCCCACGCTGGCCGCCAATGGAAATGCGAACGCTGCCTCTGACGTCGGTGTGGCAGGTTTACTCGCCAGCGGTGCTGCAAAGGGCGCCGTGTTCAACGTGGAAATCAACTTGGATTCGTTGCCTGCGGACATGGGTCAAGACATGCGTGGTGCATTGAGCGCCCTGAAAGAACAGGTGAAAACCGATTCACGGACGGTCATGGACAACGTTCGTCGAAGGATTGAATCCTAAATCAGCGAACGGTCGAACCCGGTGCAACATCGCCATCAATGGTGATGAGGCGCACCGTTCCCTCTCCATCATCGGCTGCCAACATCATCCCTTCTGATGTGACGCCTCGCAGTGGACGTGGAGCGAGATTTTCTACAAACACGACGCTCTTGCCTTCCATTTCTTCGGGCGCATAGTAGGCTTTCAGGCCAGCGCAAATCGTTCGTTCTTGGTCCGAACCATCGTCGAGTTTAACCACATACAATTTGTCAGCATTGGGATGATCTTCAACGCGGATGATTTTTCCAACCCGCAGGTTGACTTTCATGAATGTTTCAAAATCAAGGTATGTTATCCCTTCTGTTTCCTTCTTCATTTTCGTTCCTCCAGATTTCTTTCCACCTTTTACCGCATGGCCTGATTCATCCCCATCTTTCGAATTCTCGACAAGACCTTGCTCTGTCTTGAGAATCTCTTCCAAATCGAGGCGCTCAAACAACGGCTGAGGTGGGTTCTCAGACCATGTTAACGGCGCCTCCCAATTGATGGCTTCCTCCCACAACACATGCTGCACCTCACCTGCGATACCGAGCGTGTCCCAGAGCCGTTGGGCACTCGCCGGCATGAACGGTTGGGTTGCGATGGCCAAGTACCTTGCAATCCTCCAGCAGAAGCCCAACGTCGCAAGACTCTCTTCGTGACCCTCTTGTGGTTCTTTCAAATGTTTCCACGGGGCGGCTGCCTGAAGAATTTGGTTTCCGTATTGGGCGACGTTCATGACGGTTCGCAAAGCCTCTTTGTAGCGATGGCGAGTTAACGAGCGGGTAACTTCTTGGTGCAACGATTCAACATGTTCCTTGTGCTTTTGGAGAGATTCGTGTGCGTCATAATCTGCAAACGGAGAGGCATCAACATCTCGTGGAAGTCGCTCGCCGAGGGTAAGGACTCGGTGAACGAAATTGCCGTAGGCTGCAATCAATTCACTGTTGACTTTTTCGACAAAATCAGGCCAGTTGAAGTCCGTATCATGATTTTCAGGCATGTTGATGCTGAGGTAGTAACGCAACGTATCGGGGTCGTAGCGAGACAGGAAGGAAGGTAGCCAAACCGCGTGTTTCCTTGACTTGGAAAATTGGCCACCCGCCAGCATCAGATACTCCATGGCGGGAACATTGGTTTCCAAGGCGAGTTCACCAGCAACAGGCAAAGAAACAGCGTCCTTACACGACATGCCTTTGTTGGCTTGGTTGAGGCCCAAGATGATCGCAGGCCAAATGACCGTATGGAATGGAATGTTATCCTTTCCAAGGAAGTAGAGGTGCCTCGGTGGTTTCCCATCCTCGGACACCTTCCACCAACGCTCCCAGGCGTCAGTACCGTCCGGGTGCCCCTCAGCATATCGTTCTGCCCAAATATTTGCACAGGTGTAATACCCTTGGACAGCTTCAAACCAAACGTAGACGCATTTTCCGGACCAGTCGTCTCCTTCGAGTGGGACCTCAATCCCCCAATCAAGGTCACGCGTAACGGCCCGTGGCCGCAATCCCATGTCCAACCATTGCTTGGTCATGGCGCGAACATTGGATTTCCACGAAGAATGCCGATCGGCAGCGTGTTGTTCCAACGCTTCCTGAAACACATCCAAACGATAGAACAGGTGTTCAGTTTCTCGAATTTCGACGTGAGCGGCTGGGTTCATTTTTGAGATTGGATTCTTGAGTTCAACCGATTCGTATGTTGCTCCGCAAGCATCGCATTGGTCGCCACGAGCACCTTCAGCATCGCATGAAGGGCACGTGCCCTCGACGTATCTGTCGGGTAAGAATCGGCCGCCGCCATCCTCGTTCAATTCAAAATATTGCTCGGTCGTTTTTCGTTCGAAAAATCCACTGTGCTCCAATTTGAGGAAATTGGCCTGCACCAGAGATTTGTGCATAGGGTCGCTGGTTCTGTTAAAGAGGGCCCCCCCATATTCAACGCCTCGTGGGTCAACAGCCATGGACCAAGCACATCCCAAATCAAGCAGTGCCTGAGTGTTGATGCTGTGAAATTCATCAACAATATCCTGCGGTTGGACGCCTTGTTGTTCTGCGGTGACGGTGATCGGCGTGCCGTGTTCATCAGAACCCGACACCATCAGAACGCGGTTGCCAAGGGCCCGCTCAAAGCGGAATTGAATATCGGGCGGGAGGTAGCAACCCGCGACGTGACCGAGATGAAGCGGCCCGTTCGCATAGGGCCAAGCCACACAAATCAAGACGTGTTCGTCGGCCATATGGACCCCTCTGCACCGTTCCAATGGACATGGCTTCTTGAGGTTCACCCTCACAAAGCGAGACAACGGTGGATGTTTGCTGAAAAAGCGTCATTTTGAAGAACCCTCCTCTCGTCGGACGAATTACGCCCGATAGGGCAGGGGTCTTGGACACACCATGGTCATTGACGCACTCGCAGCAGTCACAACTGCTCAAGCAACCGGCGAAGGGGATGTCCGTCTCCTGATTTTTTACATCGCATTAGCCCTCGGTGTCTCCTTCATATGCTCCATCCTTGAAGCGGTCGTTCTCTCAACTCCCCAGACATATGTGAACATTCTTGAAAACGAAGGAAAGCGCACCGCACCGATGTGGAAGATGCTCAAAGATGACGACTCGGTCAGACCGCTGACGGCCATCTTGACGCTCAACACTGTGGCTCACACCATGGGGGCTGCAGGCGTCGGGTCGCAGGTTCAGCAACTTTACGGAGTTGAGGTGTTGACCGCAGCATCTGCTCTCTTGACATTGGCCGTGTTGTTTCTTTCCGAAATCATCCCAAAAACACTCGGAGCCGCCTACTGGAAGAGGTTGTCGACGCCTTCTGCATACCTGCTCACCTGGTTAACAAAGTCGATGTTCTTCCTCATCGGTCCGATTCAAGTGTTAAAATCCATCCTCCCATCATCCAAGAACGCTGTCGTCACACGGGACGATGTCGCAGCGATGGCCGATTTGGGTGAACACGAAGGGGCGTTAGAAACAGCAGAAGAAACCATCATCCACAACCTGTTACGGCTCCGTGACATCATGATTGAAGAAGAAATGACTCCCCGCGTGGTGTTAACCGCTTACGAGATGAACACCACCATCAAAGAGATTCTGGATTCCAACAACATCCTCCGATTCTCTCGGATTCCTGTGTTTGAAGACAACATCGACAATGTTCAGGGACTCGTGATTCGTTCTGAGATTCTCATGGCGGCAAGCAGAGACGAGTGGGACTTGACCCTGAAGGACATCATGAAACCCATCACGACACTCGACTTGGGTTCAACCATTGAGAAAGCCTTGGACGCGTTTTTGGAAAACAAGCAACAATTCGCTCTGGTCAAAGACGAATTTGGCGGAACCTCTGGCATCTTGACCATGGAAGACGTGATGGAAACGCTCCTTGGAAAGGAAATCATCGACGAATTGGACGAGGTCGAAGACATGCGGAAACTCGCTCGTGATCAAGCAGCTCAAAATGAAGATGAGTGAGTGTCAAGCCACATTCCAACGATATTTTCCCGTTCATCGTGGTCGTGTGAACCCGAATGCCTCAGACTGGAGAGATAGTGGGTTGTCAGAAGGTCGAGAAGCCCATGTTGCTCCATTACCGTGGTTAATCGACGATGATGATGCTCTCCCAGCCGTTCATCGGGCGTGGCTTGGACCAGAAGGAGCGGTTCGCTGGGCATGCCCCACAAGGGCATGTCAGCTTCGTGCAGCGAGGTCAGTGTCGTTGTGCTCTGGTTGATGGCATTGAAGTGACGAATGGTGTTGCGAAGCAACGCACCACGGAGAACTCGAGGGACATGGAGAAGATTGCATGTTTCATCAAAGATCTCGGTGTACCCCGTCATCGGCGACTCAAAGACCCAGCCTTTAATTTGGCCTCCAAACGTCAATTCAGAACGTCGTTTGGAGATGCGCAAGCCAATGAAGCATCCCATGGAGTGGCCATACGCCACCACCGGTCCAGAAAACAGGTTCTGTTGTTGTTCGTCCAAAGCATTCAACGCCCCAAGAAGAAGGGTACAGGATTGTTCGGCCGACCACTTGGCCAATCGGGAGGAACCTCCGTGGCTGGGTAAATCAACGAGCACGACATTCCATCCTCGGTCAAGAAAGGGTTGAGACCGTTGAATCATTCGGATGGAACCCGAAGTCCACCCGTGAATGAGGAGAGCCGTTGGACCACCGGGCGACGTTACCTTGTGATACAACTTGACCGTATGTCCACCAAGGTTGAATTCAATCGGATTCCATGAGCCATCTTCGATGGAAGGTTTTCGTCTCGTCGGTGCACGAAACGACCATTGCGTCATCAATTCCATGTAGAATACATAGGCCGTAACGACGCTGATCAAGAAACCGAGCGATGGAGACAAGGCAAACGAATTCGCGGACAATGGGGCACCAATTGCAAGCACGAAAATGGGCAGGTAGTGGTTCCTTTTTCGAAGAAACGTCAA
>JAYPIL010000028.1:16242-23332 GCA_038127845.1 Candidatus Poseidonia sp.
CGTTGTTCACCTGATGTTGGTGTACGTCCTAGTCTTCTTGAGTGGTTGTTTCTTCCTCAGGCGCGTGCGCGGTTTGTTCGGCTTTCTTTGCCTTGCGCTCTTCTTGCTTCGCCAGCAATTGGTCGCCAAAGTTCCCCATGTTTTCGAGGCGAGCCCAAATGCCCGTTGCCTTTTCTTCATCAGATGGCACGTATTTCACCAAATATGCTCGGAAGAGAAGATCATACAGGCCTTGACCCATTTCACTACCGTTTCGAAGGAAGCGGTCAATGAACCATAGGATGATGAAGATTGCACCGGCTGAGAACATGATGATGGCACCGGTGTTATCAGCCTCGTTGAGGTTTTGGAATTGCGTGAACACCAGAATAATACCGACGAGTGAAAACAATCCACTCATGTTCACGAGAATACCGTGAAGGAAGAGAGGATTGGTTCCGTCGCCACGAATAAACTTTGTCCGTGAAACAAACTGTCCGAGGTTACGGGAGAATTTCATCGGGATGAAGATGCCATTCAGAATGATGATGACGCCGCTCACGGCAACGAGAATGGTGGTCACCACGTTGGTATCCGAGAGCATGATGAACAGCGCGGCAAACAACACACCGAAGTTGATGGCGAAGTTCACGAGCCAAGAAATTCGTCGGTTCATTTTGCTGGCGAGTTCATAATCATCAGCGAGACCCATTGGCCTTGGGCGCGGGGCTTTGGCTTTCTTTGCCTTCGTTGGTTTTGCCGCCTTGGCTGGTTTCGCAGGAGTAGCGGGCTTTGCCTCTGCGGCCTTCGCTACCGCCTTCGCAACGGCTGGTTTCTTTTCATCGGTGCTTGCACCTGCTTTGTCGAGAAGTCCCATGGTTCATCACGCATCCTTGTATTGCTCGCCGATTTGACGGTAGATTTCGAATTCCGGTGAAGCAACGAAGGCATCAATGGATTCGCCAGACATGTTGCCGAGTTGGTCGTCCACCATGTTGTAAAACACAGCACGTGTGGCCTCATCGGTGGTGGCAGGTTGTTCAAGCACGGTTCTGTAAACATCGAACTCAGGGCTGGCAACAAAGTCGTTCACAATGGATTCAGGGAGATGCTCACCGAGCAAATCGTCAACAATGGCCACGAAGGTGACAAACACATCGTCATTGTCATCTGATGCACTCGCCGTAGCAACGATAGGAGCAGCGGATTGTGCGCCACTCTTCAACGCCTTTCGTTGTGCCATCAATGCTTGAAGTGTTGGGGTTAATTCGGCAAGGGCTTCTTTGTCTCCCAATGCCTTGGCTTCTTGGTAGAGAGGTTTCAGAGCTCGAAGTTCTTGTTCGACCTTCTCGAGTTCGGTACCTTCGTCGGTGCTATGGTCTTCATCGAGCAGTTCAACCGTCGGTGCATCACGGATTTCAGCCACTTTCTCTTCGACAGCTGCCTTCCTCATCACGATGATCTCTCGGTCCAGCGCATGACCAAACCGATCAGCGTACCGGTCAAGAAGGGATCCTGCCTCTTTGTTGCTGATGCGGTCAATGTGCCCGTATATTTGCTGCAGAGGTTTCTCCGAGCGTTTCGCCCAGAGGTCATTGTACCCTTTCTCTTCGGCGATGCCAGACAACGTCGTGCCAGGGTCGTTCACCGTCGCCTCCGATGGTGGAACGGGAACTTGCGGGACTGGCAATGGCGCGTCCGGCAGAGGAGCTGCGGGCATCGGTGCTGGCACGGGTGCTGGAAGCGGAGCTGGAACGGGTTGGCCGGCTGGAAGTGGAGGCAAACCATCTCCCGCAGGAGGAAGCGGAAGTGGGGTAGGCAACCCTGCGGGAGGCGGTAGATTTGGCATTGGCAATGGTGCGTCTGCCGACTTGGATTTTTTTCCTCTTCGCAGACCCAAAGGACTCACCTCATGCTAAGGGAGGAGAAACCACCCTTGAACCTTACCTCACCGTGTAACCCAGAAAAGCCCATTCAAATGCCACTCCTTTCATTCAAACCAACGTAGCCCAACCCTTCAACACGAGAAATGTCGCACCTGCTTCATGAAGATGAAACCGTTTGCCTCGTTCACTCTCCAAACGGTGGTCGCCAAATTGGGCAATGGCATCATCAACGGTCCACTCAAGTTCGTGTGAATCCTGCATACCCAACACAAACGCCTCTTGGAGTGGATTGTATGCATTGGATGAATCTGGGTCAAGGCGGGAGAGCGGGAATTCACTCACGCGCATTCCGGATTTTCCGTGAAGCGAGGTTGGCCAACGAATTTGGCGTCGCACATCAATGGTCACCACCTCATCCGTTTCACCAGCGTTCCCTAACACCACCGAGGCATCTGCTTTCAAGAGGTTCAAAAACAGACCCTGGTAGTTGCCAAGGATGTCGAACCGACCACTTCGCAACCGCTCAATCCGTGCGTCATGGTCCATGAGTTCAGCCAAACGCTTGATGGCAGTTGCCGAACGCTGCGAAGTGGTGCCTTCTCGGTCTTGAAGTGCTTGGAGTTCCGCTTCCAAACGACGCAATTCTCGACCACTTCCCTCCTCGCCGCGATGGATGGTTCGCAATGTATCGATCATTGAATCCATCCCGTTTCGAATTCGACGAGTCCAACCGCGCGCATCGCTGTCGTGATATCGAGCGAGTCCACCTTGAACATCAACGCCCTCCCCCCGAATATGGGAAACCAATTCCCTTCGTGCTTCAGAATCCAAATGGAAAAACTTGGGATCTCTGTAGTGGAGGTGAAATCCTCTGTGCCCTGAAAAGGTCACCTGAAGATGACGTTCATCAAATCCGAATTCAGGTTGCAAAAAATCGTTCCACAAGGACCAGGCTTGCTCCTGTATAACGCCAAGCATGCCGGGAAAGTCCTTGTCGGTAATGCCCGGTAAATGGTCACCGTCCAAATCAAAAATCAGATCTGCTCCTTGCCACAACTTGTCAGCCATTTTCAACTCGTGTGGACGTTTCCAATACGCCGTCGAATAGAAGCAGGAGTGCATCGCACGCTCGGAGAGAAATTGCTGAACTTGACCAATGTCTGAAAACGACTTGTGGCGCAGGGGAGGGGCGCCTCCAAACGGAATGAACATCCATTCACGGGTTCGAATTCTTGGTGGCGACCAGAGGGCCGAGGAACGATAGTACTGACTGAACCGATGTGCAACTTTTGCCCAGCCGGTTGACATGGAGGCCCCTCGGCCATACGGTGCGTTGAGGGTTCTTGAACAACACCGTGTTATTCATGTTTCATCCAGAAGCGCTCATCGGCCGTTGAGACTTCAGTGGATGTGTCTGCGCCAGTTGCCTCGACATAATGCTCCCAACACATGTAGTACTTGTCGACCACCATGGCGTTTCCAAACGTCAAACGAACACCGCAGTTGTGGCAGCGGGGGCCCAATTCTCCGTTGGGGGCTTGGGCCAATTGAATGTGCTCGTGTGGCATAATCTTCCTTCCTGTACGATGGCAAGGTCATCTAGTCTTTGAACTTGGGGGAGCCTCACCATTCGGTTGATTCAAACTCGGCACTCTCAACCCACTTGAGCAGGTCAAGTGCAACGACACATGATTCGGCAACCTCTGGAAGTGGGTCGTTAACGAACTGTTCAAGCGTGCTTACGATTGACCGGTCACCGATAGCCCCCATGGCCTCTGCCGCTTCGTGCCGAACCATCACGTGCTCAACCTCATCCGAGAGGCGTTCGACAAGTGTTGGTAGAGCAGATGGATTTTGCATTTGTCCAAGGACATACGCAATTTCATGACGAAGCAGGGCGCTCCCGCTGGAAAATCCCTTGCAGAGTGCCAAGCACGCCTCGTCTGAGCGTTGATTGCGAAGCGCAAAGACGGCGCGCATACGTTGGAACATGGGTGCTGACTCGTCGCAGAGTGTTTTCGTCCATCGGTCGAGACTCCCGTTGGTCTCTGGCGGTGCGGGATCAACCGACCCGTACTGACTCACTTGTGGTCGTCGTTGTTGGGTGTCCATGAACTCACCTATTCTGCGCCGATGAAGGTAAGTCTGTCCGTATCAAAATCAGACCGTATCAGTCCGATTTGTTGACCTTCTTTGATGAACAAACGAATGGAATTTCTGCCCTCGTCTTTGTAATCGATGGTCCGATCGTTCACGTACATGCCGACGAACTCTTCGTTGGTTTCATCATCAATTCCCCGACCCCACGCTTTGGCGAACTCAAGCGCTTCATCGGGTGACTCGAGTGCATACTCAATGCTCATCTTCGTGTAACGGGTGATGTCTTCCATGACCTGTTGGCCAAGGTCGCGGCGGACCACGTTGCCACCAAGTGGCATTGGCCAATTGTCTGTTCGATTGTTCCACCACTTCCCGAGATCGATGAGCACGTTGAGGTCGTGGTCAACGTACGTGAGTTGTCCCTCGTGGATGATGAGGCCGCTCTTGTACGAACCGTCGAGGATTCGCGGAATGATTTCGTCAAACGGAACGACCGCCACGTCCACATCACCCCAGGCCAAACGAAGGCCGAGGTATGCACTCGTCTTGAGCCCAGGGACAGCGATGGTGTTGGAGCGAGCTTCCTCTTCGGTGACGCCCTGCTTGCAAACGATCATGGGTCCGTAGCCCTCACCCATTGAAGCACCGCAGTTCATCAGCGCATAATGTTCTGCAATATCGGGGTAGGCGTGTATGGAAACGGCGGAAACCTCCAAATCTTGATTCATCGCACGATGGTTCAACGTTTCAATGTCTTGAAGTTCGTGAACAAAATTGTACCCGGGCGTAGGAAAGGCATTCGTCGTCATGGCGTGAAACATGAAGGCGTCATCGGGATCGGGGCTGTGCCCGATGCGAACAATCTTGTTTCCGTTCTCATCAAGTGGAAGTTCAACGACCATGGTCCACCCACCCGCATGTCCTTCAAGAACCAACCGTTGATTTCCAAATACAACCATGTGTTCATTCCCAAGCAAACTCGGGCTTTGAGGTGAGGCCACAGGCCTGTTTGAGAAAGCGGAACAAGCCGTCAAGATGATGCTTGTTCAGGCGATTGAAGACCTCACCGTAGTACTGGTCCAGTCGTTGGTGCGTCAAATCGGATTTTTCCATCGACCATTTGATGACGGCGTCTCTCTTTTTGCCTCCGCTTTCAAACCGAACAAGGTTCTCAAGCAAAGCCCCATGGGCCGATTTGAGGTCTGCCAAATCCGTGTCTCGACGGGCAACAAAGACACCAAAGATCATTGGAAGACCTTCCTGTTCCATCCATGCAGTGCCGAGGTCCATTTGGACCATTTCGGGAAACTCCCTAGCTGCCTCCAAGGCGCGGTCGCCAATGAGCAACGCTCCGTCGGCGAGCGCAAGCATGGAATCGTAATCGGGTCCTGTCGTGACATAATTCATCGACAAGCCCTGCTGCTTGATGAGATGCTTCAGAAGTGCAACCGAGGTTGCAGAATCGCTGGGGAGTGCAATCGTCTGCATTGATTGTAGAGGAACGGCACCGAACAGGAGAACACTGCCAACTTCCCCTTGACTTCCAATGCCGATGTCCGGTAACAAGACAAGTTCGTCAGCATGCTTCGCATAATCGGCTGCAGGAATCGGTGCGAGAATGCAATCTCTCCTCAGCACGTGTCCGGTAAGCCACGAAGGAGGAGCAGCGAGGACGTTCCACGCAGGATCGAGGTCATGGAACAACGGATCACAATTGATGAACGCCACTCGGCCGATGGTGTTGGTCCACGTGAGTTGTTGCATGACATCACCTTACTGCGCCATGGTCAGCCGGCGCCTGGGTTTTGGTTCGGGAGGAACATACGGACTAAACGTCGAGTAGGTGGTGTCTCGCTGGATTGGCGTGCACCCTGCGTTGTTCACCAAGCGCGCTAATTTTCCTCGGTCATGGTCAAGTGGTGCGGTTGAACCCGCGAGGTGCATGATTG
The DNA here is from genome assembly GCA_038127845.1 of Candidatus Poseidonia sp. Lineage (GTDB taxonomy): Archaea > Thermoplasmatota > Poseidoniia > Poseidoniales > Poseidoniaceae > Poseidonia. The sequence goes on from JAYPIL010000028.1 coordinate 22,157, forward strand.
ATTCTTTCTGAACGGTTCCGTCAACGTCATCAGCCCCGAATTGGAGGCCCAATTCTGCAAGATGGTCGCCGATGTTCATCCTGTAGGCTTTGATGTGGGGAATGTTGTTGAGCATCAAGCGGGAGACGGCAATCGTTCGCAAAATTTCTGCACCTGATGCAAGTTGTGCCTGAGGCAAACGTGTGGAATCAGGAAGGAAGGGGTAAGGAACAAAGCATTGGAAGCCTTGTGACTTCTGTTGCAGGTCACGGAGCGAAATCATGTGTTGGAGTCGTTGTTCGAGGGTTTCGATGGTTCCAAAGAGCATGGTGCAGTTGGATGGGATGCCGAGTTGATGGGCTTCGTGGTGAATGCGTAGATATTCCTCCGAACTCTCTTTCCCGTTACAGATAATGGCTCGAACACCATCATCAAGAATTTCAGCGCCTCCCCCGGGTAAGGATGTCAAACCTGCATCCCGCAATCGTTTCAACACATCTTTGGTTGAGATTGAAGAACGCTCTCCCAAGTGCTTGATCTCAACCGCCGTCAGGGCCTTGATAGCCACATGAGGATAGGCTTGCTTGGTCTTGGCGAACATGGTTTCGTAGTGCGACACGTCCCAATCGGGGTGCAAGCCTCCCACGGAATGAACTTCATCAACATAGGGTGCGTAGAGGCCGACGTCGTCAACGTATTCTTGGATGGACATCGCATAGGCGTCGGCGGCCTTGGGCCCACGCCGAAAAGCACAGAACCGGCAGGCAAGAACACAAATGTTGGTTTGGTTAACATGGACGTTCGCATTGAAGAAGGCTTTGTTGCCAAATCGGGCTTGTTTAACGTGATTCGCCAACGCTCCGAGTTCATTGAGGTCGGGATGCTGGTAGAGTCTCACACCGTCCTCGAGCGTGAGTGGAGTGTTTGAGGCCAGCTTTGCAACAATTGGCTGAAGGGGGACAGACCACACGGAATCATCCGTAAGCGTCGAGGAAAGGCGTGATGCCCATTCGGGATGTTCTCCCGCCAATGATACTGGCTTCGCACCACTACCCATGGGCACCTGTGCTCGCAAGGTGTTGATGAAGATGTGCTTTCGTCCGTCATCGGCGACGAACAGCGAAGAAACCTGATTTCACAATAAATTTCCTAAATTCCTCAATGAGGAAGACACTCGATGCCGTAAACACGATCACA
>JAYPIL010000029.1:0-23310 GCA_038127845.1 Candidatus Poseidonia sp.
TGGGCAGCCACCACAACCGCCAGTCCACCAAATCCAAGGGCGGCAATGATGAAGATGAACATCGGTGAATCCTCGGCTTCGGCTACGTATTCCCACGTGATGGTCTCTGTGGTTGCACCGCTTTGATCTGCGACGAGGTCGGTGATGTCGTTGAAGGCTGACGGGATCAACGGCTTGCAGGTGAGCGAACGCTCTCCAGCGGTGTAATCGTACCACGAGAGCGGGACATCCTTCGTTTCACCTGCTGCAAGGGACACGCTGACCTGCGTCGTTTCTGCGATTTCTTCACCCACGTAGCACCAGACGTTCACCAAACCGCTCAAGGAGGCGTTACCCGTGTTGGAGACCGTCGCCATCATTCCGATGCTCTTGTTCACGGGGGCCGTGGTGGCTTCGGGTTCGAGAGCGGTCACGGCAATGTACGGAAGGTCGAGATGCATGGTGCCGCTGGTGGTCGTGGGAGCGTCAATGGTGGTGGAGAACGTGCCCCAACTGCTCGAAATGGAGAGGGTGATGGTGGCGTCTTCTTGATGAACAACACCTGCACCGTCCATCCATTCAACGATGCGCTTGTGCTCGTTGGTGCTTCCGCCAGCAACCAAGACGATGTTGCCGTTTTCGTCGGTGAGGTCGTTCCAATTGGCGCCGCCCCAGCCGATGCCGCTGATGTCGAGGCTGCCGTTGGGGATGTTGGTGCTGAGCGTTCGTTCGGAGAGAAGACGAATCCATGCGTCCGTGGTACCTCCCGTTCCCTGACTGTTGGTGTAGGTGATGGACGCCTGGTCGTTCAGCACAATGTCCTCGTCGGTTCGCGAACCCGCCAACACGGAATCGTCAACCCGCACATCGGCGCTCGGTTGAGCCATCACAGGGGCGCTGCCGATGAGTTGAGCACCGTCGAAATCACACAACGACGAGCAGGTGATGTTGGCGCCCTCTACGGTTGAACTGATGACGGAAACATCCCCTTGGGCCACAATGTCAAAGGCCGATTGGAACCAGTAGAGCGGTGCTTCCGTGGCGGGTATTTCTTGAGCCATGAGGGTGGCGGAATCGCCTCCGCTGTGAATCGCTTTTGCCCAAAGGACATACGTCGGCGTGAAGTAATAGGAATCGAAGTTGAGCACAAGATCTGTTCCGTTGAGCGGGACATCAAACTGGACCATGTCGGTGCCCGAGGCGTTGAAGACGGTCTCTCCGTAGGTCACGTTCATCTTGGCATCCTCTGGAATTTCATGGTCGAACTTCAGTTGAACGACCCCTTCGTCAGCGATGTCTCCGAAGTTCAAGGTGAGTTCGGCAAACATGCTGTTCACCATCAAGCCTGCATTGAGGTCATCGCTCAACAGAGCCCCGTTGGTCACGACCAATTGTCCCCCTTCCTCGACGGTGATGGACGAACCCGTTTCCATCGTGATGTTGGCATTGACGGTCAAGGTGGAACCCGAAGCCACGACGACATGGCCGTCCATGGTCGCATCCTCCGTCCACGTTTCGTTCTGGTCGACGTTGCTTGTCTCACCTCCGGTAGGGGGTGATGCGAGGGCGAGTGGACCGGTCATCAAAAGCAGACCAACGAGCAGGCAGGCAAGGCGGGCTTGTGTTCCCATGGTTGCTTGACAGAAGAGAGGCGAATAAGCGTTCTTCCGCCATGCTATCGCAGCAAAGGGTCGCGAAGGGCTTATTCAATGCCGCCAAACACGGCGAAGCATGAATCAAGCAAGTGTGGTGGTCATCGGTAGCGGTGGCCGCGAACATGCCTTGTGTTTGGCGTTGGATGCTTCTCCCTCAGTCGCCACGATTCATTGTGTGCCCGGCAACGCTGGGACAGCACAAATCGCCACCAATCACGCCGTTTCGGTGGATGCTGCTTCTCTGATTCCGTTGTTTCAAGAGGTGGAGGCGGACCTTGTTGTGGTCGGGCCTGAAGCACCGCTGTGCGATGGCCTCGCCGATGCATGCGCTGAAAACGGCATTCCATGTTTCGGTCCTGTGGCTGCGTTGGCCCATCTTGAAGGGTCAAAATTGCATGCAAAACAAACGATGGAAGCGGCGGGTGTTCCCACGGCCGCCTACCAGCGCTTGGATGCAGAATCCGATATCGAGGCCGCTTTGGACCGCTTTGCAGGTTCGCCTTGGGTTGTCAAACGGGATGTGCTCGCAGGTGGCAAGGGTGTCGTGGTGACGGAAGACCGAATGGAGGCCACTTCCTTTATCCACGCCTCGATTGAAACGGACGGTTTTGTCCTCCTCGAGGCCTTTCTTCCCGGTGAGGAAGCGAGCATGCTTGTGGTGATGGACGGAACGGCGTATCGCACCTTGCCGCCCAGCCAAGACCACAAACGAGCGTATGACGGCGATCAGGGCCCCAACACAGGAGGCATGGGGGCGTATTGCCCCGCACCGGTTGTTTCGGAGACGGTTCATCAGCGCATCGTCGAGCGCATTGTTGAGCCCATGCACCGCCATCTTGCTGCTCAGCCAACACCCTACCGAGGCGTGTTGTTCATCGGCCTCATGATCGACGAGTTGGGAGACCCCTATGTTGTGGAATTCAACGTTCGGTTTGGCGACCCCGAATGCCAAGTTACGTTGCCGCTTTTGGATACCGATGTCTACGGCCTGCTGAAGGCTGCCGCCACCAATACACTCCAAACCGTGGACCTCCACGTGCGTCCGAAAACGGCCGTGACGGTGGTGCTCGCTTCGGAAGGCTATCCTGCCTCGCCTGTCAAAGGACGTGCGATTGAAGGGTTGGCTGAACTCACTCGAACCTCAACCTACGGTCACGCGTGGGTTAATTACGCCGGTGTGTCGCTCGGAAGCGATGGTGGGTTCGTCGCTTCTGGAGGTCGGGTACTTTCCGCTACGGCGATGGGCGATGGCGTGCAAAACACGCAAGCCGAAGCCTATGCGCTGATGGAAAAAATACACCTTGAGGGGGGCCACTATCGGACGGATATCGCACACCGTGCCGTCGGCCGGTGAGGCTTTTAATGCGGAAATGGCAGAAAAACCCGCAAAAAACGAGCACTGAGAAGCAATCAACTCTCATCCCTTCCATTATCTTCAAAAGGGGTTCTCAACTCGCCAACGACGCCAGCCTCGAGGCTGGCCCGAAAATGAGGGATTGAAATGGAAGAACAAACGGAAACGAAGGCAAATCAGCCCGGCGCCACCATGGGGTTGCTTCTCGCACCACTGGCCGTGCTGCTTGCTCTTGCCACCACCCGAGTCGTGGGCATTGAATACGACTTGACGATGAACAATTTGACGCCGATGCTTGTCGTCGCCGTCGCTGGTATGCTGGCTCTTGTGCCACGTATCGTTCAGGCAACTCGACCCGATCTCTCTTCCTCAACCGTTTCCCTCGGCGTGTTGGCGGTGGCCTTGATCGGTGCCGAAGTGCTCTACACCTTCGCAGGTGTTGACGCCGTGGCGTCGTTGATGTTCGCTTTGCTCCTTGTCATTGGTTCAACCCTTGACAAGAGCGGCCGACACGAATGGTACACGATGATGACCTTCTCCGCCGTCGGATTTTGGCTGGCATTGGCCGCTGCTGGTGACGCTCTGGCAGCCCTGCCGTCAACCTACACCATGGAGAGCAGCGGACAACTTGTTTCGACCATGAACTTGGAGCGACAAGCGACTGCTTACGTGTTCTTTGCCTACTGGACCATGTTCACCGTTGCGGGTCTGCTCGCAGGTGTGTTGGCCCGAGGAACGCTCACGCCAGCCGGCGAAGAGGGATGGTTTTCCTTCCTCGGACAGGGCGAGGGCTTCAACCGAGCCAACATGCCGCTTGTGGTCGCTCTTGCTGTGTGGATTTTGGCATTCGCCGGGTCGCTTTACCACTTTGGAAGCGTCGGTGTAGCCGACCAACTCGGCATCACCACCGAAGACGGCTATCACGGCTACATCGGCTACTGGACAGCGTTCTTGACCGGTGTTGTTGCCCTGATCGTCGCTGGTATGGTTGCCGAACGCTGGTACACGCGGGCCATGCTCGTCGGGTCCATGTGGGCACTTTACCAAGTGGCTGCTTGGTTTGAGGCCGGGATTTGGTACAACGAGGACATGGATGGTACGTGGAGTGCGTTCCTTTGGCTCGGATTTACATTCTTCCTCGGCGTGGGCATTTACTACATCGGGAATCACGAAAAGTACGGTGGATGGGCCAATCTGGCCGAACACGAGCCCTCTCAGGCTCGTCAATTCCTCCGTGCACACGGTGCAGGCATGATGATTGCGCTGGCGTTTTTGGTTGGCCTTGCCATCCGTATTCAGTGGTATGCCGTGCCGTCCATGAATGCGTTTGGAACAGGAAACTGGGACATGACCGGCGGTTCCGACCCGTGGTACATGAAGCGTGTTGTGGATTACATTTTGGCGAACAACGCCCACTTGGTCATCGACGCTGACCGGTTCTACCCAATCGGCGGCATCAACCCCCGACCACCGTTGTTCTCATGGTCCATGGCCATCGGCGCCATGATGCTCGAACCCTTCCTCGAAAACCCCGAGGACGCCATTTGGTGGAGCATGCTCGGCCTTCCCGCCATTTACGGTGCACTGACCGTCTTCCCCATTGCCAGCATGGCAAAGGACCACTTTGGCAAGGGCGCAGGCGTCCTCGCTGCGTGGTTGATTGCCTTCATGCCCGCTCACGTGACCCATTCCACATGGGCACTTGCAGACCACGACGCCTTCGTGATGTTGTTCATCTCTGTCGGGTTCATGTATTGGCTTCGGGCCGTGAAGTATGCAGGTTCCGTGCGCATCACCAAAACGACGACGGCGCACCCGATGTCGTTCCTTCGTGCCTACCGTGACGTTGCTCAGAACCGTCAGGCTGCCATGGCCAACGCTGTGCTCGCCGGTGTTGCCTTCGGTATCGTCGCCCTCGGTTGGAAAGGGTTCGTTGTGGGTCCATCGATCTTGTTCCTTGCCTACGCCCTTCAAGTGGCCTTGAACATGTTCCGCCGTCGCGACTCCACGACGCTCAGCGCTTTGTTCCTGACCATGCTGCTGACCACGTTCTTGATGGCGTTGCCGTTCTACGCTCACCCGCAATTGAACTTGGTCTTTGACGGTACGGGATTGCAACCCTTCTTGTTCATCTTTGGGTTCACGCTGGCCATCGCCTTTGTTACCACAGGATTCCGAGACAAACCTTGGCTGCTGGTGTTGGGGACACTCGGCGGTCTTGCCGTCGTCTTCTTCGTGATTCTTTACATCCTCAAGAGCTTGGAACTGTCCAACGCCTGGGATGTCTTGCTGACGGGAAGTGGTTACTTCACCAAGACCAAGATTTTCGGAACCGTTGCTGAAGCCAATGCTCCCAACCGAGCACAGTTGTTCGCATCCTTTGGCCCCATCACCTTCTTGCTCGCCCTCATCATGGGCGGTGGATTGTTGTGGCGAGGTCTTCGTCATCGACGTGCGACGTCGCTCATTTTTGGTGTCTGGGTCTTCGCTGCGACCTTCATGGCTTGGAACGCTGCCCGTTTCATGTTCAACGCCACGCCGATCATGGCCATCCTCGGTGCCGCAGGTATCGTTGCCTTTTGGCAGTGGGCTGATTGGAGCGGCTTGGTGCGCTCGTGGAGGAAGTACGGTGTCCGCACGCCCTCCGACCGAATTTCAGGTGCCCGGAAGGCTGTTTGGCGGTCACCACAATTCTCTGCAGTCTTCTTGGTCATGATCATGATTTTCAGCCAGCAGGCCACCTACGGTCTTGACTCCGCTATTCCCGGTACGTCAAACCAAGAAGCAGAAATCGACGAACGAATCTACAACATCGTTCCCGACATCCTCCGATTCGACGCGCTCGGCTTCTCCATCCTGGACAGCAGCAATTACGACGGCCGCTGGTATCTGGGAAGCTTTGGCTCATCGTTCAACGATAACGGGTGGAATGCGGCCTACGATTGGTTAGCAAATCAGGATACTGACATGAAGTACTCCGAAAAACCTGCTTTCGTTTCATGGTGGGACTACGGTTTCCAAGCGATGAGCACGGGAGAACACCCCTCCGTTTCGGACAACTTCCAGTCGGGTATTCCTGCCACAGGAAACATGTTGATGGCCCGAAATCAGGACGACCTGACCGCCATGTTCATCTGGCAACTTGCAGAAGGTGACCGTACCTACGCCTCCGATGGCGGGGACGAATATGTGTTCACACCTACCTTCCAGAATGCGGTCGATAAGTACCTCTCCGACGAACAAATGGCCGATTTCATGACGATGCAAACCACCTTTGACGAATCCATGATTGGGTTCATTGAAGACCGTTCCTTCAACGTCCTGAAGACCAACCGCAACATCGTGCTTGCCGAGGGTCACCCGCACACGGCAGGTGTCTTCGATGCTGACACGACCATTTACCGCATCTACAAGGACGGCGAGGCCATGCCTTGTACAGAAGAGGTGTCCAACTCGTGTTTCGGTGATGCATGGTCCTCGGAGGACCAAGCGAACATCACCTTCACGAACAACATCCGAACGGGTGCTGAAACCGTAGAAGGCCGAACGCACACCATCTTTGGCGATTACTGGTACACGGCCGACTTGCTCGATGAGTACCTCTCGGTCTCAACCGGCATTCACCGCCACAACGCACGCCTTGCCATGATGACCCAGTTGTTGACCGAGGCCTTTGACGCCAATCCCGACCACACCATCCACGACCTCTACGATGATTTGATCAACCTTGAGGGCCTTTACATCGTGCAGGATTACGAAGGTGCTCCCGGCGAAACCATCAGCCGTGACCACGAAATCCGTTACTTTGCCATCGACGACCGGCTCTATCCTCGGGCAGGACGCTACACGGCGGATGCCAACTACAACCGGGGTCAACCGATGGGGATCTTCGGTGCGCCGACCATCCTGTCCGGTCAAGACATCACCACCTACATGGACGAAGTCTACGAAACGCTGCGCGGTGACTTTGCCGATGAAATGACGCGAGAAGAAGTCGATGAAGCCATGCAGAAGGACTTCCTCAACCAACAGGCCGGTGCTGAAATCGACCCGCTGCAAATTCAAGATGTTCGTGTGGACCACAATCCAGCGTTCTTCAACACCATGGTGGCCCGAGCCTACGTTGGTTACGGCGCCTCCACGCTCGGGGTTGGAACCACGGTCAGCAATCCTCAACCTGCTCAACACTTCGGGCAGTCGGGTTCACCCGGCACGTTCATGGCGAACTCGCTTCCTCTGCCTGGGGCGATGATGAACCACTTCGTTATCGCCAACTGGTACAGTGAAGACCCGAACGTCTCCATTCAGTCCACCAACACCTTGGTGAAGATTCTGAAGTACTACCCCGGTGGCGAACTTTCGGGTCAAGTCTCCATGAGCGACGATGGCCAAGGATTGCCCGGTGTCCGTCTGCTCATCGAGCGAGACGCCTTCTCAGGCGAAGGAACCGAGGACCTCGACGAGGACACCTATTGGATTCCCATCGGCTTTGTCGACGCAGATGATGATGGTCGCTACAGCACCACGGTTCCCGCAGGTCGCATTCGCGTGACCGCTTTTGCCGGTGACTACGACCCAACGGACGCACAGGACAAGATTCGAGACGGTTCCTATGGTGAGCGGCTCGGTGATATTCTTACCAACACCAACGACGACCGTCAAATCAACGAAATCACGGCCATTCTCGGTAACGTTGCGAACATGACATGGCTCGGTGAAGCGCAATTGAACGTGACCGCCGACCAAGCCAACCGTGTTACGCCCATCAGCACATCCCTTGATGTTTCGATTGGAAGCAGCGGTGTTTCCGGAACCGTCACGTGGAGCGGCGATGAGTCGTTCAACGGTGACCCCATCTCGGAAACCACGTTCATTCTTCGTAACATTTGGTCCATGACCGATAACTACACCGTCGAAACCACCAGCGGCTCCTTCACCACCGAAGAATCCCGCATCCTACAGGGTACGGGCGAGGCGACGCTGGTTGAGGATGGTTCGTTCGAAAGCGAAGGCATCGCCTTGGTCAAGAACTTCATTGGAAACTTCACGCGTGACATCGGCAACGAGCGCACCTTCTTTGCCAACGGCACATGGACCGGATTCGGTACGATGGAAGCATCATGGGTTGAGCCCAGCGACGTGGCAGCCTGTGAACTGGACAACACCTCCAACATCGTGATGCCGGAGAACGAAACATTCTGTCTAGCTGATGATTCCACTTCACCCCCAACCTACCGGTTGGAGGGTACGGTGACCGCTTCGGGTACCTTCACATCGGAGGGTACGTCAACCCTGACGCGTACCTACGGCGATGTCGAGGCAGGACAAGGTGAAACGATTGAAGGAGCGGGTCTCTTTGAGGGAACGGGTACATTCAACGGAACAGGTCTGTTCATCGGTATCGGTACCTTCTCAGGTCCGATGGTTGAGCCCGGTTCGTTCTACAAGACCGGACTGCTTCCGGGGACGTACAACATGATCGCTCAACTTGCCAACGGCAAGGAAGTTCTGTTGCCAGATCCCGTGGAAATCGGCATTGAACCGTCCTACGACCTAACGCTGAACATGCCCGGTGCGATCTTCCGGGATACACTGGGCGACATGATGGGCGACCCGATGGTCAACCAAACCATTGAGCTCATCGACGTTGACCTCGGCGAAGAATTCGCTGTTGAAATCATCACCGACGAGGAGGGCAACTTCTCCTACGGTCCCGTGCCGAAGGGTGATTACTACTACCGAGTCGATGCAGACAACGACGGATGGTACGACCTCAACGAGACCGTGGCGGTCATCGACGACACCACCAACATCACGCTGAGTATGGGTGTGCCGGAAACCTCCGATGTCACGCTCAACCTCGTGTCACCTGTTGACCCCTTGACCCAAGAACCGCTGTTTGATGTTTCGAACCGAACCATCACCTTCGAGAACACGGAAGGTATTCTCCTGCCCGTGAACGTCACATCCGACGAGAACGGTCAATTGTATGCTGAACTGCTCTACGGTATTTGGGACATCCGTGACGATGTCAATTCAGACTTTGTTCTGTTTGACCAAGTGGACCTCTCTCCTGGAACTGGAGATGTTGAAATGGACGTCACCTATGCCGAAGCAGCCTACATCAACGGAAGTATGCGCTCCTACCCAGGTGTCACCGCTGAGGAATACAACAGCTGGCTCGAAGCAACACCGGAAGAAAACCGTGTGGAAACAACCGAACCAGCATCTGCGCTGACGGTAAACTTCGTTTCGGGTTCGCTCGAATTCTCATCTGTAACCAACGTGACCGGGTTCTTCTCGGTTCGTGTACCGTCAGGTCTAACTTACCACATGACAACAGAGAGTGTGATCATCAACCGAGGATACGGCGACATCATTGCTGTCGAGACCGGTACGGACATGGACCTTGGACCGCTGTACCTCGAACCTTCTGTGGGTGTGGATGGCGTGCTCCATCTTTACGACAACACCACGCGATGGTCATCCAGCATCCCTCTTTGGGAACCGGTTGAAATCGTTGCGACCAATGAAGACGGTCTTGAATGGAGAACCACCATCAGCGAGAACGCAGATTTCCACTTCGACCTGTTGGACGGCGAATGGGACCTCTCTGTGGAAGACGAGCGTTTGAACGTCACCACGTTGGAAAACGTGGGCGTGAACCGAACGGCAACCGAAACCATGTCGAGGCTCGAACTCCTTGCTGAACCAGAGGCCATCGATTTGACGTTGAATGTCTACCTCGATTCATCCGAGGACGGTTCCTTTGAGAACGGGACGATGGTCTCCCCATCCTTCCACCTCAAGCCTGCTGCTGAAGAGCAGGAGACGTTGTACTTCACCGCTGATGACTACACGTCGCCGGGGAACATCACCGTCTCGTTAACGCCTGGTGGCTACGACATCGTGTTCAACCGGACCACGGCGGCTGAGGAGAACGCCACCGACTACGATTTGGTTGGCGTTCAGTTCTTCGAAGCCATTTTGGTTGGCCTTGACGCCTATGAGGAAGCCTTGGATGTGCCGCTCAAGAACACCTACTTGGTGAACGGAACGCTCACGAACAGCACGGGTGACGGTATTGCCAACGATTTCCTCTTGTACAACGAAGCCGAAGACCAATGGTTCAACATGGCATCGGATGAAAACGGAACGTTTGCCAGCTATGTCCCAGAAGGCGAATGGCTCGCCATCGTTGCGCCGTTTGCCAACGGGAACATGTCGGAGACACTCCGCTCTCCCATCACCGTTGGAGCAGCGTCCAACCGCTTGGGCCTTGACTTGCAGACGGCAGTCAGCGTGGAAGTGACCATGCAACTGAGAGAATACATCACCAACGATTCCCTTGCCGACATGACGGTGACCGCCGTCAGTCACGATGGATTTGGCAACATCACCTTTGAGCGAACCGATGAGAACGGCAACGCCACCGAAATGATGATGCCAGGAACTTGGAGCCTTTACCTCAACAGAACGTTGGGTACACAATCCTGGATGCTTGACACCAGCGACGATCCGTTCACGACCGATGACGCCGTTGACCATGTCCTGGTACTTGACCCGGCGTACGCCGAACTTGAGGTTGAAATCGGTGGTAAGGTCTACTGGGACCTTGACAACAACAGCCTTCCAAGCCAAGGCGAGGGAATTCCCGGATTCAATGTCACATTGCAAGGCACGAACCACTCCGCCTACAGCACCGTCGTTGAAACCGACGAAGAGGGTGTGTGGCGAGCCTTCGTACCGATTCGCGATGTTTACAACGTGACGGTGGAGAAAGACGGCTTTGACACGGTGTACTACAACACGGAGAACGACAGTGGATTCACCGTTCACGACAGTCCTGATTCCCAGGATGTTGAAGTGACGGCTGGTTCCGTAGAGGTCGTTGGATTCATCACCGACCAACTCGACGCAAGTCGTTTGGTTGGCGCAGACATCACGCTGTATCCTGTGGCTGGCATTGAACGTGACCCCGTTTCCGTCAGCGGTACGATGAACGGAACCACACTTGAATGGTCCACGGACATCCAACCGGGTGACTGGGTGGTTGTTGCTACCGAAGCCAACCCCGACCAAAACGGTGGAGGTGTCGCGATCGGACTGTTGGAAGCCTCCGTTTCGAACGGGGGCAACATCACCATGGTGATGGCCTTGGGTGGCTATGTTGAACTCTCAACGGCCTGGACAGATATTGAGCAAAACGAGTACCACGCAGGTTCTTCCTCCGATGGCTCAACATTGGTTGAGGGAACCGTGGAAGTTGAGGTCACCTTCGATGGCATGTCGTGGATGGTTGATGTTCCAGCATCTGGTGAACTCCTTCACCTCTTCCCCGAGGGGTCCGTTGCCTTTGACAGTGACTTCAACACTGTTCAGCACGAGCAAGAACTCGACATGGAGTACTTCGGCGGTCAGACAACCAGTGTCACCGCAGATTCGACCATCGCAGCGAAGTTGACCTACAACCGTCGTGTGAATTCGAACCTTGATGTCACGTTCAACGAAGCCTCTGTGGGTTCATCAGCGACCATCTTGGACGCCGAAAACAGCGAGATGCAGGCCATCGTCTCATCCACCAACAACTCGGTCTACAACACCATCACGTTCGACTACGATGTGGTGTACAACGGAACGGAGATTTCTGATGTGTTCTCCGTGTCCGGTGAGATGGGTCTTGCACAAGATTCTGACCTCTGGATGGTCCAAGTTTGGAACGCCTCGGCCAACAACGGCGAAGGTGCCTACGAGGACAGCATCGAGTTGGCGTTGGGCATTGGGAACAACGAGACACCTGCTCAACTGATGGCAACGGTGAATGTTCAAATCACCCTTCCTTCGGTTGAGGACGCTTGGAATTTGGAGAACGGACATCGCATGACCATGCGAATGGAGACCGACCTCGGCGAGGCTACCCAAGCCTCGGTTAAGGTCTTCGTTCCACAGTCGTACGGCTTTGAAATCAGCGATGCAACCGAAGAAATCGGTATGTCCGCACTCGTTGAGCGTCAGTTCTCGTTCGACGTGACCAACACAGGAAACGGTCAGGATTCCTTCTCCATCAAGCTCTTTGAGGGCGGTGTTCTTGAAGGCTGGTCCGTGACGCCGATGACGTCAACGTTGACGCTGAGCAAGGGTGAGACACGCACGCAACAATTCACGGTCTTTGCACCTGAATCGTTCACCGAAGGTGGCTTTGACCTCACCGTCTATGTCAACAGCGAAGACGAAACACTCGACGCTGAGACCGTGGTCGTTTCCGTGCAGGCAGCGAGCATCAAGCTAAGTGTCAACGAGGGAGACATCAAACTCCAGTCGGACAACACGGCAAATGAGGCTGGTGTGGTCCGCATCCCAGTGGAAAACACAGGATTGTTGGATGCACCATCGGTTATCGTTTACCTTGAACCCATTTCTCCGAAGTCCTCACCTGAACTTTCCATGACCATCGCTGTGCCAGCGGGTGAGAAGGTGGAAGCAGAATTCGCAGACCTGAGTTTCGCCCAAGGAAACCAGCGATTCAACATCCGTGTTGAAGTTGCAGGAGCAGAAGCAACGAGCGTTGACTCGATCACGCTTCCTGCTGGTGACTCGTTCTCACTGGAATACTTCACCGAGGTTGCTGCGGATGGCGAATCCATTTGGATGACCCTCCTCATCGTGGCGCTCGGCTTCCTCGTCATTTACGGCGGTGTGAAGACGGCTCGCAGCCGTGGCGGTACGAAGTTCTGATTTCCAATCGCTTGGAGAACAAGGGTTCTTGAAGCCAACCGTGGGGTCGCACCCATGAAAGGTCTTCAGGACGTGGAGTACCTTCCAGAGCCCACCGACCGAAGCATTGTTTCAGCGGTTGACCCAACAGTGATTGGATTCCAGGATGAATGGCGTTCTGAGATCATGGGCTGGGCGCCCCTCCCCGTTGAACCCGTCGTTGTGCGGCCACGTCGCTCCCGTTCGCTCGGCGGGCTGGTGGCGTTCGCCCTCCTCATCTCTCTGAGTTTGATTCTTTGGCAGAACCAATGGGTCGTTGTAGAACTCTCCATGCCGCAATCCGAGTGGGCTTTCGAAGAAACGGGAATTCGTGGATTGCAAGGCGACGGCCTCACTGGAGAGGGCGTCCGAGTCTGCATGGTGGATACCGGGATTGACCTCACACACGAGGCCTTTGATGGCAAAGAGGTCGTGTTCAAGGATTTCATTGGAGGTTCTGCAACCCCCCTTGACTACGGTGCGGTTGCTCATGGGACACTGATGGCTGGCTTGCTCATCGCCAACGCCCATCAACAAGGAGCTGCACCTAACGTGACCCTGGCCATGGCCGCAGCCCTCCAAGACAACGGGGAGGGTGAAAACACAGGTTTTGATGATGACGTGGCCGACGCTATTCGTTGGTGCCAGTTTGATTTCAAAGCCGACATCATTTCCCTTTCCTTGGGCGGAACAGAGCGGTCCGGTGGAAACGACGAGGGATCCTCATCATCCGCTACCAGGCAAGCCACAGATGCGGGTATCTTTGTCGTCGCAGCCGCTGGAAACGACGGCCAGAATGATGACGGGGACGTGGCTTCTCCGGGGAGCGTTCGATTGGCGATCTCCGTTGGTGCAACAACCCAATTGGGAACGATTTGGGAAAATTCATCGGTTGGTTCACCTCAAGACGAACAAGGTGCTATGCGCCAATCGCCTCATCAAAAGCCAGAGGTGGTTGCACCGGGTAATCGCATCATCAGCACGGGGAGCGAGAACCTCTGGTACTCCAGCAGTGGGACATCGGATTCCACGGTCTTTGTGACCGGGGCGCTGTCATTGATTCTCGAAGCCTATCCTTCGCTGAAACCCTCCGATTCGAGTGGATCAACGTGCATTGAATTGGTGAAGCAGGCGCTGGCTGACTCGGCACGTTCACCGCTTGAGGTGGACCACGATGTTGAGTGGGGCTACGGTGCTCTTGACGCCGAGGCATGGTTCGGTGCACTTGGCCAAAATTCGGGTTGCTGAGCCCCAATCAGGTGCAAAGAACGAGGAAAAATCCGTCGTAATTTGTCGTTTTCTTTCCGGTTTATGGTCAAATTGGCTTTCAAAACGCTATTTTTCGGGAGAACAGTTGATACTTTTGATAATAAATGATATTCTAAATTTGGCAATTGAGGCGCAGTATTATATTCTTGGCGAGAATGGGAAGTTTAGGTGCATCCGTTATGTCCCGAAGAAAGCAAGCAAAATCAATCTCTCTCGTTCTCCTCTACATGGTCTCCATCATGGTAGGTCTGGTGAGTCTTCCAACCGCCATGGCCGTGAACGAAACCACGCAAGGTACCGTGACCGGTGTTGAAACATGGACGGGCACCATGAATCTACAAGGGGATGTTGAGGTTGCCGAAGGTGCCAAGTTGGTCATCAACGCCGGCACCACCATCAACATTCCACACGGCAAGTTCATCGACGTGAAAGGGGCCATTTGCGTCGGCGACAGTGCCTGCGGTGCGAGCCAAGGCTCTGCCTCTTCACAGGCCCGGTTTATGTGGGCCACACCCAGCGACTACAACAAAGTCGGACGCTGTTACATCAACGGTTCAAACACGTTCACCAACGGCGACGCTGGCTGCGGCTCCGGATTGGTGATTCGTGACACCATCGACCAGTCGATCACCTCAATCAACTTCGCCCACTTTGAGAACGCCTACGGATACCCCATCTATGTCTCAACGCTTCAGGCCGTCCAGTACGGTGCGCTGGTGTTCGACGGATCCAGCACCACCGCTCGTGGTTTATCCTTCAAGGACATCAACACCTCGAACGTCATCGCCATTGACTTTGCCTCTCCCCTCCTTACCGAGTCGACCTTTGAGTTGGGTATTGACGGCCGAGGCTATGACGCGGCAGCTGTGCGTGCATACGGCGCTGGTGCAGGTATCCTTTCGACTTTTGAAGTGAAGGATTCAACCTTCACCGGTGACCCCAACAAAGACTGTGGTCAACAAGGCGGAGGACGAGCCGTGATTTTCATCGAGGACTCTTACATTGACATGGACAACCTCGATGTCGGGCAAAATTCATACGGGATTTTGATGAAATCGAGCTCTGGAAGTCTCACCAACTCGGAAGTTGATGTCAAGTGCAACGCCATTGACACCAACTCCTTGAAAACCACGGGCAACATTGAACACACGCTCGAAGTCAAGAACAACATCATCACGACCGCAGAGGGTGCTGGCCTTACGGCCTACGACGGAGCCAAGGTGTATGCAGAAGGCAACACCATTTCTGGGGCCTCCGAAGGTTCAGGTGTTGGCATCCGGTCATCCGTGGTTGAACTGCACCGCAACACCATCGGCCCCATCGGGGGTTGGAACGGTGTGTGGATTTACGGTACATCCGATGTTGTTGCTGAAAACAACACCATTCAAGACACGGGTAAAGAGCCGGTGTTGATTGGTGAATATCACTACCAAGACCAAGGTTGGCAGGTTCCCGCTCCAACGGCTGCACGATTGTACTTTGCCAACAACGTGATTTCGAACAACTCCGGTACCTGCAACTCGCAGATGTACGGTGGCGACTTCGCTTGCCCTGCGATTCACATCTTCCGCTCATCCGCCACCGTAATGGACAACACCATTTCGAACAACGTTGGCGACATCATCCGTGCCAAAGGCTCGCTGATCAACATCCAAGGAAACACCGCAGACTCTCAAGGAGGTTATGCAGGAAATGTTAGTGTTCACGATGACAACTACGGAAACAAATACGGTTCTGTCGCTTATTTCTCAGGCAACAGTTGGACCGGTGTCTCGCAAGTGTACAACGTGACTGAATCCCGAGTCACCGTTCAGTCCGAACAAATTCCTTCTCCAGGCAATGGCGAATTGTATCCTGTTAACATTCGATGGTTGGGTGCTGAGTGTCCGTTCGTTCAAGACGAGTGCTTGAAACTCCCCGGAACCGTCAGCCTGCCACCCGCCCAAATGCCACTTGCCTTGGAACTCGTTGAAAACGCAACGGTGTTTTCCTATGCGGACCTCCAGAACTTTGATTCAACGATGATTCACGTGCAAAACCAAAACACGGCATGGGGATCTCAAGTTCGTGAGGGTGAATTGGTCCGCTACCAAGTCAAGGCCAAGAACTCCAATGTGGCGGGCGCCACGGTCGTCATCAAGGACGCAACCGGTCTTCCACTCTACGAGTTGACCACCGACGCTTTGGGCTTCACGCAACAAGTTTCTCTCCCTTCGGATTTCCTCTTGGACCGAAACTGGAACCACGTCGTGGGTGACAAAAACGCTGCCATTCCGGGGACCAATGACGGTTCCGGACAACCCATTGTGGTCGATGAAGACTCGTGCGCAGACGGCATTGACAACGACGGAGATACCTTCGTTGACGATGACGATCCCGATTGCGCCACCGGTCGTGAGCAACCCTTCTATTCGGTTGAAGCCTTCAAGTTCGGCAGCGGCACCAAAGACTTCTCCTATGTTCTTTCAGGGCCAATTGACGACGTCATCAACCTCAACAACCTACGCCCAAGCGTGAGTGTGAACGAGCCAGACGGCTACTCGTTTGCAACGATTGCCCGCATCACGGGACAAGCATGGGATGGCGCAAAGTGGCCCTATGCCAACGACAACATCGCCATGCAGTCGCAGTTTGGAAAGATTCAGCGGGTGGAAATTCAACCTCCGGGCTCTTCGGACTGGTACACGGCCTCCGATGTATCCGGTTCAAACGGAGACATCACCATGGCCAACCACCCGTACAAGGACTGGTTGTTCGAGTGGGATTTGTCTGCCCACCCGGAAGGTGAAGGTGACGTTACGTTCCGAATCCGCTCCTACGACGGACTTGACTACTCACCTGTTGAAGTCCGTCAGTACAAACTGAATTTGGTCGCACCAACCATCCTTGTCGACGTGCCAAATTCAGGAAGTACGCACAACACCGGCAAGGTGCTTTTCCAAGGCACGGCCTCTGACCCGTATCAGGGAACCTACGGAAGCGATGTGCAACAGATTTGGTTCCACATCGCCGGACCGAACGGTATGGAGCAGCAATTCTTCCAAGCAGGTTCAACGAGTTGGTCGTACGAATGGCTCGTTGGCGATTTGCCGAGCGGTGACTACACGGTCACGGTTTGGGCCGCTGACAGCGATTTCTGTATTGACAACAACACGGGCTGCCAGGTTGAAGTTCGAACCATCACCATCAACAACGAAAACATTCCTCCCAACCTCCAACTGTCGTGGATCGGTTCTGCTGACCAATTGACGGGCGGCATCGACGGAGACACTGTCCGGGCATCTGAAGATACCAAGATCATCGGGGTGGCTCGTGACGTCGGTGGCTTTGTGACCCGTGTTGAAATTGAAATCACCGATCTCGCCAACGGATTGGTGTTGAACGACGGACCGCTTCCAGTGACCACGTTCAACGCTGACGGTTCGTGGATTGCCACGTGGGATACCTCTGATTTGGTTCACGACCACGTCTACTCGGTGAGCGTCCGTGCCTACGACGGTGACGATTATTCGGAGACCGTTGTGTGGCGTATGACCATCAACAACCCGCTGGATGCAGAAAACATTGACCCCGTCTTCAACGAAACAGGTTGGGTTGGAACATGGACCATTTTCTGCGATGAAAATTCCAATTCCTTTGAGCGCTGTGGTGGAGGCGTGACGTTCGACCTCGCAGAATTTTTCTCCGACCCTGACGGAACCGGTGATGCCGCCAACGACCTTGAATTCTACATCTTTGACGATGATTCAACCAGCGAAGATGACCTCTACGAGCAATACATTGCCATCACGCCAACGGGCAAGTTGACCTTTGACCCCATGGACACCTTCCTCTGGCAAAGCACGTCGGTCATTTCCGACTGGTCACTCAACGGCGTCGTGATTTACGCTCAAGATGACCAAGAATCCAAGGCCTACTCCTTGAAGGTCAACTTCCTTGTTCGTGCCGTGTCCTTCAGCGTCGAGCGTGTCGACACGGGTGCCATCACCACCAAGGACCCTGCCACCTTCCAAGGCGAGGGATTGCCCGGAAGTCTGGTGAACATTCGTTTCGCTGATGGAAATGCCAAGTTGAACTCAACCAGAGTCCTTTCGGACGGTACGTGGAGCATGGACCTCACCGCAAGTCAACTTGGAATTGAAGGCAACTCCGCCGTCATCTTTGAGATGAACGATCAGGAATTCACCTTTGCTGGACAGGCGGATGCCGCAGAGTTCTCCATCACCGTTGCGAGTGATTCGGACGATGGTTCAGGAATCCTCGGTATCGTGTTGATTGTGATCGCCGTGTTGGTGCTCTTGGGCGCCGGAGCCTTCTTCTTCATTGAATTCGAAGATATTCCCGATGAAGACGAACTCACCGGAGGCGAAGCAGAAGTTGAGGAAGACCCGTATGCCTGGGCAAAGGCCAAGCAAACGCCAACGCTACCGGAACAAGCAGCACCCGTTGCAGCAGAACCCGTTCAACAGGCCGCTGCTCCCGCAACTTCACAGCATCCAGGCTGGCTTTGGGACCAGGAATCCAACCAGTGGGTTCCTGACCCGAACTATCAGCCTCCCCAACAATGATTGGTTGCCGAGGTTGCTGGGATGGCAAGCCAAGGAAAACCGGGTGTGCAGGAGCGCATTCTGCTCCATTTGCTGGATTATTCCGACTTCAAGGACAGCATCGAAGTACCGTTTGCTCTCTCGCAGATGGGGATTGCCAACGCCGTGGCGATTGCACGCTCGAACGTCCCGAGAGCCATCTCCGGCTTGAAAGATCAGGGTATTCTCGTGGAACGACAAGCTCACGTTAAGGGTGTATCCCGAAAGCGGAAAGCCTACTTCCTCACCGATAACGGGATTGGCTTAGCAACCGAAACGTGGGAACGCCTTTCAGAATTCCCGGTACGGTGTGTCTTTGAGGACAAGCCTGCAGAACAAACAACACTCAGTGGTGCAAAGTCGCTTCTTCCCTTCGAGATGCGGCCCGTTGATATTATCCGATACATGGATGACAACAATTCGCTTGATTTGCGAAGCCTCAGTGCCGATTTGGTAGAGCGAGACCTCTCAAAGCACGTGGAGA
The DNA here is from genome assembly GCA_038127845.1 of Candidatus Poseidonia sp. Lineage (GTDB taxonomy): Archaea > Thermoplasmatota > Poseidoniia > Poseidoniales > Poseidoniaceae > Poseidonia. Next base: position 19,081 of record JAYPIL010000029.1, read on the forward strand.
AGCAGTTGGTGACTTCACTGGCAGATTTGCCTCGGCTCCGTCATTTCTACGGACGAACCACTGAACTCGACAACATGGCCAATTTGTTGGAAGCGAGAGCCACAACCCTGCTGGTTCCGGGAATCGCTGGTATCGGCAAGACCACCGTTGCTTCAAAACTGATTGAGCGCTTCATGCACCGAAGAAATCTCCTCTACCACCGCTGTCAGGATTGGGAAGGGTCTCGTTCGTTTTTCGAATCCGCCGCAGACTGGCTCTCGAGCATGGGGAATGCAGAATTTGCGACCTACCTCGCAGCAACACCTGTTCCACAACCAGCAGATGCAGCCCGTTTGTTGGTTGAGGCTCTCAAAGGTGCACCCTCACTGATCGTAATCGATGATTTCCACAAAGTCGCCGATCTGGTTCTTCATCAGACCTTCCAAGCCATGTCTCTCAATCTTTTGGGCAGCGAGGAACAAATTGGTCTCGTCATCTTTTCACGGTCGTTCAAACCCGTCGTACCAACCAAAGATGCAGAGGGTCGTATTGCCAGCCTCGTTCTTCCCCTTGACGGTCTGGACCAAGAGTCTGGACGCAAACTCTTGACGAGTTTTGACCAGTTGGAAGACGAACAATGGTTGCACATCCACGGACTCTCCCGAGGGCATCCACTTGTGCTTGAATTGATTAACCGCGGTGCATCCGCCGGTGCATTCCACGAAACGTTGGAGAATTATGTCACGGTTGAGATTTTCTCCAAACTCAGTGCTGAACAGAAGCGGGTGCTCTCCGCCTTGTCCATTTTCCGTGAACCTGCTCCGCTGGAAGCCCTTGCTCAACAACAACTCAACACGGACGAGTTGGACGGATTGGTCGAGTCAGGGTTGGCTCGTCAAGCCGACACCGAAACGTACGACGTTCACGATTTGATCCGTGAATTCTTGTTGCGTAGCCTGACGCCAGCCCTAAAGGAGGAATTTCACGGGAAGTGCAGCGAATGGTATCAGAAACAGTCACAAACCCACGACGTACTGATAGAGTTGGTTTACCACTCCATCAAGTCAGGGCAACACGAAGCGGCATCCGACCTTATCGTTGAGCAAGGGCGTCAACTTGTTTCCCAAGGTCACATGGAACTGTTGGGCTTGATTGAGCAGGTGGCCGTCGATGAGCTTGACCCCGAGGTCCGCTTGACCCTTTCGCAGCTTCAAGGTGATATTTTGGCCCTGCTCGGTCGCCTTGACGAGGCTGAAACCCTTCTCCAACAAGCCCTCGCTTCTGCAGAACAACACGCCGATGTCTTGGTCCAAGCCGAGGTGCTCTCGTCGCTTGCAGATGTGAGTCGAAAGCAGGGCAACAGCGACTTGTCTCTTGAACGGCACAAAAAGGCGTTGAAGCACTACATTTCGCTCGGCCACGCCAAATGGGCCGCAAGGACCTACAACAACATCGGGTATTTATTGCGAAGAAAAAACGAGCGTTCCAAAGCGCTTGAGGCCTACGGGGAAGTGGAAACCATCCTCAAAGGGTCCAGCGATGATGCACTGATCAACAGCCAAATCACACTTGCTCGAGCCCTTATCGACCTTGGCGAGGTTGACCGAGCACGTGAGCACGCCATGGCCTCACATGAACGCACATCAGCGATGGATGACGCTGCTCTCCACGCCCGAGCCCAAGCCGTTCTTGGGCGATATTATGCCAGGGTCAACCAATCGGAATTGGCTTTGTTCCACTACAACGAAGCGCTCGAGGCCATGAACGAGGCAGGCGACGTGCAAGCACTGGTTGAAATTACCATGCTTTTGGGTGAAGTATTGCACGATGCAGGTCGGTCCGAAGAAGCCATGGAACACTACAGCCAAGCCCTTGTTCTTGCAGAAGCCAATGATTTACGAATGCAAATCGGCGAGTTGTTAACCCGATTGGGTGGCATGGCGCCAGAGCGGCAGGACCGAATGGAGTACCTGCAACGAGCGCTGAAGGTCTTCAGAGAATTGGGAGCCCGCTCACGAATGCGTGAGGTTCAGTCGCTCGTGCACAGAGCCGTCATGGGCCGATGACGGGTTCATTGAACCGCCGTCGGGCGGTCGAGTGACAAACTGGTCACGCCGTTCTCGTGTACAACCCAGACCCGTTCAACACCAGCCAGCGGGACTTGTCCCTCATGCGCACCCGCTCCGGTCCCCGACAGCGCCACCTCCAAGTCAAGGGGACCTCCCTCGTCAATGAGTTTGATGCTCGTGTCGGTGAGTTCGAGCCAGAAGAGCGATTCATCCGCCTCGGTAGGTCGCCAACTCACTTCCTCTGCATAGGAGATGTTGCCACCGAGTCTGCTGGCTTCGTCGGCCCGTTCAACCGCAGCCGCAAGGTCGTCCATATTGGCCAAGATGGCCTCTTCATTCCAGCGTAAACGCGTGTTGGTTTCGATGTCCCACGCCCAGACGCTGAACATGGTGAGCAACAACACCCCGAGCAAGAACGTGAAGATGTATCCCAGTTCCGTGGCAGCCGCACGGGTGTCCCTTGCAAGGGTGCTCGTCCTCACAGCAACACCTCCCGTGTTGTGACGTCCAAGGATGCCAGTTGGAGCGTGAATTCGATGACCTCTCCGTTCGTGTGCCAGACGGCCTCAGCCGTACCGTAACTTGGGTCCGGGACCCAGCCAACGTAATCGGTTAACAGGTCCAAGCGTCCGGGATACACGGTCCAATCCTCACTTGCTTCCAAACCGATGCCCGCATTGTCGGCGATGGCTGTGCCGTAGGGCTCCGACCATCCCCGGCGAACTTCGTAAGCAGGCGTTGATGCGAGTGACATGCGGTGCACAAGTTCGATATCGAGTTCCAATTCGCCAGCCCCACTGTCGCTGTCAGCAGTGGGGTGAAGGGAGGGGACCGTTGCTGCGAACCGTGGGCCTGGGCCTCCACGGTCTGAGGGAGGAACCACGACGTAGGGTTTGAATTCGGGGTGATTGGTCACCACCGCTCCACCACTGAAAGCAACTTCCATGCCGGCAATGGATGACTGGAACTGATAGGAGAGGCGAGAGAGGTGGAACGACCAGACCGTTCCGATGGATGCGTGGGTGGAAATGCCGTCGCTACCGAGGACGTCAATGCTGACACTTGCAGGGTGCCTGCCCTCAATCCACGCATTTTGGAGGTCGATTTCACCTCGTCCTCCCATGCGCTCCCACGGCAGGTCCGTGGTGATCCAACCGCTGGCTTGGGTGTCGACGCTGGTGCACCGGTTCTCACCATCGTGCGGCACGAGATGAAGCCCTGCTTGGCCAGATGACCGGAAGATACGCAACGGGTGGCCGGATTCAACGGCAACGGTCGTGGTTCCTTCGGTGGCGGTAAGCGATGCGTGGTCGTTGCCGTCAAGGAAGGTCCCCGTCTGATTCGCAACGCCGCTCGCATTCCAAGAGTTGGTGTACCCAGCCAGTCGGAGGTGTAGTGTCTCCCCCGTTTGATTGTCCTCATTGGTGTAGGTGAACACGCCGCCGGAAAGAGCCCCTGTGTCGTCGGCGGGCAACATCATGTTGCCCGGCTGCGCATCGGTGGTGTTGATGGAGGTACTTGCAGCCCATGTCACGAAGAGGTCGCCGTCGGCGTCGAGCATGGCTGCACCTTGCCCTTGAGCGGGTGGCCACTGAACGTGCTCGTGACCTCCAGCAGCCACCGATATACCCCCACCTCTCCATGTGACGGTGACCACCGTGTCTCCCGGGTTGGTAAAGCGAAGCGTACCGTTGAGATTTGGTGGGATAAACGCATGACCGAGGTAAGCACCGGACGTGGACGGCCACGCAGTAAGTCCGGTATCGGCCGATAGGTTCTCTTTGAGGAGCAGGCGCGACGGGGCGCTCGTCGTCACGTGGACGATGGTGTCTTCCATTGTGGTCAGTTCGTGAGAGAAGGATACCGCAGTCCTTGACAAGCCGCTCGGAAGGGCATAATGGATGGTGGTGGTTTCGTCAAGCGTGACATGAATCTGGTTCGCCGAGTCGCTCAAAATATGGAGTTGAGCTGTTCCAGCCGAGACGGGAATGCTCCAAGCGTGTCCCCGCTTATCGGATGGTTCGGGAGCATTTGGCAGGAGGTAGGTGGCGCCGCTTTCACCTGTTTTGCCCATGACGGTGAGCGCATGTGTGGAGGAGAGCACGGCCTCGCCGATGCTGGTAAGATCAAACGCATGCACGTCGTCGACCCGAAGCATGATGCTCGTTTCTTCAACCCCCTC
>JAYPIL010000030.1:0-22698 GCA_038127845.1 Candidatus Poseidonia sp.
ACCTTGGAAGCCGATCAAGCATCTTTTTTCTCATCGGTGACGCCCGTCACACAGGGGTCCCACGGGCAGGGCCTGTGGCCTGGAATCATCGTTGAGCCCGGCGGTGTCGTGGATTTGAACGAGGTCATGATTTCCAACGCCTCAGCAGGTGTGTTGGTCAAAGGAAATCTCTCCGCCACGAACGTGGTGTTCAACGATGCCTATCGAGGCATTTCAGTGGTCGGCGGTGACGCCACGGTCAATGATTTCACGGCAAATCGAATGGATTACGAGGCCTTGTACGTCGAGAGTGGGACCCTCTCTCTTGAAACCGGTTTGGCCACCGAGGTCGCCGTGGGTCTCGCCAACCACGATTATGCTAACCTTACCGATTTCACCGTACGTGAAGCGGGTGTCGGTGTTCAATCTCAAGCCGGGATCATGGAACTTCATGGATTGGGCCTTGTCAACGCCAGCGTCGGCATCGCCACGGTTTCAGGAGCTCAAACAAACCTCAGCAGCGTACAAGCGACCGGATTAGCGTTGGCGTTGGACCTCAGCGATGCCGATGATTTTACCCTCACCGACGCTCAACTTGCAGGGCATCGATTGGCGGTTGCACAAGGGGCTACCGACTTTTTCCTTCATGACATGGCGTTTACGGGAAATCTGAACGAAACGCGGCCAGCCATGGATGTTCGTTGCGATGGCGAGTGTACACTGCAAAACGCCTCCATCCTCAACACCAACCTCGGTCTTGCGTGGTCCGGTTCGGGGACCTTCTCAATGGAAAATGTCTCCGTTTCTTCTACGCTGCAAGCCGTCGAGGCTGCTGGAGACGGCTCGCCCCAATGGGTGAATCTCTCGGTGCAATCGGATGATACAGGCATCGTCTTGCAAACACCCAGCAGTTCACTGACCGATGTGGATGTTGAACTCACCGCTCCAGGCGTCGGAATGGATGTTTTGGGTGGGCATCACGTCTGGTCGGACCTTCTGATCCATAAACCGTTCATGTCCGCCGACCAAACTTCGGTCGGGCTCAAGGCGTGGTATGCTGAGATTGAAGCCGACCAAATCACCACGCAAAACATGTCCACTGGCATGCATTTTGAGGACACTTCCGGTGTTGTTGGATCCGTGGAAGCTAACATTGGCCACCATGCAGGTGTCCATTTGGTTGATTCATCGCTCGTTGGAAATGGCTTGACCACGGTGGCTCAGGATTATGGCTTGCTCATGGAAGGCGAAACATCCTTGCACCTTTCCTCATGGACCGCCCAACTTCACGATACACCCCTCATGATGTCGACGGGCAGCGACGCCGTGGTTCGTTCGTTCTCACCTTTGAACACCGCCCCCTCCTCTGCAGACGCTTTGGGCGACGGGGCCCTCTATTACGGGTCAAACGGAAACCCTTCCGTCTCAACATCGGTGTCTCATCGTCTCTTGGAGACTGCCGTGACCTTCACCGACCTTCAGGGCAATCCCGTTGAGGCCGATGTCCATGTTCACGGGTTTGACCTGCGGAGCAACGCCAACGGGGCGTTGACCCTTCCCCTGACCTCTGCAGGTTCTGTGGTTGATGCCACGCTCGATGGCTCTGGTGTTCGCGTGGTCCTGTACGGAGGTCAAACCGGCCAATCCGTTCAGGTTCCCGTCATTCCGCAGGGAGATTGGACCGTAGGGTCAGGCCAAGACGTGGTTTTGGGATCCCGCCCTGACGGCCAGCCTCACCAACTGTCCGGTGATTTGGTGGTGAGCAACAACGGTCGCTTGACGCTGGTTTCAACCAGCCTCATCCTCGCCTCAGGAAAGACGGTCACGCTGCAGGGTTCAGGTGTTCTCCAAGGCTCAGACGCCACGCTCTCCACCGATTGGGTCCAAGCGAGTGGTCAAAGCATGTTGACGGGGACGCATGGCGCTGTGTTGCGGGTTCAAGCCGACATCCAGTGGGGCTGTTTGACGGCTCGCGTCGTTGAAGGATTGGAGGTTGAGGGCGACCTCACGGTTCAACCAAGTTGCGACATCGAGCTTTCCAACGGGACCATTGACGGTCTAATTACGGCTCAAACGGGAGGTACTTTCACCAGTTCGTCCAGCTTGAGCGTGACGGTTCTGGACAAAGGGGAGCCTGTTGAAGGGGCCTTGATTTCCATCGACGGCTCGGTGGGCGTCACGGACGCCTCCGGTCATCTGGCCTCTTCGGTTGTCGCCCGTACGGTCACGGACATGGGTGAGTCGTGGGCGGGCTTGAAAACGGTCACGCTGCAGCGAAACAACTTCACCGATTTCGTCACGTGGGACACCAACACTTCCCTCGATCACACGTTTATGGCTTCCACCGTCCTTCCGGGTCAACTGGAACAGTGGTTGGTGCTTGAGCGTCAGTGGAGTCCGTACTCACTCGACGGTGATTTGACCGTTACACCGTCTTCAACCATGACAGTGCAGGACGGCGTTTCATTGAGAATTTCAGAGGGCTCGACCATCACGGTGAACGGTGTGTTCAATGCGGATGCCGCCACACTTTCGTCCACCGGATACGGCGCTCGTTGGGGCGGGCTGGCGCTTGGCACATCAGCAGGTGCCGCGATCGATCTTTCACAGACGCAACTGGTGGAGGCTTCTCCAGCCATCACCGTCGCTGGTTTTGGGGAAGTTCGCGCAGACGGGGTGCTCGTTGCGAGATCAGCCAGCGACCCCCTCGTCGTTGTTGAATCTGGCAATCAAGCGGAGTTGATCATTCGAAACAGTCGTTTGCAAGATAGCGGAAACGGATGCATTGTGGCCTACCCTTCCACGGGGTCTCTCTCTCTCACCAACGTGTCGTTTGCCAACTGCGATGGAGCCGCTCTTTGGGGGCAACAGATTCCACTTACGCTCCACAACCTTGTTCTCGAGGAAGGCGTGGACCACGGGCTCGACCTGACGGGCGTCACCGGCAGCATCAACGGTCTTGACGGCCATGGCTTCAGCGGGGAGGGAGCCTTGGTTTCATTGAATTCCATCCGAGGAGCACTCACGCTTTCTAATGTCGAAGGCGATGTTTCGGGCCTCGGTGGTATCATCGGGGAAGACAACGTCGATCTGGTCATCCACGACGTGGCCCTGTCAGGTGCGCCCGCCATCGACCTTGACTTGTCATCCGGAACGCTCTCGGATATTTCTCTCCATGGGAGCGGCACGGGTACGGCCTTCATCACCCACCACGGACGCTCTTCCCAAAGTTTGCTCGTGGAGAGGCTTGATGTCTCCGGCTACAGCGTTGGACTTTCGCTTCATTCAGACCCCGGAGAAATCAGTGCGCCGCTCATCGTTCGGGATGCCTCAATTTCAGCGACGAGCGCTTTGGCCACCGAGCAGTATCCTGTTCGTCTTGAATCAACGACGTTGATGGGAAGTCTGGATGTTTCAGCGGCCGATGTGGTGGCCGTTGACGGGCTGGTTGCAAGCGTCTCCCCCGTTGAAGGCGCCACGTTTGCCTTATACCGAACTGTAGTCTTGGAAGCGCAGCGCAACGGTGCACCCGTGACAGCACAATTCACGGTAACCTACAGCGACGAATCACTCGAACCACTGGTCGTTTCCGGAGTGACCGTTGACGTCGAGTTGTTGTTGCGTACCGTCACTGAAAACAGCGACAGCGTCATGGCAACGTGGACCATTGAAGCAGTCGCGACGGGTTCCCCATCTGCCGAACTGCTCGTCTCTCCCCCAGCAACGGCTCCAGACGTGTTGGTCGTGACGCTTCAAACCAACCAACCTCCAACACTCACGCTGGATGAACCCTTCCCGGGGCAGCGGGTGATGGAGGGCGACTTCTTGCGAGCCTCGGCAACCTACAGCGACGATCTGGACAGCGATGACGACGTGGTTCTTTCTTGGAAGGTCTACGACATGCAGGGCAACGTCGTGCTTCAAGCAGGCAACGAACCCGTGTACAACATCACGGATATCGGTGCCGGATTCTACGTCGTTGAAGTGACGGCCACCGATTCCTTAGGGGCCGCTTCGACGGCCTCCACCGATTTTGAATACACGCAACTGGACACGGATGGAGACTGGTCAAGCACCTGTTCATCGGACACGTGGTTTGATCCTGAAACAGGGAAGTCATGCGGGCCTAACATCTACGATGAGGACGATGACAACGACGGTTTCAGCGATGCCAAAGACGCCTTCCCGCTCGATCCTTGCGCTCAACTCGACACCGACGGAGATACCCAACCCGACGTCTTGGATTGTCCTCCGGGCTACACCAGCTGGCTCACCGAGGATATGGATGATGACGGTGATGGCATTCCCGATGTGTTGGAAGGCGTGACCGTGGACGAGGACGATACCAATCTCAACGCCCTCTTGGTCGTGCTCACGCTTTTGGTGGTGGTGGTCTTGCTGTTCTTTGTCCGTCTTCGTCAGGGCGGGCCAGGTGACCTGTCGGGACTTGACCAGCGGCATTTGTGAGGATTGAGCATGGCCACCCCCCTCCCGTCTTCGGAACAGATGGCGATGGTCGCGGTTACGGTTCTGGGACTCATCGTGGTGTGGGATGCCTATTGGCTGACCAAACAGCGCAGGGATGTGCCTACACTTGGAGCCCTCGACAGCGGCGGGTTTGCTTGGGAGAGCGAAGGCGTCCACGAGATGGTACGGCAGTGGGGAAATTTGGGGTCCATGGCGGCGATGATGGTGTTGCCTTGGGCACTGCTCGAGGCTTCCAACACGCCAATAATTTACGCCATCGTTTGGGATGTTCTGCTTGGTTTGCACCTCATATCGCTGCTCGTGCCGAAGCGCTACGCCATCACCTCCACGCACCTGTTTGCCGACGGTCAACGCTATCCGTGGGAGCGTTTGCGTCTTGCAAGGCGCCAACCACGCCGCCGCATCATGCTCCTTCGTAACGGCTGGGGGCCGTTCGGCCCGCTCCCGCTTGGCGGTGATGCTGACGCCCTCGGGACCGCTCGGGAATACCTCAAGGCCATGGAACACGCACGGCTCCATCCAGGCGGCCCTCCTCAAGAGGAATGAACGGCACCCTCATGGGCCCTCAACCCAAGCCATCTTCATGGAATGGACACGGAGCGGTGATGATCTGTTTGTTCGCCTTGACCCGGGTGAAGAAATTCATGCGAGTTTGCAAGCCTTGGCGGATGAGGTTGGGTTCGATGCAGCCGCCATCACCAGCGGCATTGGACGGACTCGGGAAAGCACCTACGGCTACATGGACGACAACCATCGCTACCACAGAGTAACCATCGAGGCAGGAAGCGAACTGGTGACACTTCAGGGCAATCTCGCAAGACGGGAGAGCGGTGAAGCGTTTACCCACCTTCATGCGACCTTTTCCGACGATGACCTCAAACCTCATGCCGGGCATATGTTTTCGGCTACGGTGCATGTTGTCGCCGAGATACACCTGCGCTTGCTGCCTCATGCCGTGATGTCACGGTGCCCTCTTGAGAACAGTGAATTCGTAGCGCTGAAGTTCGATTAAACCGCGCCAATGCGATGCTTGATATGGAGTAGAAGGGGTGCAAAACCATGAGCGGCAAAGCCCCAAAATCGCACGACGCCGCCGAGCGAATGGCGTTCTTGGCCGAGCAAATCGCTCACCATTCTCACCTCTACTACAACCTCGCCCAACCCGAGATCAGCGACGCCGAGTTCGACCGCCTCTGGGACGAGCTCAAAGCACTTGACCCCGAACACCCGCAACTCAGCAGAGTGGGCGCTGACGTGCCTCCTGGCAGCGTGAAAGTGGACCATTTGTTTCCGATGCGAAGCCTCGACAAAGCCACGACGCGTGAGGAATTGAACCATTTCGTCAACGCGACAACCGGCGGGGCCACGCGCTTCCTTTCCCAGCCGAAACTCGACGGTTCAGCGCTTTCGCTTGAATATCGAATGGGTCGTTTGGTGCGTGCCGCAACCCGAGGGAGCGGAGAGCGGGGCGAGGACGTGACGCGCAATGCGCTGAAGGTGGCCAATGTTCCCCATGCCCTGCCCCTTCCCGTTGACCTTCACGTGCGTGGGGAAGTGGTGATGCCGCTCAAGGTCTTCAACGAAAAGTACCGAGATGTTTCGCCCAATCCTCGCAACCTCGCAGCGGGCGCGTTGCGTCAAAAACACGCCGACGGGAAGGCTGATGCTTCCGATTTGGTGTTCCAGGCCTACGATGCTCAGGTTCCCTTTGGTGAACACCGTCACCCGGACAGCCAGCCCGTACCCGACATGGCCAACGATACCGACATGTTGGTGTGGATGGAGGACACGCTCGGCATTTTCCCTGCGCCTTGGACCTTGCATCAAGGTTCAACCCCTTCGGAAACGGTGGCCTCGCTCGACGCTTCGACCGCGGAATGGACAGAAAATCGGGGCGGTTACGGTTACGAAATCGACGGCGTGGTGTTCAAACTCGATAACCTCGCTGAACGGGATGCACTCGGGATGACCGCCCATCATCCTCGCTGGGCGTTGGCGTGGAAGTTCCCTCCCGAGGAAGCAACTTCGGTGTTGCTGGACGTCACCTGGCAAACAGGACGCACGGGAAACATCACGCCTGTGGCTCGCATTGCACCCCAACGAGTGGGCGGCGTTACGGTGGAAAACACCACCTTGCACAACGTTGGGGAGGTGGAGCGCCTCGGTATCAGCATCGGCGACAAGGTCCTCATCGTCCGCCGAGGCGACGTGATTCCGAAGATTGAACGAGCCCTCGGTCGAGCCTCGATGACGGACCTTGAAGGCCGCACACACGCCTCTGGTGCAGCCTTCACCGGTGAGTTGCCCGAATCCACCGCCATTGTTACCCCCATCGCCTGCCCGACATGTGAAGGGGATGTTGAAGTTGAAGGTGCATTTCTCAAATGTTTGAATTTGTTGTGCGATGCTCGAACCAGTCGTTCCGTGTTGTACTGGTGCAGGGCATTGGAACTGGACGGTGTGGGTGAAAAACTGGTTGACCAACTCTTGGAGACATCGCTGATTCGCTCCATCGCGGACCTGTACCGGCTCTCGATGAGCGCGTTGCTCGGACTTGAGCGGATGGGGGAAAAATCAGCTAACAACGTGTTGAAGGAAGTTGAAAAGGCCCGCTCCATGTCGTTAGGGCGTTTCCTTCACGCTCTCGGGCTGCCGGGCATCGGCCCGGAACTTGCTGCGTCGATGGCTCGCGCTCTTGGTGATGCAGAAGGTCTTGTCACGTGGTTGAACGATGCCTCCGCAGAACCCGGGGATGCTGCCTTTGGTCCCGCCGCGGATGAGGCTGGGAAAGCCTACACGCACAACGTAGCCCTCCGTCGCCTTCTCGAAATTGACGGGGTCGGTGAAATCGTGGTTCTGCAGTTCCGAGACGGTCTCAACCATCGGCGCGAGTTGGTCGACGACCTCCTCGGTCTGTTGGACATTCAGCCCGAGCCAACCGTTGAACAGGGAGGTTTGTTTGACGGAATGACGTTTTGTGTCACGGGTACGCTGTCACGGCCTCGAAAGGAAGTTCAACAGCGGATTGTGCAGGCAGGAGGGAAAGTTGTCGGGAGCGTCTCTGGCAAATTGTCTGTCCTGGTCGCCGGCCAGTCCGCTGGGTCAAAACTTGCCAAAGCCCAATCGTTGGGCGTGACCGTTTGGAGCGAGGAGGACCTTGAGGCATCGATAGCAGGTTCAGCCCCCAAAGAACAGGACGCTTCCTCAGAGGAGGAAGAAACCCTTTCGTCGCCCACAGGACAACGTTCGCTGCAGGACTTTCTCGGCTGATCAACCGTAAAGCATGGCGTTGCTGGACGGCGAACCATCTGCTCCACCGGTTGGTTCGAGCATGGCTTTGAGTTGCGCTTCCAACATTTCCGCCTCTTCAATCAAGGGTTCTTCTGGGAGCTCCATCGGCAAAAGGGTGTTCAAGCGTTCAATCACCGCTGCTGCTGCACGAGCGTCGGGGAACCGAGGGTCGGCTTCCACCATGATCGACATCGTTCCGATACCGCGCCGGGAGGCTTCACTGAGAATGCCTGCATTCATTCCTCGAATGACGCCGCTTTCAAGAAGCGGGATGTCCATTTCTTTGAGAATCTCTCGAACCGCTTCATTGCATCCAATGCCGACCACGTCGATGTCGTCCGTGTCTTCGTATTCAACAACGGGATCAACACCGTCCATGCCGGACTTCATGCCTGCCTTGGCGAAGGCATCGACCACGACTCCCGCCAGCACTTTGTGCTCTTTCGACCACTCAAACAACGCCCAGACAATCTTGTGGACCAGCGTTTCGGGAACGACCATTTCGCTCATGAGTAAAATCACCTGGTCGCAACCATCGATGGTGCATTGCGGCTTGCCCGCATAGGCGCGAATCGGTGGGAGAGGGACGCCCTGCTGAATCAGTGCAAGCGCCGGAAGCCGATCATCGACAAGGCCACCAACGAACTCCAAGTCAAGATGGTCAATGAGGTAGTGTGCGACGATGCTGGAGACCATACCGACGCTTGGGAAACACGTGATGACCATCGCGTTTTCCGTCTGAATCGTGGTGTTAATGCGTAGGCTTGGTGCATCCATGCCGTTTGCTAACCTCTCTCGCCCTTCAAGACTTCCCCTCAAAGGTTCACCAAACGTTCTTGATGCTTGATGCGAACCAATCCCCATGGAGGAAGCGAAGACCGAGAGCCAGCGCCCCCATCAACTCTCTCCGTCAGCATGGAACCGTTACGAAACGTGCCCGAGAATGTATTGGCTGAGCCGTCAGCGGTTGCCGAGAAAGGCGGGCATGGCTGCGTCACTCGGCACCGCGGTCCACGCGTCCATTGAGGACCTTCTCAACATGGATTTGGAGGGCCGTCCCGGCGAAGAAGCGGGCTGGCTTCCACTGAGCGCAGAAGGTTTCTTGAAAACACGTTGGGAGGAAGAAAAAGAAGCCTTTCTCGCCACGCCACGCCGTCCTGAATGGAAGGAATCCAAGTACGGCGAGGCCAAACAACAGCAGCACGGCGGCATTGTCCTGTTGTTGGACCATATCGGTGCTCGGCAACTCGATCACGAACGCGTCACGGTGGCGTTATGGCGCCACCTCCAATCGTTGACCATTGCGGTTGAAGGTGAGTTGAAGACCAGCGACGGTCGCTTGATGGGCCGATTGGACCTATTGTTTGCAGATCCCGGCGAAGACGGCCAGATGAACGGGTGGCTGGTTGCTGACCTGAAAACGGGAAACGCTCCCACCAAGGAATTGAAACCAGAAGTGAACCGGCAACTCCGGATGTATCGAGACATTCTTCTGGCGAACAATCCGGCAGCCCCCGCCGTTCGTACCGAAGGTTGGTACACCAAAACGGCATCAAAATGGGCAGCGGAAGGCGACAGCGTTCTCGCCGATGCGTATGCAGCTTGGGAAGCGACCAAGCCGACGTCGGTGCCGCTTGCCCCAACGCCCGGACCGGCATCCTGCGGAGGCTTTTGCGATTGGAAAGCGTGGTGTTCCCACTGGTGGACATGGCGCCAGTCTTCGGGCACCCTCCATCAGGGCGATTTTGCTGACGCCGTGGTCTTGCTCCACCGTTACGAAGCCTCAACCGGTGCTGCGGTGCTTGAATTGTGCGAACCGCTTGACGCTTCGGGGCGCGCCATACCCACCGGCCAACAACTCGCTGCACGGTTTGACGGGCGAGGCAAGGACGTGGTTGAACAACTTCAGGCGGATGGCCATCAAGGTCCGATATTCCTCGGTTCCGTGATGACGGCCCGTGGTTCGTGGCGCGTGGGTTCGTGGTGCGACGTCTTGCCGTGGTCGCCCATCCAAGACGATGTGCCGTACCAACGCTCATGATTTCAGATGGTCGTGGATGCGCTGCTTGGTTTCGTCACATTCCAAGCCGTTGGGCGAAAGCAACCATCCCATGTACGAAGGGTCATTGGCTTGAATTTCTTTGAGTGCACGCCCACGATGACGCCCGAACGAAATGATCAGTGAATCACCGTCGATTCGTATTTTTCCCAACGAATCCACCGGTTCAAGGTCGTTCAGCCCCCTTCCCAACGCCGATGCATCACCGGCTCCGTCGCCGTGGACAATCCATCGTTCCAATTCTTCGAGTGACCTTCGAAAAGCAGGAGCATGGTCAACCGAAAGCCGCCAAAACAGCAGCATGGTAGCCGCAGCATCGGCCGCTGCCGTGTGCGCCGCATCAAGGCGAATGCCGTGGCGTTGGCACAACGCTCCAAGGTTGTGAGGCCGAGGGAGTCGAAGCCTTCGCACCAGTTCAAGCGTATCCATGATCGCCTTTGGTTCAGGCGCGAGGCGCCCCAGTCGGAGGAATTCATGTTTCAGCATTGCATAGTCAAATTTGCGAACGTTGTGCCCCACCAAAATCGCCCCATCGATGAGCGAGGCCACCTCGTCTGCAATGTCCGCAAACGGTGGCTTTGAGCGGACATCCTCGTTGTAGATGCCGTGAATTCTGCTCGCATCGAGCGGGATGAGCACGGGTGGTTTGACCACATGTTCGATGTTGACTGCCGTACCGTCTTCCAGCGTTCCAATCAACGCGAGTTGAACAATGCGGTCCCTGCTTGTGGAAACGCCCGTGGTCTCCAAGTCAAAGGCGAGGACCTTCTCGCCGTGGAAAAGGTCGTTTGCCATGAAGAACCAACAGCGAGGACCCTCTTTGAACATCACCCCTAAGCAAGATGGCTCCTTGGGGCCTCCATGGGCGTTCGCCGTTGGTTGCGTAACCTTTCCAGCAGGGCGGATGAACCTCAGGAACAAGATGCGGTCAGCGAGCCTGAAACCGACGAACAACAGGTCTTTGGAGAACTGCAAGAGCAACGAACCAACGAAGCTCTGGCGTTGTTCGATGAACCCGAGGAACACCAAGAAGACAGCACCGATGTGGCAGCGCCATACGATGCAAGCCATGCAGAACTCGACGACCTCATGAACGAGAGCGAGCACGAAGCGTTTACCCATGTTGATGAGGTCCAAATCGAGGATGTGGGGGCGTTGGAAGACCCGTATGAATCGGCCCGTATCGAGGGCGATGTTCCCGAAATGGTGGTGCTCAACGACGGCGAAAATGAACCGTCTGTTTAATCACGCGTCCCGAATACTTAGAAAGGGTAAGAGTGGCCTTTGTCTCATGATGGGTTCGACCCTCCACGCACGCTTTGTTGCCGTGGTGTTGTTGATGTTGTCCGTTAGTTCCCTCGCAGGCTGCACGGGAGCACTTGACACCACGGTCGACCCTCGTGCCTCGCTGGAGGCTTACCCTACCGTGATTCAAGAGGGTGAAATGGTGACCCTCGACGCGAGAGAGTCCTCGCCCGTAGAGGGTGTCATCACCTCGTATTCCTGGGATTTTGGTGACGGCTCAACTGCAGAAACGGTGGTCGGTTTCACCTCCCATGCCTACCTTCGCCACGGCCAATACACCGTCCGGCTGACCATCACCAACGATCAGGGTGGAACCGATGACGCCATTGCGTCCATCATGGTCAACGGCGCACCAACCATCAACATCACCATGCCCTCATCGGTTCGTGCAGGGGATGCAGCCCTCCTTGATGCGTCGAATTCCTACGACCCTGAGGGTGACGAACTGAGCTTTGCTTGGGACCTCAACGCAGCTGAAGACAGCGACGGCGATGGCGATCCAACCAACGATGTGGATGCGGACACGCCAACGGTGTTGCTTGATACCTCGGCCTCGGGTATGATTCTTGGTATGCTTCGCGTCGACGATTCAGCAGGAGCCTTTGCGGTCGAACCCTTTGCTGTGAACGTGACGACCCGCACCTTCCAAGTCGTGTGGGTTACCGAAACGGTTGAGGTGTCTTGGGATGAATACCTCGACCAAGGAGAGACCTGGTCGGGGAACATGACGCCGGGAGAGATGGGCCGGGTGATGGCCTTCAACGCCGTCTTGGAACTGAACCGTGACGTGGCACCTCCGCACGACAATTTCACCCTGCGTCTTCAGATTCCAGAAGAGAATTACAAGCGGGCCGTCAACACCGAGCCAGGAAACTACACGACCAACGAACCCGCACGTGCAGAGATGGCTGAAGAGCGAATCAACGAGCCCGGCCAAGACGGCATGTACACTTCCGATTCCGAAGAAGCCTTGCTTCGTCAATTGCTCAGTACCCGAGAAGAAAGCAGAGGCCAAGGCACCTGGATATGGTCGGTTCTGGCGAAACAATCGGACCCCGATGCTCTCGTTGGCGACCTCGACCCGGACCCCGGCAACGATTGGAGTCTCCTGGTTGAAGTCGTCATCATGCGCCCAACCCTCACTGAAGTCTCCATCGCCGATGGCAACAAGTGAAAGCGAAAGGGGTATGAAGCGGGGCCGCTTGGAGAGGATTGGTCAACATGGTGGATACGGTTGAAATCGGCCGAGTAACGCTTCGAGACAACGTTTCGTTGGACTTGTCGGTGTGGATGAATGACCCGGACGACTGGGACTTCCGGCCAACCCTCAGCTATGCGGGCAACACCCTTACCATTCGATGTGCGAACCAGGGCACTGTTCTTGCTTCCGTCGATCTCGATGACGAACAGGATGAAGCCTTGCAACGAGACCGCATGGCCGAACTGCGCGTGAAGTTTCAAGTCCACGGCATGCACGGACGCCTCAACGATATCCACCCCATCATCGCCGATGGAAAGGCCAAGAAATTGGCCACGGCCAACTGGAAAACGACACAACCCGTTTCGTTTGAGTGAAGTCCCAACGAATCTTTGATAACGGTTCATTTGGTTTTGGCCGTTTATGTCTTTACCCAGCAAGAAAGGAAGTCAAAAACAGGCTCGCTTTGAGCGGCTGTGCATCGAAATCCGACAGTTTGTCACCGCCAATCCGGGGTGCTCTGCACAGGCCATTGTCGCCTGCTTGAATCACGATAAAAAATTACGAAATCACGGTCTCACGCCTCGTAAAATCGGATTTTTCATCACCCGCAACCTTCGCCAATCGTTGAAGTGGTGGCAGGACCATCGCGCTGGACGTCGAGTCTACGGTCCGGTTGACGAGGACCTTACGTCAAACTGAATGTTGGGCAGGAAATCACCCGTGCTGCTCATGTAGTGCACCCGCTTCACCGAGGGCATGGAGGGTCAAGTTGCTGCGTATTTTGACCTTGACGGGACTCTCCTGAACGCATCGAGTGAGAAAACGTTGACGGCCTATCTGGCCCGCAAACGTCCATGGCGAATTCCTTGGGGAGCGCTGGCATGGACCACCGGTTTCGTGACCAACATGCTTCGTGGCCGAGCGGTCTACGATGCTGCTCGCAACCGTGGACATCTCTCTTTGGCCTCGTGGTATGTGTTGACCTCGTATTCCAACCATCTTGCTGAGGATCGGCTCAAGCAACACGTCCCTCAAGAGGCATGGGACCGGCTTGCTTGGCACCGCAGCCAAGGACATCGCTTGGTCTTGGTCACGGCCACGGTGGCGCCGATGGCTGAAGCCATGGCGCGTGTTCTCAACATGGATGCGGTGTACGGGTGTGGGCCATCGATTCGGGAGGGACGCTTGTCCGGTTCCGAACGGGGGTGGAGTGTACCTCGGAGAAAAGGTAAGGTCCCCGTCGTCGAAGCCGATGCGAAGGCACAAGGGCATGACCTCAGCCAGTGCTACGGATACGGCAACACCCTTGCCGACTCATGGTTTATGTCGCTGTGCGGCCATCCGATTGCTGTGAGCCCAGAGGGCTCACTCCGTCGTCACGCTCAATCGGAAGGTTGGGAAATTGTGGATTGGACTTGAGTTCTTTATGAAGGGTTGAGCGATAATACCAGCATGACAAGAGAATGGCTGGATAGTGACGACGCAGAAGATGGACCCAAGTACCCAGATGACCAGCTGGGTCGACAAGAGAAATTGATGGAGGACATGCTGGCTCGCGCAGCCTCCGTGGAGCGGGCAGCAGGTTTGGTGATGAACATCATTGAATCCAGCAAAGGACGGATGCAATTGGATGAGAAAGGTCAGTTGGTGGTTGTCGGTAAACTCGCCTTCTACCGCGTCAACATCAACGCCTTCATGGCAAAATTCACCAATCCCTTCAGTTACAATTCCTTTGATGTCGTCGAAGTTCATCCAAAGTCCGGGTTGGTTCCCAAGCCCGAAACCGCTTGTGTCCAAGTTCGTCACCAAGAGGACATGCCAGCTTACGACCTGCTCGCAAGTTACTTGCTCGGCCTGATGAACGACGACGTGACTTGGCTTGAAGAGTCTCTTCAGCCCCTGCGACGAACCCTGTTCCAGATTTACGGATACAGTCAATCTCCCTTGACCCCATCACTTTCAGCATACTTTGCTCGCACCATCAACGGCGAATTTGACTACGGCAACGACACCTTCACCTTTGACGGAACCAACGGCTGGAAATGGCGTTTGACCTTTGGCCAACCTTTGAACCGTGGTTTGAAAATTGAGTATCAAAAGCCTCGTCAAAGCTGGTGGAACCACATGTTTGAGGACCACATTGAAGAGACCACAGGCCACTACAACATGTCAGGGTTCTACGATACCGTGGAGCATCTTTCTGCATGCCCTGCCATGTTGAAAACCGCCAGCGATTGGGAAGTGGACCCCATCTTTGTGCGGACCGTGGCCATTGATTATCCCCCACTGGCACGCGCCATGGTTGATACCCTGTTGGCTGACGAGTACGACGCTCGCGAGATTTACACCTACTACGACGAACAGGTCAGCGATGAGGAAGCCCAACGCATCACTGGGCTAGATCACGATATCCTCGAACGTGCTTTGGCTTGAGAGCGTAGGTCATGGCGGCCCCACCGCGATTCGAACACGGGTTCGAGGCTCCGCAAGCCTCTGTGATATCCAAGCTACACTATAGGGCCGATTCGCTCCAACCGCCTCCCCAATATAAGCGCGAGGGTGACTGTCTTCCCTCCCAGCACAAGGGTTCATGGCTGTTATCGCTCTCGGTTGAGCATGGTCCTCAAGTTGGTTCGAACCGTGGAATTTTCCATGGTCGATTTGGCCAACATTGCGTATTATCCTCGCATCTTTGACCTCGCTCACCGTTTCTTTGAAGCAACATGGCCAGAAATTTGCGGGCAATCCTATCCTCATGTGCTCTATGAGCGTAAACTCGGCTTCCCGATTCTCTCCATTCAATCGAAGTTTCACCAACCGCTGAAGTACGGGGATACCATTGAGGCCCACATCTCGATTTCCCATCTTGGCACCACCTCACTTTCATGGCGTTATCGTTTTTTCAACCAGGACGGAAACCTCGTCTGGTCGTCCAATCAAACCACCGTGTGCGTCCACATGGACACCATGGACCCTACCCCCATCCCCGAAGACATGCGTCAGGGCTTGATGCCTCATCTTGAGCAGGAGGCAACATCGTGACCGAACCTTCGCTGGATGTCATTCGACCCGATGAGAAGGGTCCGCGAAACATCGCCATTCTTCTTCTCCTTAGTTCGTTGATCGTCGCCGGCATGGGCTGGCAGGATTGGCAACTGCATCAGAAGGGCCTTACGGACGAGCAGATTGAGGTCTTCCTCAAGACGCCAAACAACCAGGAAGGCGAGCCCACGACCGTTGAGCAATACCGTGACTTTGAGTCCAACGTTCGGGAAGCAAACGGCTACCTCATTCGCGGGGTATCGCTGCTCTTAGCCGCCGCTTGTCTGTTGTTTGGAGCGCCTCTTCTTTACCGCTTGAAACGGCTTGGAGCGCAGATTTGCGTCGGCGGCGCGACCATCGGCCTCGCCGGCGGTGTCTGGGGCAGCCTCATCATCAATCAGGCCGCTTCCACTCATTTGGGTGATGCGCTCACGCTGACGTACGAAATTTGGATTTACTTGTGCGGTGCCTCTATGGGGTTGTGCCTTGCCGTTGCAGGACTGCCATTACTCAATGCACGGGCGCGTCTTGCCCTTCAGCCGAGGGTCGAATTGGACCTTCAGGAAGAGGCCTAACCTTCGTTCTCCTCTTTGGGCCATTTTTTTGCAAGCGCTTTGCGAAGGTCGTCGTCCATGACCGCATTCCACCAGTCACTTCCCTGCCAGATGGCATACTTTCCCCGGATGCCTCTGAGGTCGGCTCCTTTGAATTTGCAATTTTTGAAGTTGGAAAGGTTGAGCCTTGCTTTCCGCAAATCAGCACCCCTGAAGTCTGAATTGTCAAAGGCCGATTTCATCAAATCCGCTTCAACCAACGAGGCTCGGCGAAAATCGCACTGCGTGAAATCACCCTCGGTGAGGTCCGCTTCGTCAAGAATGGCTCTGCGGAAGGAAGAGCCGGTGTGACGTCCTTTTCGGAGCACCGATTTGGTGTGGTTTTGAAATGAAAAGTCAACCACCACGGCTTCCTCAGCCGTCGTTTCGTCGTCTCGCGGGTCGCCTTGTCCACCGCCCGACATCACCATGGTTTCACCTCAAGCACGTGAGCGCTTGTCGAGGTGTGCTTGGCCTTCGGGTGTAAGGATTGCGAATCGATTTTTGTCGTCTTTCCCTTGGGGAACGAGAAGGAAATTTCGTTCCTTTAGACGGTTCAAGTACAACGAGAGGTTACCGGGCGGATCGATGCCAGCATCGGTGAACAACTCGTTGACGACCCTTGGCGGGCTGTCATCGATGCCTTCTACGTCGCGGAGGTAATGGATGGCGCCGAGCACTTGGTCGGGTTTTCGGGTGAGTGAACAGTTTTCAAGGAGCGCACGGAAGGCTGAACCTCGCTCGGGGAGGCCTGCCTCCCTGGCAGCGGTGACGGCTGCTTCGAGGGCTTGCTCCCGCGCTTCACGGATGCGCTCGAGCAGCACCGTCCAGGTGTGCTCTGCTTTCATGTGAGCCATTTGCTCGTCGATTTGGATGGCTGCGCCTTCAAGGTCAATCTCGATGTCACCGGCTTGTATGCTTACTCGCAATCTTCACGCCCTCACCACCTAACGCCCTCCAATCATTCATAACATTATGTTGAGAAAAAAGATACATTTTTCGCTGAATTTGAGCATTCATCAAGGCGAAACCAACTTAACGGGGGGAAGTTCACAACGAACCGAGGCCTCGCTATGATACGTCGTCACTTCCTTGGCTGCCTGTTTGTTTTCTTGTTCCTTGCCCCCGCATGGTCGGTGATGTTTGCGCAGGCGCAGGGTGGCTCAGTCAATGCGTTCACTTCTGGTCTCGCTGAAGAGACGGTTACGATTTCCTCGGGCACCCACGGGGCCATCGGCGTCACGCTTGAACGAAACACCACCGTCACCAGCGCCTCGTTTTTCATCAAACCAACCACCGGAAGCAATTCTCCCGGTGTGGTCAATTTTGACGCCAACGGAGACGGTGAGTATGAGTGGTCGTTTAACCAAACGGGCTACGGGAATCTTGGCGAACAAAATCAATTCACTTCCGGGCAACCTACGGCCACCTTGCCAATATCGCCCAACAGCTTCAACGGCAACCCAACTTCGCCTTCGATCTATGTCCCCTACGGTGCGACGGTGACCAGTGCCAGCATCGGCGTAGGCTTCTCGCCCGACTTGACAGGTGGTTTCTTCTCAACTGGGTTCATTCACGACGCTGAGGTGGGTGACGTCAACGGCGATGGTAACGACGATTTCGTCTTGTTCTCGAAAACGGCCAACCTCTCCTCAACCGGTTCAGGAAACGGTAGCAACAGCACGGCTTCTCCAACGAGCACGGGTCCGGCCTTCCGCATCGTGAGTCACAGCCCAACGGCGGGCATTCAGTTTTCGTCGTGGATTCCAACTTGCGCCAACGTGACGAAAACCATGGTTGCCGACATCAACGGTGATGGGTACGACGATGTCATCAACTATGCTTCCACGGACCGAAAAATCTGCATGCACTTTGTGAACAGTGCGACGGGACCAACCTTCCAAGCCCCCGTGAACGTCACCCACAGCAACACCATTCGGGATTTGGATTTCATTGATTTTACCGGAAATGGCGCTGCTGAAATGGTTTCGATACGTGACAGCGGCAAGGTTTCCATCGACGATTTCAGCAACCGAACCAACACCTTCACAAATCGAGATTCGTTGACGATTTACCTCACGGGAACCCAAACGGCAGCAACACTGAATCACATGCTGCTCGATTATTTCAACGGGAGTTCCAACCCTCCCACTTTGATCGCCGTTGACACCAACAACGACGGCACGGAAGTGTTCTGGACCAGCAACGCTGTTGTCGCAGGCACCACCGTGATTTCCGGCATCTCTTCGGATGCCATCGCAGGCGACTTCGACATGGACGGTGATTTGGACATCCTCTCCTCAACCTCAACCGGACACCGGTCCATTGAGCAGCGAATGTCGGGCTGGGATGGTGACAGCCACAACACCATCATCGATCTGACCAACGCAACCATCCTCGATTACGATTACAACATGGACGCTCAGTTGGTGATCCCCGCTCAAGTCTCGGTTGACGGTAACCCAGCCACCTTTGAGGGGAACCTAAGCCTTCACAATTTCACCAGCACCCAACAATCGCAAAACCGAGTGAGGGGTCAAACCTCTGGCGTTCTTGAACCGTGGACGGCCCCTCGAGCCCTCTTTGTCGGCGACCTTGACGGTGACGGATTTGTTGAACATTTGGTGTTGTCCGGTGAAGGGCAACAACACGGCGTGTTCATTTCCGCTTGGCATCGTATCGGATACGACGTCGACCAAAACGGACAGGTTGATTTCTCGGCAGGTGGCTATGCAGGAAACGGCAGCAACGGCCTTGGCATGCTCTCGGTTCAAGATTTGGACGGGAACCTCACAGGCATGTTGAATGTCTTGGCCCCCGGACGAAATTCCACCTCCGATTCGTATGGCATCCAGATGTCAGAAGTGAACTTCTCCATGCATTCGTTGGTCGAAGGCGTCTTCACGTTCTCGGATGTTGAGGTCACCTACCTTGCCAATTTCCTTGTCGACAGGAATCCTCACCTTTCGGGTAACTTGACCAACGTGCTCAATCAATTGATGACGGGAGGTACCGGCGCTCTTGCTGTCCCGTTCACCTTCAACACGACCCAAGACGGGCAGTTCACGCTCCACACGTTAACCGTCAACTATCAGGACGGCGCCCCCAACATTGCCCTTCCGCCAACCCCCATCCTACGCCTTGGCGATGTTCAATCGGACCGCGTGATGCTGGAATGGCAAAATTTGACCGATTTCGGCGACGACCTGTTGGATTTCGCCGTTTACCGTTCAGCCAAAGGACAACCGGTTGATACCACCGATGTCTATGCATCAACCGTCGCCAACAGCACGATCGACATGGATGTTCGGCCGGGTGAATCGTGGACGTATTGGGTGCGGAGCGTTCACACCTTCGGTGTAACGAGCAATCTTTCCCAACCGTTCAGTGTTGACATCCCTTATCCACTTCCAAAATCGTATGTTCCCAACGTGACTGCTGTGGATGTTGAGGGCGACCAGGGCGGTGCGCTCAGCGTGTCTTGGGACAGGGGCGACGACTCCATTGTTGAACACCGCATCTATCTCCTCAACAGCGAATTCACTTCCATTGAGACCCGGAACACAACGCTCACCACCGACGGTAACACGTTTACCATCGAAACCAGAGAGGACAGTCAAGGGCAAGCTCTGGTTGATGGATTGCCGTATTATGTCGCCGTTGTCGGATTTGACCAATACGGCAATGCTTCGTCAAACGTCACGGCCGTTGGCCCCGTTTACACCCGAAACAACACGGCATTGACGACCACGCTTGACGTGACTTACACAGGGTTCGCTGAGGAACCAACCGTTCCCTACCTGTTGTTGACTCGACAGGGGGCGCTCACCGTCGAAGCCCATCTCCACCAAGACGGACGGGCCCTTGCCAACCAAACGCTGTTGCTCCATGTCATCGGCGATGGCGAACAATACAATGCAACCACGATGACCAATGCAACCGGACATGCCGTGTTTGGCATTTCACAACTCTCCAGTCTCGGACCGATTCAAGCCGTGGGGCCCATGCAACTCAAGGTGGCCTTTGCCGGCATGGATTCGGACATGACGACGCAGCCACTTGCGGGCACCTCCAACCAGACCGATGCCTACGGCACCATTCCAGTGACCCTTTCGGGAGGCGATGTGATTGAACTTGACGACCAGCAACGGTTTGACACCGTCCTCACCGTCAGCGTCCCCGACGTGACGCACGAGGGTGAATTGGCCAATCTCCAGTTGATATGGGAGGCCGTTTCATCGGATGGCCTCAAAGCCGACAGCGGCACAGCCGAAGTCAGAGGCAACGAATTGGCTCTCTTCGGCCAGGGCGTGTATGACGGTGAATTAACGGTCTACTTCGATTCAAATCCACCCACGTTCCACACTGAAGGTATGGCCTTGACCTTCAACCTTGAATCGGCTCCAGATGTGGAAAACAACGAAACCAACACCACCACCAACCAGACCAACGAAACAACCGACCCCACCTTCCCCACCACAACACTCGCAGGAACCATGGACTGCGGTGACCCCGTGACCTATGGTTGGGAAGAAAACGCCACCGACGTCACCGTCACCTGTGTGCTGACCAATCCGAACCCCTTCGATGCGACGGTGGAATTCACATGGAAGGTCATCCCGGGCACACCACCTCCCGTTGAGTTGGTTTGGAATCAGGCTGGTGACACTTCGCTGACGGTGGAAGCCAACGGGAGTGTTGACCTCACCTTCACATTCGTCCGCAACGCTCCGACCGAGGGGATGTTCCCCGGCGAGCAGGGTGAAGGTTACACTGTTCGCCTTACCTGCCTGGATGAAGGCGACAACGCCTGCGACACCATGACCGAACCCAGTGCATCGTCCGACGGCCAACTTGTTTGGATTCTTGGCGAGATGCCGATGGTTGACGACGGGAAGACCAACGATCTTCAGGATCAAGCCGAGTCCGCTATGACACCCGTTGTCGTCGGCATCGGCCTCGTCATCGCCATCCTCGCAGGCATCGTAGGCGTGCTCTACATGCGAAGGAACATGGATGATTTCGACGACGATGAGGATGAAGAGGACTACTATGAAATGGCGATGGACCAACCTGCAAGTCGGAGTGAAACCTTGAATCTGGGTTCCTCAAAGTCGCTTGATGAATTGAAAGATTCGGGTAAGTCGATCACCGAGGACGCTCCAGAAGGCCTTGCTGCTTCACCAACGCTTGGAAGCAGTGCCGATGCCTTCGAATTTGGAGCCACGGCTGAAAACGCCATCGTCGCCGAGGAAGACCAAATCTCGGAAGGCGAGTATGAAGAAGAGGCCGATGACGGCATCACCGTCGATGAAAACGGAACGGAATGGTGGGAAGACGAAGACGGTGTCTGGTGGTACCGCGAAGAAGGCTGGGAAGACTGGGCTGTCTGGGAAGAATGATGGCGCCGTGAGCCTTTTGATTGGTCGTCAACTCGCGTGAGACGGAGGGAGAACCGTGGATGCCAACCTACAGTCGTATTCTTTGGTGCTCCACCAAGATGCGAATCCTACCACGGGGGGTGTCGCTGTGTGCGGTTTTACCACTGCGGGCATGGTGGGTGTCATCTCAACGTCCCACATCATCAAAACGCTTGGACTCAAGCAATTGGGCACGGTGATGCACAAGGATTTCCCTGCTGTCGCCTTGATTCACGACGAAGTTCCAAAGCACCCTGTTCGGGTGTATCAAGGGCAAGGCATCGGCGTGTTTACCTCCGAAATCCAATTTGGAAACGAAACGGACATCATGTTCGCCTCCACCGTCCTTCAGTGGTTCACCGAGGGCGGTTTTGATCGGTTGATCATCATCGACGGGCTGACACGACCAGAAAAAGAACTGAGCAACGGCGAACTGTTCGGTGTTGGCTCCATTCCTGCTGCTCGTGAGCGTCTCAAAGACTTGGACATTGAACCCATTCAGCAAGGCATCGTCGCTGGAATCACCGGCTTCTTGCTCGGTGAAGGCGACCGCCTCGGCATTGACATCACCGCGCTCCTGTCCGAGGCCAGCCCGATGTATCCCGATGCCCGTGCTGCCGCATTGGCGGTTGAAGCGGTCAGCGACTTGACGGGTATCGAAATTCCGTTGACCGAACTGTTGGAGAACGCTCGTTCCATTGAGGACAGCGTGCGCGACATCATTGAAAACGCAGCCCAAATGCTGCCTGCACCCGATGAAGAGAACATCAAGGACATTGACCCATCGTTCGGCTAATTCCGTGAAAACGGCTATATCCACAAGGGCGCTCTTCACATTATGTCCAAGCGTTTGCACCTGCTGCTCGTTGCTTTGTTTCTCGTTCAAGCAACGACAGCTTCCCTCAATCAATTTCCTGTTGAACTCACCGTTTCCGAAGACTCAACCACGGATTCACCAATCGTTTACCACACTGCGGCGAGAAACAATTCAACCAACAATTCCGGGCAATACAACGGAAGCATTTCCATCGTTGCGAACGGCAACACGTTTTACGTTGGCGACACGATAACGGCAACGATCGAGTCGGACAACCTCGACATCGGTGTTGATTACACGGTCAATTGGGCTCAGTCAAACGGAGGCTCCGGCACGTACAGTTGGACTTCAACGGCGGTGAACCACATTCATCAGGAATTCTTCACCCCAAGCTCGGCAGGCACCTTTTGCATGGATGCGGACCTCTACTTCGTTCAAAGCACGTCAACGACGTGGATCGATTCTGACCAAGTTTGTGTGAAGGTCACCAACAACACCGGCGG
>JAYPIL010000031.1:0-22092 GCA_038127845.1 Candidatus Poseidonia sp.
CAGGAGGCGAGTAGACGCCGTTGAAGTAGAAGGACGGGGAGTAGTAGCCCCAGTAGTGGTACGGGTAGTAAGCGTACGATCCCGATGGAGAGACCCCTGGGATGTTACCCCAGCGGAATCCGAATTCATCGGGCGCTTCGTAGTAGTTGGGCCAGCTCACCGACTGTCCGAGCCAGTAGCGGAAGAGGTAGTAGTAGTAACCGTCGTAGTTCTGGTAATTTGGACCGTAGTCGTAGCCGTAGTAGTTGCAGTGCCACGAAGGTGCACCACCCTCACCACCGTTGTAGCTGTGGGTGCCCGCTGTCACGGCTGGGTCGTTGCTACCGTAGGGGTAGTAACCTTCTTGACCGGAATCGGTAATGTTCCAGGAGTTTCCTTGGTCGTCCTCGAACATGATGTTGTATCGGTCGGAGACCCAGTAGTACTTGCTCGTAGCGTAGTTGTACGATGGGTGAGCGTTACCGCCACCGAAGATGGAGTTGGCTCCAACCTGCAAGTAGTCGCCGGAGCCCAAGAAGGTGGACAGGTCAATCTTGTAGGTGTGCCATCCTGCGCTCATGCCCGAGAGGGATGAACTTCGGTAGAGGGTTGGCAAGGACATACCGCCGTAGACATCAACACCAACGGTGTTTCCGTTGGAAGTGAAGCCGTCAACTTGAGGAGCGCCGTTGTAGCTCTGAATACCCACTGCGGCGTTGCGAACGATGATGTCCGTCAAGGCTGCGCCGGAGTTTTCGACCCAAATGGCCGTTCCGGTTTGTCCGGTGTTCACGATACTCGAAGCCTGAATATCAGCAGAGCCGCCGTCGATCTTGACGGTGGCCATGTCGTCAGCACTTGCGGAGGAACCGTAGATGACTGCGGAATCCATCATGTTGAGCGTGGCGCCCAAGCCGATGTAGAGGGCAGACTTCGTGGTCGTGTCCCACGCAACGTCGCGGAGAACAGCGTTGTCAAGCGTCAACACACCACCATCTTGGATGTCAAGGTGGAGGCCGTAGGTTGATGAAACAGCACGAATGGCTGCGGGGTTCGTCGACGTTCCGTCGTTGTTTGCCGTGATGAAACCGTCGTCCTTGATGGTGATCACAGGTGACTTGGTTGCCGTGCTCAATACACGGAGCGAACCACCCTGGAGCTCAAAGCCACAGGTATCCAACATCAAGTCGTCCTTGACGGTAATCGAGGTATCGTCAAACGTGAACGTGTTGGTGCTGCTGTCGTAGTTACCCGTCAAGTCGTACCCGTTGGGCAGGGAACCGCCCGTGTAGTATGCGTCGGTTGTCAACTTGTAACAGTCCAAGGTTGGATCGTCAAGCACGACGGGTGCCGGTTCAAGCAGAAGGTCAAGGTGGGTGCCCACGGTGACGCCGCCGCTTGGATACCAGTCACTGGCCAGCGTGCTGTCAGGATAGTTGTCTGGGTAGGTTTCGTTTTGACCGGCCGTACCGAATGCACGGACAACGTGGTCGGAATAGGTGGTTCCGTCACTGTCCTCAACGATGACCCAGATGCTGGTGTTACCGTTGGCATCCGTGGTGTGGCTACCGATTTGGAACATCTCTGTTAGCGTGCTGTCCAAGAGGGTTGCCGTCACGGTGTGACCTGATTTGTAAACACGAGAGCCTGCGGCTTCACGGTAAACGGACACGTTGCCGAGACCACCGAAGTACACCATGGACGGGTTGGACGTCGATGAAGAAACATCGATGTCACAGTTACCGGTGTCACCGCTTGAGTCAGCACAATCGTTGCCGTTGATGCTCACTTCTGCGAGAACGACATCGGTACCGGTGCGGGCCTTGGCCACTTGGGCACCGGAAGCACTGACGGACGAACTGGTGATCGTCGATTCACCGACGGAGATGAACGAGTTCCTTCCGTCAATGACGTGGTCGCTGCTCGATCCGTGCTGGAAGTCAGCGCTTGCGATGGTCGCCGTGTTCTTGGAAGTCGAGCTGGAGCAGGAGCTCTTGAACGACTCCAAAGACGGGGAGTCCATGACCATGCTCCAACCGCAACCTGCGATGGTGAAGGAGCCGATGTCAAAGTTGTCCATTGACAGGCGGCTGTTCACGATAGCGTTGGCCGTGATGGAGATGTCACCAGCGGTGATGTCGGTGAACTCGCTTGGGTGTGATCGCTGCATGGTGATGTCACCGGCGGTCACCGTGTTCAACACGTTGTCCAAGCCAGACGGGCCGTTTCCGGTCTGGGACCATCCACCGGGGATGAGCCACAAATCGGCGGAGCCCAAATCGACATCCATCATCTTCAAACTGCTCATGGCGTTGATGCCGGAGTTTGCGTACGAATCAACGTCAACGTTGCTGATGTAGACATCCGAGTTGCTGCC
The DNA here is from genome assembly GCA_038127845.1 of Candidatus Poseidonia sp. Lineage (GTDB taxonomy): Archaea > Thermoplasmatota > Poseidoniia > Poseidoniales > Poseidoniaceae > Poseidonia. The sequence continues at coordinate 2,357 of JAYPIL010000031.1, forward strand.
GTGCATCGAGTCAATGGCCACACCGGTCTGTGCAGACGGGTTGGTCACCGTGATGTTGGACAAGGTCACATCTTGGAGGTCAACATCGATGAAGTTCACGTAGGAGTTCTCAACCGTCAAGTTCTCTGCGTGGAGAGCACCTGCGGTGGAACCGGGGTAGTTCACGATGGTACCGGCCCAAGTCTTTCCGTCCTTGTTACAGTTCTTGATGTCACCTTCAATCAGCGTCGCCACCGAATTTTCCGGGAAGTTGAAACAGGCCTCGTCAACCCCGTCAACGGAGAAATCCGTCATGGTGAGAACGGTGCCTTGTCCACTACCGTGGGTGAAGACCGCGCCGACGTTGGCAAAGGTCACGTCACTCATCGTGTAGTTACCCGTGTTACAGTCAGCGGTCGAGCTACCACAGGATGGGCCCGAGTTGTCGTGTCGGCTTCCGGAGCGGAAGACAGCATCGCTGGTGTTGTTGAAGTTCACGAAGCTGAACTGGTGTCGGTCATCGGTGCCGCCAGCCGACGTACAGTCGTCGGTGAAGGCCATTCCGAGCCACTCGCCACCGTTCAATCCGGTGAAGTTGATGTTGTGGGTGGAGTTACCCAAAGCAGTCATCTTCGTACACGAACCGTCGAAGGAAATACCCTTGCCGGCTGCGACAAAGATCTCAACACCCGGCTTGATGGTCAAGTCAGAGGAGACCACGAGGTACTTGTTGGTCGGGTTGATGCGAATCGGGCTGTCGGTCAAGTCCCACACTGGGTCCTGGGTGATGTCAGCGGTGACATCTGTACCCTTTCCTTCGTATGGCATGACACGATAGTACACCGAACAATCCTGGTTCGAGTTCACGAAACAGTAGTAGTTGTTGTAACCGGTCCAGAATGGTGCAATGGTACCAGCACGAGCCAGGCTGCTTCCCTTGTAGGGGAGGGCCGGCTGGTGGTAGGTCCACAAGTTACGCTCAACGTTCGTGTTTCCGTTGTCGATGAAGTACATCGAACCACCGCGGCCGAGTTGGACACGGTCATTGCTGTCGTCACCGTCGTAGGTGGTTCCGAAGTATTCGAACTCGAATCCTGCTGGGATGTCGATGTTAGCGTTACACTTGTTCTTGTACGTGTTCCAGTAGTAGGAAGAAATACAGTAGTAGAGGTAAGGTCGGCCGTTGGAGGTACCCGACATTGCCGTCTGTGCGTTCGTCACTTCAGTGAGGCCCTTGTCGAAGGACTCCCATGCGTGGTCGGTTGAACTGGTCGTGATACGGAAGTTCGAGGTCGTTGGCACGTGACCAGGGTTGGTGTTCCACGAGGTCGAGGAACTGTGCGCAATGCTCGCACCCTTGTTTCGGGTTTGGTCCATGTATCCGATTGACCAAGAGTTGTAAGTGGTACGACAATTCGAGTCGTACTTGAACTCAATCTCGTTGGTCACGTCGTAGAACAAGGCCTGAACGGTACAGAGTTGTCCGTAGGTGTAGTACGACAAGTCGCGCCACTCCACAACGAAGACCTTGTTGGGGTCGCCGCGCTCAAAGGAGTACGTCGACGACGTGTTCACGTTGATACCTTGACTGACCGTTGAGGTGTCACGAGCGGTGAAGTAGTACTCCACCGTGTCATTGACTTCGAGGTCTTCGATGTCAGCGGACCACGTACAAGCACCGAGACTGCACTGAGCACGGGTCTTGCCGGATTCCTGTGTCATCGCCGTGGAGACCCAGCTGCCAGCCGAACCGCCGTCGGGGGTGATTCGGTGGTAGAGGGTTGGTCCAACACCAGCGGAACTGCTCACGTTCAATCCAGATGCAGGGTCGCCACCATCGAGGATGGTCACGGAAACGACACGCTTCTTGGAGTGGGAGTCCTGCATGGCGGAGTGCGTGAATTCAGGCTTGAAGGTGTCGGGCGTTGGTGCAACGTTACCGACCTTGTAGGTGATCTCACCGGTCGAGGCTTGTCGGCCGTAATAACCGGATCCGAGGGCAAATCCACTCCATCGGTAGGAGGAAGTGGAACCGTAGATCATGTAGTATGCCGACGTACAGCGCTCGTTGGAGGTTGGGGCTCGATAGAAGTAGTACCATCCGTTGGTGGTCACACACATTCGGTCAGCCGTGTTCGAGGATCCAGTGGAGTTGAACTTGAACGTACCAAAGTCACCTGTGATGTCGCCTGGGATGGCAAATCGGTAGGCTTGAGTATATCCGTAGGACAAGGACGAGGTTGCTTTGGCACCACCGGTCAAGGCGGTGTCGATTCCCGTTTCCGTGTCAATACCAACGGTAGCCCAAGCGTTCTTGGCGCTGTTGTACACGAAGATGATGTTCATGCCTGGGCCGTCCTTGGCGCCAACTTGCAAGTATCCATCACCGTTGTTGTTCCACAAGTTCTGGTTGAATTTGTTGGTCACACCGGAGCTGGAGTACACACCGTAGGTTCCTCGGCTTGGGTTCGTGCTTCCACGAGCGAGCCAGTTACCGTAGAAGGTGCTGGTGCTGGTGTAGAAACAGGAGGAACCACCCGTACCACAGCTCGACGTGTCAAATTCGAAGAAGTACTCGTCAGAGTGGCTGTAATAGGTCAGCTGTCGGTCGAAGAAGCCCTGCGGGTTGTAGTAACTGCCTGCGTGGACGTCGGTGGTCAACACGGTCATTTTCTTGTGAGATGTTGGAGCGTTGGCTGGGTCGACGATCTCAAACTCGTATGGCGTTGGCGTGGTTTGGCTGCCGGTGAGGGCAGGCTCGTATCCGACGTTGGCGCCGTTGCTTCCTTGGTTGAGGTCTTGGTACTTCCAGTAATACTCAAGGCTGTCACCGTAACTCAAGTCGGGCGTACGGGCCTTGAATTTACAGTCGGTAGCCGTGCTGCTGCACGTACCGATGGAGACGAGTTCACCAGCGTCGAATTGGTTGTTGGAACCCAATCCGTACGTGGTGCTGCTCCAGGATGAACCACCGTCCGTTGAATAGAACAACTTCGGTGCACCGCTGGAAGTGGTGTCGATACCCGACATGTCGGTCAACTTGATGAAGAGCGTTCGCTCACCTTCAATGTACGAGTCGATGCCGGTGTAAGGCACAAAGTCGGCCGTTGGAGCGTCTGCATCCGTACCACCGGAGTAGGTGATCATCAAGTGGGAGTTTCGGCTACCGCTTGAGTAGGCGTAGGTGTAGAAGTAAGCGCTGCTGTTGAATCGCTCCGAGACACCGATGTTACCGGCCCCGTTGGTCGCTGCTGTTGAGATGTGCGAGACACCACCAGAAGTAGCAGCACAGGCGGTAGAGGAGCTACAGAACGTCACGGTCTTCCATCCAGTACCCATGGTACTGACGGTTCCGGCTTGCGGTGAGTTACCAGCCGAAGCGATCAGGCTTCGTGCAGCGGTACCACCGTAGTTGCGGACCATGTAAGAGTTGGAAATGGGACTTCCGTTACAGGCTCGTTGTGTAATGCCGTGGTTGTAGCGGGCGTCAAGGCCACAGCCTTCGAGAACCGAGACAGTGGCGGTTCGGGACCAGCCGTATGCGTAGTTCATGTATTTCTTCCACTCGATCTTGTCGATGGTTGCTCCAGAGGGCAATTGCGAACTGGAGGAGAAGGAGTACTTGTGCCAAGGCGTGTAGCGGAACTGGCTGTAGTAACGGTAGTGGTATCGGTAGGAACTGGTGTAACAGTAGCCGTAGTAGATGTAACAGTAACCACCGGAGGCGGAGTTGACACGAATGGTCGGGTCAAGCGCCAGAGGGAAGACGCGGTCTTCGCTCATGAGCCACTCGGCGTCAACGACCGTGATCAGGATGATTTGTGGGCCGTAGACTTGAACGAAGAAGGTCCCCGTGTAGGGTTCACTTGCTTCAGGTTCAATGATGAGCGGTGCGGGAATCTCAGCGAGAAGTTCACCGGTTTCGACATGGCGGATTTGGAGGTCTTCCTGCGTAGAGAAGAGTTCCTCGCCCAGCATGGTCTCGCCCGAGAACAGGGCGTAGCCAGCTGGCATGCGCATGCCTTCGCTGATACCAAACCACTTGGCGTTTGGTGGGAGTACAGGAGCCTCGCGGATGACGAGGTTCTGCTTGACTTCGTTGGCCTCGACGGTGTAGTCAAGGTCGAAGCCCTCAGCGAGTGGGTAACGGATGACGTTTCCACCGACTTCAACGCCGTTGACGGCTGGAGGTGCGATGAACGGCTCAGGTGCTGAACCCGTTTCGTCAAGGGTGACGATCATGGGGTTAAGCCCGGAGACGATTGGGTCCACGAACTCGTTGACTTGAACGGACATTCCGTTGGCCACTTCAGGGGCAAAGGTGGTCGTGAAGGTGTTCTCCGTGACGCCCCAGCCCTCTGGGTAGGCCTGAATGTTCAGGTCGATGTTCTCCCACGTCGAATCAGCCGAGAGGTAGTGCAGCGGTTCGCTGCTAACCATCTGGCTGATGGTGCCGTCCTCGTTGAGGAAGGCTTTCGTGGTTTGGTCTCGCATCCCTTGAAGTTCAAGCGATGGGTCATATTCATAGTCTGCTTCAGCGATCTTTTCGGGGAGCTTGAAGTAATCATCAGCTCCAACTGAGCCTGCTTCCACAAACTCAGCGTTTTCACTTTCGTTGTTATCAACGTAGCCGCTCATTGGCATGAGCACCATCAACGCGCACAACAACAGTGCAACCCCGATACCGCCGAAGACGGTTTTCTTCTGGTTTTTCTTGTTTTCCAACATAGTCATTCACCCCATACGGACTGTATGCACTGCATCCCACGACTTACACCATTTATATGGATTGGGGTGCAATTTGTTTGAATAAGCGACCATGTTACCTTTGACCGGGGAGAATTTTTCATTGTGAACAACGTTGGAAAAATGAGAAATTCTCATTTTTTTGACAAAAAAATATCAGAGGTTTTTACGGCTCAATTCCGCGTCATTTTTCGGCGATTTGCAACCTTAGGAAAGGTCCAGATTCTGGCGTTCCATCAGGAAATCATACGACAACTCGAACAGCCCTTTCCCATCCACAACAGCGCCCCATGCACCGTGCCCGTGGCCTTCAAGCGTGACAAGTTCGCTGTGAATGTCCAACTCGGCGTAAATATCCTGGAGTGCAAGAGCCCCCTCGTACGGGGTGACAAGATCCCTTTGGTCACCATGGGCCATGAACAACTCCGGGTCCTCTGCATCGTACCGTTCCACACCGTAGACAGCCTCGAAGACATCCAGTTTTTGTTTCGAGCCCCAGAAATACACCATGCTTTGAACCTCATAGGATTGATTGTAATTTGTCGTAGAGAGTGTCGGGTCATCATCAAAGGATATTTCGTCACGGAAATCGCCGAGGTCAGAGATGCCGAGAGCGATGGTGGTGATGGAGCCAGCTGAAGCGCCACCAACGGCGATTTCATCGGTGTTGATTTGGTAGTCTTCCGCATGGGCAACGACCCAGCGAAGGGCGGCTTTGGCATCGCGTTGAGCCGTGTACATCGCAACCGCTTGCTGGATTTGTTTGGTGGATTCGGCCCCTGTAAATGAATGGTCAACCCATTCCTGGGGAGCTATTCCCCTGTAATACTCCACAATTTCGTCTTGTGTCTTTCCTTCAATATCACCCAATTCTTCCGTGGTTCTGTAATCAATCGAAACGAAGACCCATCCTCGGGATGCATAGTACTGACCCATCTCAACAATTTCTGGTTTATGCTTGACTCCGCCCGTAAACCCACCGCCATGGATGAACATCAAAACGGGCCTGTCGGTCGAATTGCTGTCGGGACAATAGACATCCAGTTTGAGCGGGACAGGTGATGGCTGGGTGCTTGATGCGGTGTGGGCAAGGCCGCTGGCGAAGACAAGGTCCTCGTAGAAGAGGACTTCATACTGTCCTGGTTCGACGTCGAGACCGTCACCATTTCCGCCGACGGCTCCATCGCCCCCGTTACCTCGTAAACATCCGGAGAGGGACATCGTAGATACCAACAGGACGGTGAGAAAGACGAGGTTGCGAGGCATGATGTTTCCACCAAAACTTCGCATAAATCGTTTTTCATGGAGCGCCAATGAACGAACGGTACCAAGCGCAACGCCTTGCTGATTGGAGGTTCATTGAGAAGAGAAGAAGGCCAGAGAGGCCGCCTTGGCGGCGCCTCCGGCGTTGTACACCCCGGTGGGGTGGAGGTTGGCTGTTCAAGAGCCTGAGATCAGTAATCCCAGTCCTTGCCTTCGCCGCCTTCGCCATCGCCTCGAGAGAGGATGAAGGCGCCGACAACAAATGCCAGTACAACAACACCAGCAATCATGCCCCAAGCGTACATGGGGATGCCTGCGCTTGCGCCGTCGCCGCTGTCGTCACCGATGGTGCCGTTACCGTCGTTGGCGTTGGAGTTGTCAACCGTTCGAACGTCCTGTGCTTCGTTCATGGAGGCGGATGCGTCCATGTTGGATTTGTCGTCCATACCGACGACGGTGAAGTAGTAGAACTGGTCCGTTCGGACGCTCTCTGGCATGTTGATGGTCGTGCTGACTTCAGCACCGCCCACAGCAACACCGTCAGGACACGGCGTTGGCATGTTGGCTGCGTCAAAGTCTTCGGACATCCAACACACGTGCCACATAGCCACGTCGCTGGTGTCACCAGCAACATCCCACTTCAAGTCCCAGCTTGCACCGTCGGCGCCGACCTCGATCTGGAGGTTGCTGATGGTGTAGTCGCCGTCGACTCGCTTGTCGGCCACAACGGTGGCCAACCCTGGGGTGGAACAGCCTTCTTCGTTGCAGACGGCCACGGTCACATAGTACGTTTCGCCGTGCGTGGTTTGGGAACCGCTGTAGGTGAACGTGCGGTCCTCGTCAGCAACGGCCTGCATGTAGCCGTCCTCGCAGTCAGCATCGGCCTCACAGATGTGGACCATGATGCTGTCGGAGGAGAGCAGCGTACCGGTGATGTCCCAAGCGAGCGCAATACCGCCGCCCTTGGTGGCGGTGGCACTGAATCCGCTGACGGAGGCATCGGGGATGCTGGCTTGAGCGAGTTCACCGCCCATCAACACCAAGACACCCGCTGGGACAACAGGGCTGTTGTCAGGGATGTCGTAGGTGAAGACCTCGGTGGTCGCATCTTCGCCCTCTTCTGCGGTGTCGGAGAAGAGGATCCACTTGCCCGAGCCGTCGATGTACCACAGCGACGTGGCTTCGAGGCTGGTGTCAACGATGACCGAGAGTTCTTGGTCAAGGATGTCGTTGGCAGGGAAGGTGGTGCTGGGCGCGTAGTTCACGGCAGCCACAGCAGCGTAGGTCCCCGTGAAGCCTTCGAGTTGAACGGCGTCGTAGGAGGTGGTGTCAGCATCGGTGAAGGCTCCGATGGTGAAGTTGCTCAAGGCGAAGTATTGGAGCGGGTATTCAATCGTGATACCAGCGTCGCTGGTTGCGGTGGCAACAGCGTCGTTCCAAACAGCGAGGTCAATCTCTTGGGAGACTTGTCCGTTGTGTGCATCGTTGACCACAGCGGTTACGATGAGGTTACCCACGAATTCCGTAGCAACAGGCGTCTCACAAGTTGAGCCGCCGTCGGCCAAGGTTCGGGTACCGCAACCAAGCAGTTCACCGCCCTGATAGTTGAACGAGAACTCCAAGGCGTCACCGGACGGGTCGTCCACGTCAAAGGCTGCAACCGAGAACTGAAGCAGAGCCTCCTGACCGACCACAACGTCGCCTTCCGTGAGCAACTCGAAGGAGGTGATCATGGGGAGGTTGTTGATAACGTCCGAAACCATGGTGACTTGGTTGTTGTTGAGGCGCTCATCACCGCCAGGAACTGCGTCCCATGTGGCCGTGCTGTTTTCATCACTGCCCTTTTCGTTCATGACCAAGTTGAAGTCGAAGGTGTATTCACCCGGTTCGAGTTTGACGAAGACACATGCAGAGCCGACAAAGTCGCCCATTCCGCCGAGGGAATTGTGAGAGTAGGGCATCTCCGTACCGGTCGTACATTCGTCGATAACACCGGAGTCAACAACACCGAGAACATCATGCGTGATGGTGTAGGAAAGGTTCCAACCGTAGCCGATGCTGCCATCGCTGCCACGGTGTTCAACGTCTGCATACACAAGGGCGCAGCCGACGTTGAGGTCGCCGCCAATTCCTTCCTGTGTGAAGGTCGCCGGAGCACCGGTGCAGTCGTCGTCGTAGTTGTAGCCTTGATAGACACCCATGCGAGAGATGCGAATGTCGTTGTAGACGTCCTTGCTACCCGTGATTTCGTCGAAATCCGTCTTGGGTCGGTCGTCGTTGGACATCGTCACTTCACAGAAGTGACGCAGGGTGGTGGAGTTGGTTTCGTTCCCTTCACCGCCGTCAATGTATTCTTCACAGTCGGTGAACGGCCCGTACATGGTGAACTCAATCACTTCAACGGTGATCTCAAAGCCACCGCCTTGACCCAACGGCACCATTTCACCGTTCAGGACCTCTGCAGACTGGTAGGTAAGGATGGACCGGGTTTCTTCCGTGAAGTTCGTTGGGTCCGTTTCGTGCTCGAAGGTGCGCACAGTGGCGTCGGTACCGATCGTCATCTGCGTGATACCACTGTTTTGCATGAGGTCGGCACCGTCAAGGGTGGCCGTGTCAACATCGCCTGAAACACGGAGCTCCACCAGCACGTTGCGGGGAGAGAACGGCTCTGAACCGTTTGCTTCCACGGTGAGTTGGAATTCTCCGGATTGAAGTTGGGCTGCGTTGAGGGTGTTGATGTTTCCGTTCGGGTCGTTGGTCCACTGGAGGTCGACAGAGATGTCGAACCAATCCTCAACCACGACGAACACGAGTTCGTTGTTGTTGGAGGCGTCGGCGTCCGTTGGGCTGTCAACGGACACTTCAACGATGTAGCGGCCTTGGGTCGGCGTCCACGTGATGTCGCCGCCACCGCCTTGGAGTTGAAGCGTCACTTTGCCGCCGCCGAGGAAGGCTCCTGCTGCGAGCGGGTCGGTGGTCGAGTCGTAGTCGCAAACGGTACCGTCATCGCACATGGCGTCGAGGTTTTCCCACTGAAGCGGGTTCCCCGATGCGTCGTTGGCGATGTTTCCTGGGTTACCGTTTCCGTCTTCCAAGTAAATGGTGACGGCGTACGACAACTCGGTCGCCGCAGCGTCCCCTGCGTTCTTGATGAACGCGGAGAAGGTGGTCGCTTGCCCAACCTGCAGTGTGTTGCGACATCCGTTGATGTCGTCACAGGTTGTTTGTTTTGGCGTGGTGATGGCGATCACGGAGGGGTCAGCGCCTGCACGTGCGCCGGTCTCCTCAATCGTCACTTGTTCTTCTAGCTCGTAGAAGTCAACGCCAGCGAAGAAGCTCGTCAGCATCAACAACCCGAGAATTACAGGTGTCATATTCTTCATATCTATACCCCCGAAGGTTCGGTATCCCTCCCCACGCTGTGCGTTGTATTTATACTATAGGAAGGATGATTCATGGGGGTTCAGCCTGAAAATCTATGATTTGAGCCCAAAAAAGGCAATTTCGACGACCTGTTGAAATTCATTGGTGCAAGAATTTTGTGAAATCGTTGACCGGTGGAATTTCCGCTTTACCTGGCCCGCAATGCGGCCGACGGTGGAATGTTCGCAGCCTGACGAACCGGGAGAGCCGTGGTGACCAACACCACCAACCATGCAACGACAAACACGGCCAAGGTCGACACCCAGGGGAAGACAAACGCAACGCCTTCGTCCTTCCACAGGGCAGTGTACAGCACTCGGTGAAAACCGTAGCCGATGACCAAGCCGTTGAACATGCCCAACACGGCGACCCACGACACTTCGGTGGAAAACATACGGAGGACGTGGCGTTGTCGAAAGCCGATGGCCCTGAGCATGCCGACCGTTCGTCGTCGCTCGCTCACGTTGCGAACGGTCACCACGCCGATACCCGCCACGCCGACGATCAAACCGAGCGCAAGGTAGCCCTCAAACAGAGAGAGGATGGCGAGAACGAGCGATTGGATGATCATGATTTCATCGGCCACCGTTTGGACGTTGATGTTTTGCGAAGCTAACGCACTGTCGAGGACATCCTCAAGTTCCGCTGCTGCGCGCCGCTCATCAACCGACTTCCCCTGTGCTGGCATCGCCGATGTCGCAAATTCCGGAGTGGTAGCCTTGGCGTCGGGAGAAACGCTGACGTACATTCTGGTCACTTCCGCTCCAAACTGTTCTTCGGCCACATCACCGTTCATCCAAACGCCGGGCGAGAAGATGTACGACGACTGTTTGAGGAAGCCCCCCACCCGCACCTCTTTGGTGTTTTTCGGGTTTGAAAAATCAATTAGAGAAATTGAATCTCCAATTGAAAATTGCAAGGGAACAAGTCCTGCCCCATCGGCGGTGGATTCGAGCCCGAACGACGCATCGAGAAACACGATATCGTTGAATTTTCCAATTGAAATCCACGCCTCTTCGGAGGTTTTCCCGAGGGATTCATCCCACAGGTGCAACGGTAACCCACCGTGGACGATGAAGCCGTCATCGACCCCCCGAACAAGGTAGGGCATGCGTTCGCCTTTGGCATCTTCAAGGTGCACCGGCGCTCTTGAAACAGCCCCGACAGCATCGATGTTCGCAAGCGCTGAATCGTTCAATCCCCAAGACGACACCTCTTCGCCGAGGGTGATCGGCCGAGACCGGCTCGAGGTCAACAACAACTCAAATTCACCCTCTGCTTCGTGAACGAAATCGGAGGAATAGGTGTCAAATTGCTCGGTGTAGCCCGCCAGCACCACCACCGAAAACATGGTGATGGAAAACATCCCCATCACCACGGCCGTCCTCACCGGGTGAGCGAGCGGATGGGCGAGTGCAACCGAGCGCACGGGCCCGCCGCCAAACACCTTTTTCTTCGACAACCACTGCACGGTCATCGGCGCCAAACTGGTGAGGACCAAGACGCCAGCCAAGACCTGCAGCAACCCCAACACAATGAAGGTCAACTCGTTCGGCTCCATGCGCTGGCGAAGCGGGTCAATGGGGGCCAAGACCAAGGTCCAGACCAAGAACAAGACCCCGGTAGCACCCAGGGTATTCCTTGGTGCAAAGCGAGTCCACCGGGTCACGTTGCCCTTTGCTAACAAAACGGGAAGTTGCCATGTCAGTAACGGGGTGAAAAGAAGAACGAGGCCAACACCAACGCCAACGTAGGCCACGTACGAAAATCCGCTTGAGGTACCCGACAGCAGCAGCGTTGCTGCACACAAACCCGTCATTCCGAAGCCGACGATTTGAACCAAGAACACGCCCCATGGAACGCCACGGCGCAACGGAGGGCGGCCACCCTTGAGCGCTCGAACAATGTTCAATTGTGCGTTGTAAACGGCACTGCAGGTCAACAAAAGAACCGAGAGCAGCGCACCCCAAATCCATCCGGCAACGAACGAATCCCACGTCCACGCAAACGCAAACGATTGGGCCCCAACACTTCGGAAGATCGAGGTGAAACCAACGGCGATGATCCACGCGAGGAACAACCCGAAGACGGACCCAAGCGCCCCGGAAATCAGCGCCGTGATGGTCCCTTCGTAAACGAACATCGCCCTTGCGTCGCTTCGCTTCAAGCCAAGGGCTCTCGCCGTGGCCAATTCAGTACGCCGAACATCGGCCAGCAACATGATGATGGTCAGCGACAACAACACACCGGCGGCGATGGTGAAGGTTCCGAACACGAGGAACATGGCAGAGAGCAGGCCTGAAGAGGCTTCAGCCTGTTCTGCAGCGTCCAACTGAACGGCCCGTACGCTGAGGTGGAGGTCGTCGACCGTGCTTCGCTCGTCAAACCATGCTTGGAAACCCTGAACCACCGTGCTGTTTTCGTCACCAAATCCAGGGCCGGAAAACATCACCAGGGACCGGTCATCTTCTCCAGCCAGCGCCAATTGCTCTGCATCGGAGAGGTTGACGAGGCCGAGCACCACAGCATCAAGGTCCGCCAGTTGTTCAAATCCAGGAAGCGACGTGTAGGAGCCGATTGGCATCAACGACGTCGCACTGTCGTTCCCGTAAGCATAGGGCAGAATGCCCGTGGCCAACAGCGGGGATGAGGTGTTCACCAAATCGAGTGTTTCCAGTCGCTGCGAGGTCAGCACGTTGCCTTCCTCCACGTCAAGGGTGATGTTTTCACCACCAAAGGCGAGGAACATCTGCGGGAAACGCCCAAACCCTTCAGCGTCGGAAAGAACGGGGAGCCGTTGGCTGAGCGTGATGTTGGTCGTGCTGTTGTAGCGCAACAAGCCTTCCGTTGACGTGCACCAATGCACTTCCTCATCAACCGAAACAGCGAGAGCGCCATCACAAAACACAGGCAAGTCGGTTGGACCGGCGTCACCATCAGAAGAGGAAGGCCAGGCTGTTTCATCGATCTCCTCCATGTTCAACGGTGCGAGGGGCGAGCGGTACAGGTCGGTGGACAACAAGCCCTCGACACTGAGGTAGAGATGTTCCTCAACCCTCAGGTCGTAGGACAACACGGTGGACGGAAGCACGATGTTGAGCGTGGTTTGATTCAGCAGCGCGAGGGAAGTGGTGAATTCGTACAGCGCAAGTTGACCGTCGTTCTCCACGAGGGCAAACCAACCCTCGGCGAAAGCGGCAACGGCGACGGTTTCTCCTTGTGGAACAAAAGACGCACGCTCCTCCTCGTCCTCCAGACCCTCATCGACCAGAACAAGCCCGCCACCGTGAGCAACGAGCGCAGCCGTTCCTTGTGCGTCCCATGCGATGTCGACGACGCGCTCGCCTTCATCCACCTGCCAAATCCAAGCTTCATGGTCGTCAAGCGACTCAAAACCGATGCCCGTGGCGGCAGCGTGCCACAAAGCGGAATCGCTGAGACGCAAGGCAGTGACGTCACGATCAACCAAGGTCAGCAGAGGTTCTTGATTCACCTCGACATCGATCAGCGGCACTTGAAGCACTTCGAGCATGGCCGTGTCCTCGGCCAGCGTCGACAGATTCTCTCGCAGGGCGACGATGTCGCTCCCCGAAAGGCGTTGCAAACCGGCGTCCGAAGAGATGGAAAGCGAAGCGCTGGCATCATCAACGGTGTAGACAAGGCCTGCATCCTCACCGGTCAGTACCTCGTTCAGGTGTTCTTCGATGGTCGTGGTCGCCGACCGAAGGTTCTCGTCGGTCAGGCCGTTGTCCAACGACAGGGCGATGCTGGTGAGCGTGTCGCTCCGCTGCATCAGTTCTTGAGCCGTTTTGAGGTCGAGAAAAACAGCAGGCGACAAGGTTCCGGCCATCGCACCTTGGCCAGTATTTGGAACGACGGCGTGTACGAGCACATCGTGGGTGGTTCGTATGCGTTGACCGTCTTCGGTCACGAACAACCCCATTTCCAGCATCTCGCCTTCCGTCGTCTCCAACATTTCTGCTGCCACCTCGTTGACCACCACGTGGTTCGTTTCTGAGGCGACATTCAACGCTTCAAGCGCTGTGAAGCGGAGCCCAGTGGAAAGATCAAGCGGCGACCAAACGCCCTGTGCGTCCACACTTGCGTTGCGGGCGAACAGCGCAACAGAGGGTTCGGCAAGTCCACTCGGAGCCGACAAACTCACCGTTGCGCTCACGCCGTATTGCCGACCCTTCAACGAAGGATGGAGGTCGTCGTCGGCCAACAACGACTGCCACAATCGCTCACCAAGGTCCTCTTGAAATTCCACCGAGGTTCCGGTTTGCGGATCGATTCCTGCGATGAGCACATCGGTTTCTCCCCAGGCCGCACTGACCTCACCGGAAACAGTTGCATCAAGGGAATCACCGACCACCAGCGAAGAGGTGATGATGGCTGAAGCGATGACCAAACCAGCGACCATGAGCGCTGTTTGACGGCGGCGGCGAAGCAAATTTTCCTTTGCAAGGCGCCAAACCAGAAGGCGCTGCGGGAGGACCATGGGTTGCAAGAACATCATGGACACCAAGCCCATCAACACCCCTCCTGCCAATCCGTTGGTCAGGGAAAGGCCGAGCCACATCAGCAAGGCAAACGTCAGCATCCCGTCAATCGGCCCACCGAGAATCAAGAGCGTTCGTTGAAGGGCTGTACAGGACGACCAGTGGCCCGAAGAAAAGACGGATACGAGGCTGAACGCGAGGACGATAGCGCCCACCACGGCCAGCGATGCAAGCAGACTTATTCCTCCTCGCCGCTGTTGGCACCGGGTGCTTGGACGATGAGCCCGTCCTGCATGGTGATGGTCCGCTGACATTGTTCTGCAATCGTCGCGTCGTGCGTGACGATGAGGAACGTGGTATTCTCAACCTCGTTCATGGAGGTGAGCAACGCCATGACCTCTCCGGACGTCCCCGTGTCGAGGTTCCCCGTCGGCTCATCGCAAAGGATGATCGACGGGCGATGAACGATGGCACGAGCCACCGCCACCCGTTGTTGCTGGCCGCCCGACAATTCGGACGGACGATGTTCACTGCGGTCCTCCAAGCCAACCCGTTTGAGGGCGTCCAGCGCTTCCTTTCTGGCCTCGACGGCGGATGTACCCAGTAAGAGGAGCGGTAACTCAACGTTTTCGACCGCAGAAAGAACCGGCAGGAGGTTGAAATCTTGGAAAATGAAGCCAAATTCCTTCCCTCGCAAATCGGTACGGGCGTTGTCGGAGATGCCGTACAACGGCGCCCCGTTTACCTCCACCATGCCTGCGCTGGGCTCATCGATGCCGGACAAGATGTTGAGCAACGTGGTTTTGCCACATCCAGAGGGGCCCATGACGGCCACCATTTCACCGGATTCAACGTTGAGATCAACCCCTCGTACGGCTTCCACGGTGGACTCCCCCGCCTGGTACAATTTCCAAAGACTGGAGGCTTTCAAGGCAGGGGTCATGAACCCACCAAAGAGAATTGCATTGATAAATCCCTGCCCGAAGAGCCCAACATGAGCAAGGATGGCGGCGGTTTGAGCGTCACCGTCATGGCGTTTGGGCAACTTGCAGAGCGTCTTGGCGGCCGAACCCATCACCACATGGTACCTGCCGGCAGCACCGTTCGTACGGTGGTGGAGGACCTTGCGCTGCATGAATGGATTGATTTTGGCCTCTCTGTGGCCTTGAACGGCAATCGATGTTCGCTCGATACACCGATCCACGACGGAGCAGAAGTGGCCTTGCTACCACCTGTAAGCGGTGGATAAGTCTGCGAGAAGGAAGGGAAAGAAGGAAAGCCTTCAACAACGGGGAGCGCCACCCAAGGCTGAGGAAGACCCATGTTTGGTGGACTCGGACCGCTTGAATTGACCATCTTGCTGGGCTTGTTCTTCATCTTGTTCGGAGCGCAACGCCTTCCCGAATTGGCCAACGCCCTCGGTCGCTCAAAGGGCGAATTTCAGAAAGGGCTTTCCGAAACCACCTCCATGGCCAAAGCAGCCAGCACCGTTGCTGATTTGGAGGCCGGAGGCCGCACACCGGATCAGGTGCTGATGGACCGTGCCAAGGCCGTCGGGTTGGACCCAACGGGCATGGCTGTCGACGAGCTCGAGAAGAAAGTGGATGCTCTTGAAGCCCTCAACGGGGCCACCGATGAAGAGTGAATCACGAACGGCGGCGTTTGACCACCATTGGAGAGCCACACCGACGGCATTCACCCGCAGCGCTGTCCTTGGAGCGCTTCACGTGTTCGGGAACGGGAGCCACGTCACGGCAACCCGTGCACCTCAATTCCCACATCCAAACGGCGGTCGACGGTTTGTTGACGACCGCTTCGCTCGTTCCCCCTGCATGCTGAATGGAGTTTTGGAGCCGGTAATCATCGGTGACCAAGGTGGCTTGCAGGCCGAGAGCCAAGGCCAGCACGTCGAGGTCAACATCCGAGAGGCGGGCCAAATCACCCGTTTGGGTGGCGATGTGTGTCGCTTGTTCCAGCCAAGAGACTGGCACGTCTCGCCAATGGAGGTCGGCCGATTCAAGCAACAGCATGCGTTCTTCGCTCAAACGGGCCAATTCTCCCTGTTGTGAGTGTGCACACACACCCCCTGCGAGTTTGTCGAGCGGCCAGTGCAACAAGGCTGCAGTGTCCAACACCCGCTCCATGCCCTGTTCAAACGAATCACCACCATGAAGGCACCGCTCACCCCTACCTTCATGAAAGGCCATCACCAGCGAGCGGCATGAGTTGGAAGGAAACCGTGCTCGAGGGCTTCGGAGTCTTCGGTCCTGCCAGCTTGTTTCTGCTCTCGTTTACCGAAGCCATCATACAACCGATTCCACCTGACTTGCTCTACATCCCGATGCTTGCCAATGCGATGGGCGACACACCCCTCGTGGTGTGGTTGTGGCTTGTGGTCACCGTCGCATCGGTGTTGGGCGCCCTTGTGGGGTACGCCATCGGGGAGCGCTGGGGCACGACCCTCATGGTCCGTTTCGGTCAAGAGCGTCAATTGTCCAAACTGGAGGCCCTCACCACCCGGTACGGCACCATGGGCATCTTCATCGCAGCCTTCTCGCCGATTCCCTACAAGGTCCTCGGGTGGATGGCGGGCATGGGCCACATGGCCAGGAAACCGTTTGTGGTTGCAGGGTTGTTGGGCCGAGGACTTCGTTTCGGCCTTGAGGCAGTTCTGATCGGCATCTACGGCGACCGCGCCCTTGACGCCCTGATGTGGTTCCTCGACAACGAGATTCTCTTGGGTGTTGGCTTGCTTGCATTCTTTGCCGTGATGGTCCTTGCATGGCGATGGTGGTCGGACCTCGAGCAGAAACCCCCCACGCAGGAATCGGAAACCCCTGCGTGAACCGTTGAAACGGGAACGGTTATCAACGGGTCACGGGTGGGCGAAGTACCGCTGGTGTGGTGTAGTCAGGTCCATCATTACGGGTTTTCATCCCGTCGACCCGGGTTCGAATCCCGGCACTAGCATTCTCGTCATTTGACAGGTCTCGGATTGCTTTCGAACATCCTTATGTAGCGTCAATTGGACGTTTTCGCCATGGCCAAACGAAGCGACCGCGCCCTACGCACGCATCTCCATGGAAAAAGCAAGGCGTGGAAGGCAGGTTCAAAGAAATCCAACAAACAGAAGCACGCTCCTTCGCAACCAAACGACCCCAAACGGCAGGTGGTCCGGAAGCCCGAGCGAGAGATCGACCTTCACGAACTCACGCTCCAAGAAGCCAAAGAAGCCATCAAGAGTGCCTGCAAAAAAGCAACGGTCGAGGAAACGCTGACCTTCTGCCACGGGTTCAACAGCGGCACAAAAATCCGTGACTTCATCAGAGACGGTTCCTTGCATCAATCCCTGGCTTCACAAAACATTCACTGTACGATTTGGGCGAAGGACAACGGAAACACCCATTTCAACCGAGAGGAGGACGAAACCAAGTGATTGCCCTTCGCGGGAAAGTTAAGATGCTCCACCTCTTCGCCGCCAACATGGTCACCGTTGGAGACACCGCCCCTGCCTTTACCTTGACAGCGCCCGACAAAAGCAAGGTCAGTTTAGCCGACCACGCTGGCTCGCGTGTTGTCCTCGCATTCTATCCCGCTGCCTTTACCGGCGTGTGCACCTCCGAAATGTGCGCGTTCCAGGATTCGATGAATCAACTCAACGACGTCGGCGCAACGGTGTTCGGCGTGTCCGTCGACTCGCCCTTTGCGAACGGCGCTTTCGCCAAAGAAAACGGGATTGAATTCACCCTCCTCTCCGACGTGCACCGAACCATGATCACCGACTACGGCATGACCTTCGAGAACTTCGTCATCGACGGCTACACCGTCGCCAACCGCGGCGTGGTCATCGTCGAAGCCGACGGCACCGTCGGTTACGTCTGGACGTGTGAAAACCTCGGCCAGGAACCCGATTACGAGGCCATCGTGGCTCACTGCGCTCAATGAGTCAAGCGAGGGTTCCGTTCTGGAAATCCTCAATTGCACGGTAGATTTCCTCCCGCGTGTTCATCACAAATGGGCCGTAACGAGCGATGGGCTCGTCGATTTCGGGACCACCAAGAAGCAAGCATTCTGCGCCGTCAGGGCCCGCAACCAGATTGAGTTCGTCACCTTCGTTGAGCAACCCCAAGCCGCCATCCGCAAGTTCTCGTCCTTCGATGTCCATGGAACCACCGAAAGCATAGACCATGAGGTTGTGCTCTGGCTCGCAAGGATGGGTGTAGGACGCCCCCGGTTGCATGCGGAGGTGGATATAGGTGATGGGAATCACGGTATCGATGACCGCTTCAACACCCAATGCCCGACCTGCAACAACCTTCGCCCACACCGTTTCCTCGTCGTTGGTGGCGACGGGAATGTCCTCGGAAGGGATGTCCTGATAGCGAGGAGCCATCATCTTGTCCTTGGCGGGCAGGTTCACCCAAATCTGGAAGCCATGCATCAATCCGCCGTTCTCCATCATGTGGTCTTGAGGAAGCTCGGAGTGGATGACGCCTCTTCCAGCGGTCATCCACTGTACGTCACCGGGATTCAAGTCCCCACTGTTTCCAGCGGAGTCGGCGTGTTTCATGCCACCTTGAAGCAGGTAGGTCACCGTCTCAAAACCACGATGAGGGTGGTCGGGCGCTCCCACGGCTTCCCCGGGGCCATAGGTCACGGGACCCATCTCGTCGAGTAGAAGAAACGGGCTCATCAAACGCCCCATGGCAACAGGACGGCGCACCTTGAACCCCCCACCTTCGAGCACGGTATGCGTCGGTACGACGGACCGGAGTGTTCGCTTCATGCAATCATCCTCGTGATGCTGTTCAAAATCGCTTGAATCGTTTCTGGATTGGCGGGCTTTTTCCGATTGGTGACCAATGAACGCCCGATCACATTGCAGCCGAGGAACGAGAACTGCGAACGCATTGCCATGATCACGTGTTGCCCACCTCCGCCGGAGTGTGTTGCGAGCGCCACCGTTCGATCCCGGAAGAGACGTCGGAAGTCATCGCCTTCACGGCTTAGCCATGCAATGGTGTTGTTGAGGACAGGAGGATAAGAGCCGTTGTATTCCGGTGCAAAGACCATCCACGCATCGCCCTTCTCAAGACGGTTTTGCAACTCATCCCCTCCTTCGAGGACCGTTGTGTCGATTTCTCGCTGAACGGTGTACAACGGGAAATCATAGGCATTGAGGTAGATCATGTCGACCTCGTGCCCCATCGCCTCAGCGTGGGCGGCCACTTCCTCTGCCAAACGGACATTGTTGTGGTCCGAAGCAAGTACAAACGCAAGGCGGGCCATGATCCCTCTAGGCGTTGGACCCCTTTATGATTGACAGTTTCATTGCGAAGACCAAATGCCCGCCTCAATCGTCGGAAACGGCGTCAAAGGCATCGGTGAACCGTTGCATCCATGTCTCACGGGGCATGTCGGATCGACCCGACATGATGTCTTGATGGGCCTCGAAATAATGGGGCATCATCAAGGTCAGCATCTCCCGGAGAGTATCGGCCTCAAACTCGACGGCCCCGCAATCAATGCAAGCCATCTTGACCATGTTCTTGCGGGGCTATGCTCGTTAATTGATGTTGTCCGTTGGGTGGAAGAAACCGACAACCGCTCATGAATTCTCACGAGGAATTATAGAGCATGGAGGCCTAAGTTTTCATGTGTCAGAAGCCATGATCTTGGAGCAGGCCTCCCTTGCCGACACCGATTTCCTCATTTACACGGGGAATTTTTGCGGCTATTGTCGGGCGTTGAAGAATCTCCTCGACAACAAAGGGCTGTCTTACACCGAGCACAACTTCGACCAAGCACCTCCGGAAATGCGAA
>JAYPIL010000032.1:0-14758 GCA_038127845.1 Candidatus Poseidonia sp.
GCCTCGTTTGCTCCCATTCACGAACGCAACAACATCAACCTCGGCCAGTTGATGGGCAACCACGCCATGCTGGAACGCCTTCAGAAGGGCGATGCCATACCGCTTTCTGAGTTCACTGGCCAGTACGACCCCGTGACCCAACTGATCGTCGAACACGGCGGCCTGTTCCCGTTCGCCAAGGCGCTCAAAGCCGGACAGTTGGACCTCGCACCGCTGAACACCCCTTCACGGCCCATGACGATGGCTGAGCACATCATCAGCCGCAACCTCGTCGGTCAGCCTGAAGGACAGTGTGTCAAACCCGGAGACCCGGTGATTGCAGAAGTGCAGGGCGGCTATTCTCACGAATTCACCACGGCGCAGGTTCACACCTTCCTTGCTGAAGAGTACGGAGAGGATTACACCTTGCCCAACCCCAGCAAATTTGCAGTGTTCGAAGACCATCTCCTCTATGCCCAACACAATCCAAAGTTCGTGCCCTTCATGCACAAGGTCCAGACGCTTCGTGACCTACAAGTGGCCTTCCAACAGCATACCGGCGTGCGTGATTACTCGGCCGTTGACGGTGTCTCACCCGGTATCTGTCACCAAGTCGCCAGAGAAGAATTCATTGAAATTGGCGATTTCATCCAGGCCACCGATTCGCACACCTGCATGGGTGGCGCCTCGAATGCACTCACGTGGGGCGTCGGTGCTACCGAATACGCCAACCTCGTCAGTGCTGGATTCACCTTCGTCAAGGTTCCTGAATCCATACGGTTTGAACTGGTTGGCAAACTGCACCACGGATGCACGGCCAAGGACGTCATTCTCGCCATTTTGGCCGACCATGCACGCAAAGAACTGACGTTGAACCGAAGCATGGAGTTCGGAGGCCCCGGCCTCGCTTCGTTGTCCATTGACGAGCGAGCCACGCTGTGCAACATGGCGACGGAGTGTTCGGGCCGGACCGGTATTTGTGAAGCAGACGATGCCCTCATGACGTGGATGCTCAAGGCCCAACCCCACCTCAACGAAGCGGAACAACGCGCCCGCATGGTGGCTCCCGACAAGGGCGCCCATTACGACGGAGGCGTTCACACCATCGACCTGTCCACCATCGTTCCCATGGTGGCTCACCCCGGCAATCCTGACGAGGGCATTCCAAGCGACCCGACCAACGGCGCCAACATCGTTGACATCGGTCAAGTGACCGTCGACATCGCCTACGGCGGCTCGTGCACGGCGGGTAAAGAAGACGACATCGCCTACTATGCGGAAGTTTGCCAGGCGGCCAAGGATGCGGGGCTGCACGTGAAAGAAGGCGTGGATTTCTACATTCAATACGGTTCAGGTCAAGTGAAGGATTTGGCCGTTCGCAAGGGCTGGCACGACCTGTTTTTGGAAGTCGGTGTCAAACTCATCGACCCGGGTTGTGGCGCTTGCATCGGTGCCGGTCCCGGCGTCTCCATCACGCCCGAACAGGTCACGGTATCGGCCATCAACCGAAATTTCCAGGGGCGTTCTGGACCGGGGAAGCTCTACCTCGCCAGCCCATTGACGGTGGCTGCTTCGGCCTTCACCGGTCACATCAGCATTTGGCGCTCGGATCTTTTTGCTTGAACGGTTGGCTCGCAGCCATCCCATTATGGCCGTCCTTCATCGCTGAAAGCCTGTTCTATTATTTACCCTCAAAGAACGGGGACGGTCATCTGTCGGCCCGACGTCGTCAAGACGGAGGAGGACCGGGGGGGGTGAACGCCCATGGCAGGCACAGCGGAACGAATGGCAAAAAACCAGAAACAGGTTGCAATTTCAGAATTTTTTGAGAAGAACAAACACTTCCTCGGATTTGATTCGCTGACCCGCTCCCTCATCACAGCCGTCAAAGAAGCCGTTGACAACTCGCTTGATGCATGCGAAGAGGCGCGCATCCTTCCAACCATTCGGGTGAAGGTCACCAAGGTCGATGACAAGAAAGACATCATTGAATTGCAGACGGAAGACAACGGTCCGGGTATCCCCAAGAAGAGCATTGAGAAGGTATTCGGACAGTTGCTGTTCGGTTCTCGCTTTCACGCCATCCGTCAATCGAGAGGTCAGCAAGGCATCGGTATCACGGGCGTGGTGATGTACAGTCAACTTACCACGGGACGGAAAACGCACGTTCGCTCAAAAATTGCCACCGAGACCTCGGCTGCCGTGGTGGACATCGGTCTCGACACGCGAAAGAACAAAGCCACGAAAACCAACGAGGACCGAGTCCTCTGGGAACTCCCCGACGGTACGCTCAAAGAGCACGGCCTCGAAATCACCTGTCGCATGAAAGCAAAATACCAGCGAGGGCGCCAAAGTGTCTACCAGTATCTTCGGATGACGAGCATCGTCAATCCGCATGCAGACATCACGTTCGAGGACCCAGACGGCGAAGTCCACCACTGGCCCAGAGTGACCGAACGCTTGCCTCGAAAGGTTGAGAGCATCAAGCCTCACCCTCACGGTATTCATCTCGGCACCCTCCAGCGGATGTGCTCGGAGGCCGTTGATACCCGAATGACCTCGTTTCTCTACAAGAATTTCTCCGGTGTCTCCACCCGAGCAGCCAAGCAACTTCTCGAAGCGGCTGAAATCGATGAGAAGGCAAAACCAAAATCGATGAAGCCCGAACAAATTCGGGCCTTGCTCGAGGCCTTCCAAGGGGAACGACTGCTGGATGACAAGCCAGTCAAACTGCTCAATCCTCCCACCAATTGCCTTTCACCCATTGAAGAATTGCTGATCAAAAAGGGCCTGTCAAAGACCATCGATTCGCGTTTCGTCACGACCATGACGCGATCACCAACCGTCACCCAAGGGAACCCCTTCCAGGTTGAGGTGGGTCTCATCTTCGGCGACGGGATGGCGGCGGACAAGCCCGTTGAAGTGCTGCGTTTTGCCAACCGAGTGCCACTCATGTACCAGCAAGGTGGATGCTTGCTGACGAAGTCCATTGAATCGGTGGACTGGCGTCAATACGGTTTGGATCAAGCGGGTGGACGAGGCGTTCCCAAAGGGCCGGCGGCCATTTTGGTCCACCTTGCCAGCACGAACGTCCAATTCACCTCCGAGGCCAAAGAAGCCCTTGCCGACAACGGAGAGGTGTTGGATGAAGTTCGCAAAGCCATGCTCGAGATGGGGCGTGGCTTACGCAAGCACCTCGAGAAAAAGAAGAAAATGGCCAAGACGCAAGAAAAATTCGAACTGGTCAACGACATCATCCCCGCCATCGCTGAAAAATCAGCGGCCATCCTCGGCCGACCCGTACCCGATCTTTCGGGTTCCATCACCAAAATCATGGGGGCTGTCATCGCAGAAAGCACCACGGCATGGAACAAGGAGACCAAACAAACGGATGTCTCCATCACCCTGTTCAATTACACCTCAAGAGCGAGGGCCTACACCATCTTGGCTGCATGGCCGGAAAAAGAAGGAGCGACGATGGTCAACAACGAATTGGGTGGACGAAAGGAAGCCACCGGCGTGTGGGCCTGGAAATTGGAAACGCTGGAACCGGGTCAAACGTTCACCTTCACCTACCAGTTGGACGGGTTGGAACGCGGTGATTGGACCGATACCGACGTGTTCTACCGTGGCAGTCAAGAAGTGATTGGTGCCACGAAAATGGACGAGAAGTTGCTTGAAGAAATCCGCAGACAGGAAGCACTGTTCGAGGAAACTGACGACGAGGTTGCCCCCGTGGCAGAAGACGAATCAAGTGTTCCGGACGAGGATGAAGATGATGAGGCAGCCCCTCGGTCTGCTGGACAACAAACGCTGATGGGATACGGGAGTGATGCATGATGTCGGCAAGTCACACACCTGAAGAAACCAAGGCCGCTCTGCACGAAGTGGTCACGGAAATGTATGACAAAATCGTCAAGGGGGAAGCACCCACCATGACCCTCCCCGTGCGAACCAAGAACAACATCGGGTTTGACAGCAAGCTGGGGGTGTACAAATACGGGAAGAAAAGATCCACCCGTGACGCAACAAGTTTGGGTTCAGCCAAGCAGTTGTTGCGGGCGCTCCACGTGGTTGAATTCATCGAGGACATGATCAACGCTGGAAAATCATCGACGCTCAGAGAGATGTACTACATCTCCGAAAGTTGGGGGTTGGGCAAATTTTCGTCTCAAAACGAATCCAACAATTTGGCTGAAGACCTCGAAGTGGTCACGAAGTGCATGCGTGAAGATTTCAAATTAAGGCCGGAAGAAGACGGAGCGAGAATCATCGGCAACCTGACCCTACGAGAACTCAACCGTCGCGGAGAATGGATGCGCATCAATGCCCGAGACGATGTCGGGGATTCGGGATACGGTGTGCCGTACAACGTCGAAGAAGAAAAAATCGAATTGGTTGAGCACGACCTTAATTTCATCATGGCCATCGAAACGGGCGGTATGTTTGACCGGCTTATCGAGAATGGATTTGACGAAGCCTATGGTTGCGGACTGGTCCACCTGAAGGGGCAGCCCGCCCGTTCCACACGCCGCATCCTGAAACGAATGAGTGAAGAATGGGATTTGCCGGTCGTGGTGTTCCTCGACGGTGACCCTTGGTCGTTCAGAATTTTCGCGTCCATCGCTTACGGGGCCATCAAAACAGCCCACATTTCGGAGTACCTCGCAACACCCACAGCGACCTATTTGGGCATCACAGCCGACGACATCGAGGCCTACGATTTGCCCAACGACGACCTGTCCGCGCGGGACGTCGATGCGCTCAAGGCTGAACTTTCAGATCCACGATTTGCCGACCCGTGGTGGCAGGAACAGATCAACATGATGCTCGAGCTGGGCAAGAAGGCTGAGCAGCAGTCCCTCGCGAAATACGGCCTTGATTATGTGACCGACACGTACCTTCCAGAGAAACTCGCTGATTTGGGCTTGGCCTGATTCCATCAGCGAGCCTTATGGAGGAAGAGGGTGTGGAACGCTTTGATGCAAGCCCCTGAGCCTGCAAAGCGTTCGCCTTGGGCCCTCCGATTGGCCATATCGGGGGCCGTGATGGTGGTGCTTGGCATCATCCTTGTCTCCAGCCAGGGCAGTGCCATATCCGGCGCCATGGACCCGCGGGAATTGCACCATGGCGCCTATGATGGGACGGGCACGTTCGAAACCGGCGAGCTCAAAGACACGTGTTACCGATTCTACCAAACCAGCGACGGGCCCAAAATGTCGGTCAAATTGTACCGAATGGAAGGCTTCTCTTTGGCGGATGAATCCGTGGAGGAAAAGAAATGCCTTCAGGACTTTCAGGCCATGACCGCCGACAACACCAACATGGTCGAACGGGCGGCTTGGACGCTCAACGGATCAGGCACCTACGCACTGGTCATCGAATGTGAAGAGGATTGCTCGGAAACCACGGGATGGTTGATGTCCATCAACAACATGCAAAACACGCTCTTCGGGTCGACGTGGTTGGTCCTCGGTTTCTCCATCTGCTGCCTTGGCGTGATGACCACGCCAATTGCCCTCATCGTGTACTTCGCTTCCAAGCCCAGCCGAGCACCGAAGGTCATGATGGTTGGTAGCGACGGGCAACTCATCCCCGTCACAGACCTCAATCCCGACCACCCGACCTTCTTCAGCCAACCCGATGAAATGCCCACACAGCAGCCGAACGTTGCCCCGCCTTTTGCTGACACGGTGGAACAACAACAGCCTGAGACGTACGTTGACGGATTGCCTGAAGTCGCTGCTGGTACCATGTTGACCACGGAGCAGGTGTACGCCCTGATGCGTGGCGATGTCGAGGGTGCGCAAGAGCACGCCCGTACGGGTCGTTTTGAAACGACCACCGCCGAAGACCTCGTCGAGGAAGCTGCCAGTGCTGCCGCCATTGCATCGTGGGACGAAGGGGTTCCGTTGGCGGATTCACCCGTTCCACGAACCACGCCAACAAAGACGCCGCAGCGTTCGTCACCGCCAACAGCATCGGAAAAACCGAGCAACGCATGGAAAGATTGGGACGAACAATAGCGAAACGGTGAGTTCATAGAGGGCGGGACACTACCCAACCTCGAGTTGAGAAGTATGACGGACGTTGACAGAGCCCTCTACCTGTTGCACAACACCACTCGACGACAAATTTTGGAACGCTTGGCACGAGAACCCCACTACCCAATGCAGCTGTCTGAACTTATCGGCGTCAGTCAACCAGCCATCGTCAAACACCTCAAAGAATTGGAAGACGGTGGTATGGTCACCAAATCAAAGGTGCCTTCCGAAAAAGGAGGCCCTCCAAAGACCATCTATGCAGTTGACCGTGCGTTCTCGGTCCACGTCGACATCGGCCCTGATCTGTTCCGTTGTGAGCAGCGGCACCTGCCGAAGGGCGGCCCAATGCGGCTCTCTGCTCAACTGCCCGACGCATCGTTGCCCATCGCTGAGCGACTGAGCGGGCGTCGGAAAATAGCCGTTGCAGAAGGCTTGGCCCATATGCGTTCGCTGGCGACCATCCTCGAGGAATTGGACGCCCAGCGGGATGCTCTCATCTCTCTCCATCAGCACATCCGCCAGCGCGTATCGTCTGCTGTTGAGGCCGACTTTGACTCCTACGAGGAGCGAAGCATCATTCAAAACATGGTAGAAGCGAATGGAGAACGCATCGATCTCAATGCGCTTGTCCAGCGCGAACTGATGGGCAACCCAAACCCGGGAGACGTGATTCAAACCATCCGTTCCCAACTTGAAAAGCAAATCGCAAGGCGCTCAGGCCAAGTCATCGCTGCTCCGTTCGACACGGAACTGCGCTGGTACCTCGGTCCAGGCTCGTCGTGATTCGGCTTCAGTTGCCTTCTTCGTCAGCGAGGACCGACACCAGAGAGGATTGCTCGGCCAGACGCTTGTTGACTTCATCTCGGCGACCCTTGCCGACGAGGTAGACAACGCCCAGCAGAGCGATGGTCAACACGATAACAGCAAACGGAAGGGCGGTCTTTCCAACCACTTCCTTGGCCATGTCAAACACGGGACTTTCGGATTCGAGTGCTTCACCGATGGCTTTGACGTTGTCACGCTCGTCGGATTCAACGATTTCGTTCATCGGGTCGACCACGACATAAACGCCCTTGCTACCGGCGGTAACGGGGTAGAGAAGGTACAGTTCAATCTCTTTGGCGTCTTCGGTATCGTCAGGAGCGAGGAGCGCGCCGACGACTTGTCGCATCACGACGCGTTCTTCTTCGCAGCCGTTCTGTCGAATTTCCTTCATGAGGTCGGCATCGTTCACTTCGTCGTACTCGCAGAGCACAATTTCAATGTCCGTTGCGTGCACGTTTCCTGTGTTTTGCAGAATGATACCAACGGGGATGGTCGAGTCAACCTCACCGCTGAGATCTGGAGGGAGAATGATCTCCTTGATCTCGAGGTTCGGTGCACGGAGTCGGAGGGTAACAATGAACTCGTTGGAATCAAAGTTCTCGCCGTCCCAAGCAGGTGAATCGTCGTGGTCACCGTTGTTTTCCATGTTGCCGTACATCGAGACGACCTTCAGTCCGAGTGGACGGGTGTCCAGCTTAGCGTTGGTACCGATGGAGACGGCTGCCACAACCGAATGCGTTTGATAGGGCGACATCTCGGGCAAGCGGTACTCGTAGATGGTTTTCCCGCCTGAAGAGCCGACGGCGATCTTGACACACTGGTCTTCGGGGAAGTCGGTTGCCGAAGCATCAACCTCAACACACGGTTCCTCGACCACAACATCGGCACTGAGTTGTTTCAGCATGAACCACTCAACGCTCCAGCCGTCAAGCATGTTCATGCCGGGCAATTCGTTCCACAGGAGGGAATCGCCGTCTTTCTGAGCGGTGTGATTGTTCAATGAAGGCACATCGGGGACGTTACCGTTGTTGGTCACGTTGAACGTAAATCGAACGATTCGACCAGGTGCCGAGGTCTTGACCGCATTGTCAACCGACGGGTCCATCGAGATTTGCATGTCGTGGAATTCATCCACGGTCACCAACAAAATCACGGTGTCACGAATTCGCGTTTCTCGCCCGCTGGCGTCCGGGTAGGTTTCTTCGGAGAAAGCCTGCAGGACCACCGTGTATTCGCCCGCCTGAACGCGGTCAGGGACGTTCATGACGACCTCGAAGGCTTGGTAGGTATCGGGCGACAATTCCTGCAGCGTTTCACGAGGAATATCGATGTCCCAAATGACATCGACGCCAAACGCGTCGGTGACGCGTGCAAGGCGGAAGTCAAAGCGGTCAGGGCCGTTACCGTCGTTGGTCACGGTCATGGGCAGAAGGATCTGGTCGCCGGGGTTGACGTTCAGCTCGGTTCCGACTTCAGGGTCGATGCCAGCATCAAGGTCGTAGACGTGAATCACGTTGGTGGACAAAATGACGGAGTCCGAAATGCGGGGATAACCGTCAAGGTAGCCCTTCAACGTGATAGCGGGGCCGAGGCCAGCGGTGGCGTTGTACGGCGCACAGACATGGACGGACACGCGCTTGGTGATCTTGTCAGCCGCACCGGGGATGGTCCAAGCAATCGGGTCGCCGAGACCGTCGCCTGCGTCACCGGGTCCGGTTGCGTTGGCAAAGTCAACGGTGATAACCCAGTTGTCTTGACGCCACGCATCCATGGCAATGCCGTCGGGTTTGGACTCCGGAGCACCGGGGGTGGCAAAGACGAGGTCGCCAGAATCGAAGTTCTTGGTGACGTTGATCGTGTACGAGGCACATTCTCCGGGCTTCACCTGCGAAGAGCGGTCGTCGGCTGCGAAGACGATGTTGCCCGTGGACCGAATCGAGACGAACACCCCAAGTTCGAGAATGTCGTAGGTTCCCTTCTCAACGGACTTGATGGGTTCGCCCTCTGACCAGCCCTTGACGTAAATCACGAAGGCCCCGGGGTCTTCAGAGGTCGGAACGAAGACTTCGAGGTTCTTGGTAACCGATTGACCGGGGTCCAACTCCACGCGGATGGGGAAGTTCACTTGCCAGCCGAACGGAAGTAACCACTCTTGCTGCCCTTCGAGACTGTTCGGGTCCCAGAAGACAAACGCATCGTGAACGTTTCCGGTGTTGGTGATGGTGATGGAGAAGATGGCGGTATCGCCCTGCTCGATATCAGCCATGCTGTGCGAGGTGTCGAGATTGATGCCGTGCACCACGTCCATGAGCGTCAGCGTAATGATGTCGTTCTGGATGGCTGGGTCCTTGTAGGATTGAGCAGTGATGCGAATCTCTGCGAGTTCGTCGCCGTTCGCCTGGTAGATTGACGGTGCTTGGACACGCATGTAGAAGCGGATGTCTTCCCCACCCTCGAGGAAAATCGGGGTGTCGGGGAAGATGCTCGAGTGGTTGGATGCGAAGTAGAGATTCGCCGTCCAGTTCATGGGCACGCCCGTGATGTTCAATCCATAGGTGTCGGCCACCAAATCCTTTGGACCGGGGGTTGAGTTGTTCATGGTCAGGTTGTAGATGGTCTGTTGGCCCGGTTCAATCACGTGATAGAACGTCTCGCCCTCATCAAACTCGACGTCAACTTGTCCAGTGAGGACGTGGGAGTAACAAATGGTGAAACGGTTGTTGTTGCCGTTATCGTCGCACGTGTTGGTGTCTGACCAAGCGATGTGAGCGCCGCTTCCCAGGTCGTTGGCAAAGGCAGGCGGCATACCGATGCTCGGTTGCCGGCCGCTGCTTGGACCGAGTTTGTTGGAATTCCACGACGTGACAGGGACGGCTTCCCACGGGTCAAGCGCAACTTCACCGTCACCGGTGAGGTCGGTTTGGTTGAGGCGCACGTAGAGAATCTCTTCGCCGGCAGAAAGATTGCCCGAGTCAACCCAGGCGATGTGGACGTTGTTTTGGTCGTCGGTCAGTAGAGATGGGAACACGGAGTTTCCTGCGTAGGGAGAAGCGGGGGGCAACCCGTTCTTTCCTTCGACGTTGGAGATGGGGGTGTCGTTGATTTTCTTGATGGCATAGGTGGACAGACCTTCATCGGCTCCATCCCAAGCACCTGCACCTTGCAAACGGAGCTTGGTGTAGTACACTTCGTAGTTCACGTCCTTCTCAAAGCCGTAGTCGCGACCGTCCATCCACGCGATGTGGGTGTTGCCCTGCATGTCCACGCCAATGGAAGGGTGGAAGGAATAGGCGTCATCGATGGTCACACGGGTGTCGTTCACGACAACCAGGTGGCCCTCTGAGCCCAAACCGGTGTCTTCAGCGTAGGAGCCGCCGCTTGAGGTGGTTCCGCGAATACCCGGGGTGAAGCTCGGATCGTTGTTCATCTTTGCATAAGGGTCCAAGACCGTCATGTAGATTTCACGAGAGTTGTTGGTGGAGATGTACACCATGGCTTCCACGAGAAGGGACATTTGGTTGGTACCGGAGCCCGACGGGAATTCGTAGGCTTGACCGCCTGCATCGGTGTTGGCGAGCGTGTTGCCGGGACAGTTACGCGTTTGCGTCGAAACGATGCCGTTGGGGCACTGCACGAGGTCCATGAAGTGGGACTGAATGTTTCCAGCACCGCCGTAGCCCTGACCGTACAGGCCGACAGGAATCACACCGGCCAACAAGCAGTTGTCGTGCGCTTCTTGGATAGCGGCTTTGTCATCGGCTTGCTGAGAGGGGTCGCCGTCCTTTGGTCCCTCATCGGAAACAGGAATCACGATCTTGGTGGCGTTGGGGTTCCAGCGGTGGTCGGATTGTGTGGGTGGGTTTCCGGGAACGTTGCCAGAAGCGTCCTTCCACGAGAGACATGCCCAGTTGGAACCTGGGCCCCAGTCTTCTCCGGAATATCCGGAATAGGTGTTGCCGTTGTAGATGGTTCCCGGCAGTTTGCGAATACCGCCAGAGTCATCGCCTGGGGTTTGGCCGAGCGGGGTCGTGCGGGGGCCAGTGTTCTTGTTGTAACCCTGACAGTTGCCGGAGCTCGCAGCACCTGGCAGGGTGTTGCCAAGTCCGTAAATGGTCTCGTACACCGTCATGTTCCCCTCTTCAAGCATGGGCTTGATGCCTTGGAAATACGGCCCAGAGGCGAAGTTTCCACCGTAGACAACGGTGCAGATGTCAGCCCACTCGGAGTACATGGAACCCGAGGTGTCGACGATGAAGGCAAGTTCGACCTTGCCTCCACGGGTGTCGTCCCATGCAATTTGGACGTAGTCGTTTGCGTCAACAACAACATCGGGGTGGCCTTTGTGGCCGATGATGGGGGTGAGCAGGGTGTCGTCAAACAAGGTCACGGTCGCCCCGGACCCGATGTCGGGCTGAATCATGGAGTAGTAGATTTGGGGTTGGTTAAAGAAGCGGCCAAGTTCGTCGTAGTTGTCTTCCCAAACGATGTGAACGTTGTTCTGACTGTCGATGTCGATGGCTGGCCAATCTCGGTTTTGAGAGCGGCGCTCGACGATGGTATCGTCAATGGCGGTGATGGTTCCGTCATCGGAAGCCATGCCGTCCATCGGTGCCGCCCATGGTGAGAGAGCCGAGTACATGATGGCGTGCTGGCCCGCTTTGTCGGCCCAAACCACGTGGAGGCGATCAAACTCATCAACGGCGATGTCGGGGTGCCAAATCTTGTGAAGTCCAGAGTTGGTGATTTGGGTTGAGTCAATCAGCGTTTCACCACGAGGAGAAATCATGGCATAGTAGAGATGGAGGTGGTTTCGTGTCCAAACAACGTGAACGTTTCCTGAACTGTCGGCCACAACTGCGGCTTGTGAATCGGATGCTGTACCGCCATCAACGATTTGGATGGCTTCGGTGATAACAACGGTGCTTGCGCTCACACTGACAGAGGCGATCATCAACGATGAGAGCACGGAAAGCAGCATGAGAGATGCTAGGCTGATGGATTTCATTTTCTGGTTCATAGGTATACCCCGGACTTCGCTACCTTGAGGAAAGAATTCTCATACTTAACCGCGCTCCCTATCGGTCATATCTTCGCGGAGTCGATTGGCGGCCTGTGCCGCATTTTTATCGCCAGTATTGAGGCCGTTTTCAAGCCCACTCGGTGGGGTCAAAACCTGAGCCGAACGACATCTTTTCGTCGAATTCGATTTGTGGCGCTGGGCCAGTGGATTGCTCTTCGGATTGAACGGGTTGGGCCTTGGATTTGGCCCAGTCGTCAACGGGACCCGGTTCACCAACGCCAGGGCCGTAGGAATACTTGATTTCGTGAATGAGAGCAAGTTTCGCCAGCCACAGCCGACGAAGGCTGTTCATGAATTCGTGCTTGGAAAGACCGTCAAACCAAATGGGGAGACTGACATTAAAGGCTTGAAGAGGCCCGGGTTTTTTGTCGCCGTCGTGCCCCATGTGAACGACCCAATCAACACCGGTACGTATCAACTGCAGACGACTCTCATGAATCCACTCTGCCCAATCACTGTCCTCGTCGTTCATGTGTGCCGTCATTTCTGTTTGTTGACCCTTGTCGACACGCGTCATGCTTGATACGGCGACCAAATCACGATCTTTTGGCACGACGATGGCGAACATGTGGCCTTGCTTTCCACTCGGGTAACGGACGAGAAAGTGAGCGTGTGCGCGAGGGTCGGGTTGGGCTCTTGCGGATAGGCGCTCTTCGGTTAGCCACTGCTTGAGTTGGTCAACCACATCGTCGGGCGTCATGGTTGAGCGAAATGCTCATCCCGTTTGAAGTCGTCCCTTTTTTCCGCCATGATGTTGGAAAAGAGCAGTTTGAGACGCGCTTTATCCCCTTGATTCATCGATTTTCGTCGCCATGCCTTTTGCGCGTCAACCCAAACATCCCAAGCACCAGCGAAGGATTTACCGCTGGCCCAAAACATCACAAAACAACACAAGTACACCACGAACAACGAACCTGTGAGCGACCCTGTGATGTCCTCAAGCCAATGGTTGCTGAGACCCAGCCACGACCCGAGGATGGCTTGTTTCCACCAAAGGCCGGCGGTCCATAACGCAGCGATGGCCGGCCACACCAACAGCGAGCCGAAAAAGGCAGCAAGGAACTGATAGCTCGTTCGGGCATCTAATCCCTCATCGGTGGAATCACCAAGAAGGCGCCCGAGGAGGATCTGTAGTCCAAGGGATGTCAGGAAAAATGGAAGAAGGGCGGTGAACAACGCAAGACGAACGCATGCCAGTGGGGCGTTGACAAGACGGGCACGACGAAGACCCTCCCCGGTGGCATTGATGTCCCGTCCGTCCAATCCGTGAGATTCCAGCAATTCTGCTGCCTCTGTAGCCTGCTCAAACCGCTCGCCGTCAAGAGGTGTTGGTGGAAAGGCAGCGGTGCGACCGGGCCATCCCTCGCGGACAGCACGAGCAGCATGCACCTCATCTTGCCAGGACGGTAACGACGTGCCGGATGCCCGTGCTTCCAAATGAGCCACGAGGTGGAGCGCTCTGTGTTCCTCCCATGTGGAGGTGTTGGGAGTCATGACAGGAAGGCGCTCTTGAAGTTGGTTGCGAATGAAGTGAACCGTTTCCGCAGGCGGTTCGACCCAGCCTCCCTCGCGAACAGCCTCCACCATCGCGGTGGGAATTGAGGACGCATTGAGCGAAATGGGGTCGCCAAATTCGATGTATTGGTCCGTGCGAAACCATTCTCTTCGACGAAAATGAAGGCCGACAGGGACCAGTTGAGGGAGTGGCAGGTCGTTGGCTTTCGCCAGTGCGGCAGCAGCGAGAACGGTCCGTACCGGTCCTGTCTTGAAACGAATCATGTGCGAGTTGTCGTGGCTTGTGCCCTCGGGAAACAAAACACAGCCGAAACCATGGGCGATGCCGCTGGACAAGGCCAGCAACGACCGTCCGTTGAGGTGCATGGCTTCCTCTTCTGTGCAACCGCCTCGCAACAATTCGGCTTTTCGAACCACGGGTTGGACGGCGAGCCGTCGGGTCCACCAACCGAGCAAGGGCCGCGTGACCAAGTCGTGGCGTGCGCCGACGACGAACTCCTTCGGATGGTGGAGGAAGATGCCGAGGGGGTCCATGAGACCGTTGGTGTGCCATCCGCAGCACATGGCACCGGGGCCTTCAGCGGCAAGCGGTTGGGTTGAGGAACTTGATGTGGTACGAAATTGAACGCTTGAGACGCGCCTGCACATCCAAAACGCGATTTTTGTCCAAAGATACGAGCCCGGAACGGACGAGGTGTAGGTCGGGAGGGGCGTGGCGAGCAACTTGTCGATTCGCATCTTCTTTGCCGAAGCGGAGAGAATTGGGAGGGCTTCCCCGTTGTGAAGCATTTCCTCCTCTTCGGTGACAATGGTGGCCATCAATTCACAACCTGAAGCAATTCAGCGAGGCGAGCAAGTCCCTCGTGGTCGGGAGAGGCAGGGGTGTTGTTTGGCCACATCGACATGAGGGTCCCTCCAGCGTCGCCCTCCGTTCGTGGTAAAACATGAACGTGAACGTGGGGCACTTCTTGCCCTGCCAGCGGTCCGTCGTGAATGCAGACGGTGAAATCGGTGGTGTTGAAGTGACGTCCCAATCGCCGTTGCACCTCCACCACGCCGTTCATCAAGTGGCCTCGCTCTTCGTCGTTCAAAGCAGCGAGATGAGAAACGCCCCTCAGAGGGACCACCAAGGTATGGCCTTCGCGCCGTGGAAAGATGTCCAAGAAGGCATAATATCCCGCTCCCTCGGCTACGCGATGGGAGGGGATTTCACCACTGATGATCTTCTCAAACAGGGTCCCCATGCGTCATCGACGAGGAACGATGTCTTTCTTCATTGTGGAGCAAGAACCCAATGGCCGCCCGTCCCTTTCTT
>JAYPIL010000032.1:14858-20080 GCA_038127845.1 Candidatus Poseidonia sp.
GTGTGGTGGATGCAAGCGCGGTGTGAAGCGACGACATGACGGTCCCGCATCGGGCCACATGACCTTCGCCGTCGTCGTCCATCATCGCTGAGACATCGCCTTGAGCGTCTGAAAGCGCCGCCTCCATGCTGTCGACCGTACTGAATTTCTTGTCCTTCACCCATGCCGAGGCTTCCTGTCCAGCGGAGGTGCCGGACGTGAGGGCGTCAAGAAGGCGGTTTCCGGGGAGTGGCGCAGCGCCATGAAGGCCCGTGCAGGCAGCATCACCGGCTGCATAGAGTCCGGTAAACCAGCGAGACCATGTTCCGACCACGCAGCGACCCTTGCCGTCAACGGGCAGTCCGCCAATGGTGTGGCCGACCGCAGGTGATAGTGGAACCGTTTGACGGTTCATGTCAATGCCCGTTCGTTGCTTCACCAAGCGGAAAAGGGAGCCCCACCACGGAGCTGCCCCGCCCATGTTTCGGGCGTCCAGCACGGGCTGAACGGCATCGGACACCGCTTGGGAAATTTCCAAACTTGTTTTCCCGTCCGTTTCAATGGGTGCCCCAGAGCCTTCATGGAGGCGAGCCCCATCGTTGAGCAAACCCGTTGGAAGGAAGAGGTTGGTGTCTTTGACCACAAGAGGATGGTGGGTCATGAATTCCATGTCGCGCAGCGGCACGCCTGCCCTGAACGCCATGTCCATACCAAGGCCGACCACGCCGTTGCCAAAGGCGCCCTCAAAGCCTTCGTCAGCGATGATGAGAGCCTTGCATTGCAAACCGATGATACGGCCGTTGATCATGTCGAGGGCGATGAGTCCATTGACGGACTGATTGGTGTGGACAAGCGTCAGGGGAAGTTGATCACCGCGGCGAATCACGCCGTGGCGCATGCACTGTTCTTCGGCTATTTGTTGAAGAGCGGTGGCCGTAGCACTCCCCGCATCGGTGGTACGCGGCTGTGCGTGACCAGGGGCTTTTCGAACCATGGGCAAGCCTTGTTGGTCTCGACGGAAGTTGAGACCTCGGCGTTCGAGTAAATCAACGTGTTTTACGGCACCCGCTGTCGTCTCGGCGACGATGTCTTGGTCACAAAGGAAAGCGCCGTTTCGAATCGTATCTTCGCGGTGACTGCGGTTGTTCATTTCCTGAATGGATGCTGAGAGTCCCTCAAGGGAGGCGAGGCCGTGGTTCCCCAAGGCGCTGGACGACATCAGCAGCGTGCTTGCGCCACCTTTGGCCGCTTCAGCGGCCGCATTGAGTGCTGCAGGCCCGTCTCCGAGAACGATGATGTCCCATGCTTCCATATCCAAACGCCCCTGTTGTTGGCGAAGCGGAGGACTGCCATAAGGTGCGCGCTTCCACCGTACGACAAAACGGCTTGAATTTCGGGCCACTGCGGAGGTATCAGACCTTCGGTAATGGACGGGAGGCCCACGCACGAGCGCGCTCGAGATTCTTGTTCTTGCTGCGTGAATGGGTGCTCGTTCGTCGCTTGACCACCGTACGAAGCACCCGTGATTCAATCACGACACCTTCTTCGTCGCGCAGAATAACTTGCACGTAACGGTCGCCCTCTTCTCGCTCCGGCCAGGCAACTCCAAGCCAAAGAACGACGCCCTGTTGGAGATAGCGTGGAACCCAATCCAATGCGTCGTCTTCACCTTCTGCGTTGAGATAGACCGCTTGGCGTGGTGGTGGGCAGGCTTGAAGTTCGAACCGGTGGTCCCGAGCAAAGGGTTCGCCTCCGGGACAAATCACCTCAATTCTCGCCACCGTCGCATCGAAGGTTTGGTTGTTGAGTGCGATGAACAAATGCCCCGTGCCTTCATCGCATTCTGGGTCGATGGCCACGTCCATCCGCCAGGGCGAGCGAAGCATGATGGGAGTGCCCGAGAGAAGGTCCAACTGCAAACGTTCGAGCAGTCGGAAGGCGCTCGGCTGCCAGACACGAGCGTGGGCCAAAAGCCGCTGAAGCGAGCGCCAGTTGAATTTCGCTTCCTCGTTCAACAACACCGATTGCATGGCATCAGGGCGAATGAATTCTTGCAGTTCACGAAACGCAACGTCGTCGGAGAGGTCGTTCTTTGCATTCAAGTGAAGGATGTAAAGAACCCGTTCCCAGGACTGGTCTTTGTCGTATCCGGGCAAGATGCTTTTGCGAAATTCGGCCAGCCAATCGAGCCAATCAAGATACAGGTCGGGGTCGAGATGAAGCACGATCAGTTCGCCCAAAATTGACCCCAATTGTGTTGGATGGTGTGTTGGCGCGTGATGAACCAAGCACGGCATTTGGTCGCCTTGCTGCCGGACCGTGTCCGAGGTGAAAAACGAGTGGAAGGAATGAGCGAAGCCAAGGGTCATGGAGACCAAAAAGGACAGGTTCCACACCAGGGAATCCTCCCGAATCACCGTACCTAAGCCGAGAAGGAAAATGGCACTCATCGCCAACATGATGTTGATGGTGTTGTGACGGCGAACATCGATGAGCCCCTCCAAAATTCTGTCCATGCCCGGCTGTGAACGAAGGGAGAGGCGCCCAGCGGAACTTTGGTCATCAATTTCTCGTAGGGAAATACGGGCTTGAATGGACTGCCACATGGACTCTCCAGCCAACAACGGAGGTACGGTGCCAACGAGGAAAGGGACCGCCCAAAACAGCACGACGTACCCTGGATTGGCCGGGGCAAATTCTGGGAAAATGACCGAGACCAGCGCAACGATGGCAACGCTTGCGCCAAACAGCATGCGGAGGAAAAGCGTCACGGGGTGTCGGGCAAACGAACCGAAACGCATTCGGAGGCGTTCCTGTTGCTCCCACTTTTCCATCGTACGCTCGATGGGGTTTTCCGCCCGAGTAAAGCCGTGTCCGTACGGATCTGGCAACACGCTGGTGGCATCCGCATCGGGCTCAACCATGGCCTCTTCCCCGGACCAGCCTGTTCACTCGTGAATATGGCTCTTGTCCAAAAATGAAGCGGGCGTGGCAGGATTCGAACCCGCGATCTCCGGCTTAGGAGGCCGGTGCATTATCCAGCTGTGCTACACGCCCAAGGGGTGCTGTTGGCCGACCTTAGAAGACGCTTACGATGAAGAGGGTGTCTGCTTGCGTCCGATTTCAGCCACGCGATGAAGCAATTCCTCCAGTTGTACCCGCGGTTGGGTTGACCGTTGCATGTTCATGTCGCATTGAGAGAGGACATCAAGAAGCGATGACAGCATCGAATCGGGATAGTGACTGCGACCAGCGACGAGGAATTGATGCAAACGCTCGACGACCCCTCGTCCGTCAAGATCGTGTGTGGCCATGAGAAGGTCGAGGGCCCCCATAGCCCCCTTCAAGGTACGACTGCTCTTTGGCCCGTTGGTCTCCCACTTCCAATCGTGGACTCGCCCACGCAGGGCCTCTTCAAGGACAAATTGCACCTCCCTGCGGGTGCTGCTCGCCATAAGGAGTTGGACGTGCTTTCGGTCGTTGAGAAGGGAACGATTGGCGAGAAGTTGCGCCATGAAAATGGCTTTTCGAAGATTGCCTGCGGCCACATGGGCGATATCGCCCAACACACCCATGGCAGGTGAATGCCCTTCTTTTTGGATGATGTGTTCAAGCCGTTGTTCGATGTGCAAGCGGGACAAATGCGGTATGCGAACGTGTTGGGTTCGGCTTCGCAGCGCTTCAATCACCCGAGAAGGCGTCTGAGTGGTGAACATGAAACGGGCGCTCCGACTGCTTTCTTCCATCATTCTTCGCAGATAGGATTGGCGTGCGTGCCCGAGATAATCCGCATCCTCAATCACAATGATACGGGACACCGGTGAACGCTCACCCGAAGTAAGCGAGGACGACTCTTCGCCCGCTGGAGCTGGCGTTTGGTCTCCGCTCGCGCTGATGTTGTGGTCAAAGGCATCCAAACTCGTCCTGCCGGCAAGCGTGTCCTCTGAGCCGGCCCCTGCGGGTCGCAGAAAAGCTTCGAACTTGGCCATTGCACCGGCTGATTTTGCCAAGTCACGAGCTTGGAGTACGTGAGTGGTGGATCGCCACGAAGGGCCGAGAACTTGCCTGCAAATCAGTTGGTATGCCGTGGTCTTCCCGCTGCCAGGTGGCCCCGAGATGAGAAGGTGCGGAGGGTTAGCCTGCAGCGAAAGATGCGTAAAGGCGTCAACGACCGACGCAGGCATCAGCAATTCAGCAAACGTATGAGGCTTGTGAGATTCAAGCCAAATCGCCATGGAAATCCACTTGAGTCCAAGGTCTTTGAACTCTGCGAGGCCTCTTGGTCACTCTGCGTTCAAGCGCTTGGTGCCGTGGCGTCGAAGTTTCATGAAAATACGAGAACCGCAGCCCTTGCAGCTGATTCCGTTGCGTTCTCGATGAAAGGATTCAAGACTGCCGCAGTTGGCGCATTTGTAGTCAACGAGTTCAACCATGGTTCTCTCTCCAGCCTTCGCGACCGTGCATCCTGTTTTGAACCTTTTTCAACGCCATCAGCATGTTTCGCCACCGATGAGGGCGGGCATCAATTGAATGGTGTCCGTGGATTGAAGTTCCATTGAGAGAAATGTTTCAAGATTTTTCATGTATCGCTGGTTAACGAAGCACCAGCCATCTCGGCTCGTGTAATGTTCAACAAAGGCATTGGCTTCGTTGCGCGTCATGCGCACTTCGTTACCGCCATTGCAGTCGCGATAGTGAACAAGATAGGTGTGCGTGGGGTTGTTTTCGGACATGGTCATTCACCTGACGTTGAGACATTCAGATACGCATCAGCGAAGGAAAAGAGCATCGAAGGTGCTTGGCGCCATCACGAGGAGTTCGCCCTTCGACACCAACTGTGCAACTTTGGATGAAACAGCGTATGGCGTACGCTCAAGGATCAACGCAATGAGGTGGAAGTCGTAGCCCAATTCGAGGTTCTCGATGAGAACGTCCACCTCGTCTTCGCTCCACGGTTCTGGCATCGTTTATGCGGCGAGGCCACCGACGAGGCCTGGCATCAATCGGACACGGTCACCGGATTCAAGGTTCATGTCAGCGATGTCGCTGGTGTTCACCAGCTGGTCGTTGACAAACAACCAGGTGCCTTGGGAAGCGGTGGCGGCCTCGGTGATTTCTGCTTGGGTCATCACAGCGGTGCTGTGGCCGGTGCTGTCTGCAATCTCGACCACGAAGGTCTTGGCGTCTTGGCCACCGACGAGGCCTGGCATCAATCGGACACGGTCACCGGATTCAAGGTTCAT
>JAYPIL010000032.1:20180-21918 GCA_038127845.1 Candidatus Poseidonia sp.
GTCAGCGATGTCGCTGGTGTTCACCAGCTGGTCGTTGACGAAGACCCAAGTGGCTTCGGTTTGAGATGTCTTCTCAATCAATTCGTTCTTTGTCATCTGGACAGTGGAGTGCCCAGATGCGTCTGCTATCTCTACGCTAAACACGGTATCTTTGCTCATGGTATCGCCTTCTGAGGGGAAAGATTCGTCACCCGTTATAAATCCGCGAAGCCAACGTCCATTTCGGGACAAATGGTTTGGGAAATCTTCGGGGTCTCGCACCTCTCACGCCTCGAGAAACAAGAACGTTCAAGAGTATATGAAAGACTCAAAGTTTGAGGTTGGCTTGACGTGCCAGAAGATGGATGTGCATGCTGTGTTCAAGCATGGCTGCGTTCGCCCATGCTTGGTCGAAATCGGCACCCACGGCGTATGCCCCGTTTCCACGGACAACCACGCAACGCATGCCACCCTGTTGCAACGCTTCGGCGACTTGACGAAGGTATTCCTCTGGATGTTCAGGATCCGGGTCCACGATGATGATCTTGCCAATGTGTTGCTTGCCAATCTCATCCATGGGCGTCAAGAGAATCAAATCTTTCTCGCAACTGGCTGCAGTGGTATGAGGCCCGTGCATGTGGATGACGGCCGCTGGCCCTCCGGTGACCATCGAGACGGATGCCAACACGACTTCCATCACGTGCCAGTCGGTTGGGGCTCCACGAGGAGAGCCGCTTCCTAAGGGAGCTGCACACAAACTTCGCTCGTTCATGCGTGGTAGTGTGGTCATGTGCCGACTTGATATCATCAGGCTCGGTTGCTCAGGGTGAAGCATGGCCACCGAGCCCATGGTGGCACGCACCAAATGCTCTCGATCGAGTTGACGACCAATGCGGACGAAGTCCGAAACCACATGTGGAGGAACGACAATGTTGTCCTCCACGAGCGGGGGCATCGGAGGTTCTTCGAGCTCTTCGATCACCTCGGTTGCACCGACGACGGATTGGCGCAGCCGGGCATTTTCCATGTGAAGGCGTTCGAGTTCTGCTTCCTTCTCGGCCAGCAAATCGAGCGTCGTTTGGTCCACCGAATCAACTGTCTCGGCTTCTTCATCCGCAGTGGATGGCGCCTCATCGGCTTCGGCGGGAGGCGACGCTTCTGCTGCCGCTGGTTCTGCATCATCGGTTGGTTCCTCGGAAGATGGTCCCTCAGGCGTTGGTGGTTCAGCCCCATCTGCTTTCCCTTCTGGTGCAGGGGATGGGGGCGCTTCTTCGGGCGGTTCGGGGGATGCTTCGGATTCAGGCGGGGCCGAGGGGGGTCCAGACGGTGGAGCACCTGGTGGTCCGCTTGGGGGCCCGGATGGTGGGCCACTTGGAGGGCCGGATGGTGGAGTGCCGGGAGGTCCTGAAGGCGGTCCAGACGGTGGAGTGCTGGGTGGCCCGCCCGGGGGTCCTGAAGGCGGTCCGCTTGGTGGGCCGCTTGGTGGGCCGGTTGGTCCTGTGGATTCCGGTTCCACGGGCATCGGTGCGACCTCCTGCTCTTCGGAAGAGGGTCCCTCCTGAGGCGCTTCTTCAACAGGCGGTTCAAGCGAGCCAATATCGCCAAAGGCATCGCCCAACATGTTGTCAAGTTGAGATTGCGTCTCATCATCTCGTGATTTTTCTGCGGACGTTTTCGGTTTGGCCATAGGGGCACCCATTTCATCCACATGGCGCGGCTTAAATAGCGGTTGCGTCCCCGAAGGGCTGAAACTGCCCGC
>JAYPIL010000033.1:0-21663 GCA_038127845.1 Candidatus Poseidonia sp.
ATGGGTTGTGTCATGAATCGGCGGAACCAAACGCCGCTCATGAAGGATTTGGAACCTCAAGATGAAGCAATGGTCTGCCACGCCTCGGCCATGTCCCGGTGAAACCGCTCCGGAGCGAGGAATGCAACGTGCTCCATCAGGGCGGTATCGGCTTCTCTCGGGGCGCCGCCACGCGCAACCCACGTTTGGTAAACATCGGTGATGGCTGCTCGCCAGGCCTCGCTGTCTTCGGCTGGTAAACACGCCCCGTCCGGCATCAATTCGTTGTGTGCCGGCCGGTCGGACGCCAAGACGGGTTGCCCTGCGGCCATGGATTCAACCGGCGGGTACCCGAACCCTTCGGCCCCTGAAGGAAACAGCAACGCCTCGGTGTGCCACCGATGAAGATTGAGCACCTCGTCGCTGATGTTGGAGCCCACGTGATTCCAATTGACACCGTGTTGCTTTGCCAAGGTCGTAGCCGAGGGGCCGCCCACCGGGCAAGCATCACCGCCGATATGATGCACCACAAGCGAGGAGGCCACCTCATCGGGAAGACCCCCCAACACCTCCATCAAAAACGAGAGACGTTTGCGAGGATCGTGGCTCCCCACGACCAACAGGTGACAAAAACCATCGGTCAACGAGGCAGGCTTTGCTGGCAACTGGCTGGGGGGCGCATAGGCTCCTACGTCAAGCGCATAGGGGATTTGATACAACGGTGTTGAAGGGAAATGCTCTCTACAAAGTGCAGCCGTTGCATCGGTGTTACAGATGAACGCATCCGCACGACGCAATCCTTTCATCAGCCTGCGCAGATCTCGCCGTCGAATCATCGAAGGGTTCTGTTCGCCTACCTCGACCGATACACCAGAAAGCGTGACAGTGCTCGGAAAGAGATGGAAGAAATCATGAACGTAGACCACCACGGGAACCGGTGACTTTTGGGGCACCAAATGGGCCTGCTCTTGGTCGCTGACGTGAACCACATCGAGGCTGCCTACGGCGTGAAGCCGACGGATGGTTTTGCGAACCTGTCGTGGGTGACCGAACCACCGACGCAAAAGCCGCTGAATGGACGAAGGGCGTTGACCAAGGTCGTATTCTTCCACACCCGCCGTTTCCCAGGATTGGAAATAACCCGATTCGAGGGACGTCCGGAGGTCATGAAAGGCGCCACCCAATCCAGAATACGGCGTGAGAACACCACCGCGAACGAGCAACACCCGTTTCGTGTCGGCTGGTTCTTGGGAGGTTCCCATGCCTTCGGGAAGACGAGCCTCCTCTTGAATCAATCACTCGTCGGTGTGCAAAAAGGGCGGTTCCAAACCGATGGTCTTCCTCGGTGTGGAAAAGACATCAAGTAGTCTTGGCTTCTCGCACCGGTTGAACGAACATGCCGAGTCCCGCAATGAACCTCCCCAACGAAGATTTTGAAGCGGTCCAGCAAGGCATTGACCAAACGATCACCGAAGGCACTCGCATTCGGAAACGGTTGGCCCAGCACTCAAATCAAGGCCCTTACAATGCC
Source organism: Candidatus Poseidonia sp. (assembly GCA_038127845.1). Taxonomy (GTDB): domain Archaea; phylum Thermoplasmatota; class Poseidoniia; order Poseidoniales; family Poseidoniaceae; genus Poseidonia. Next base: position 1,511 of record JAYPIL010000033.1, read on the forward strand.
GAATGGGAAGTTGAAGCGGCCGTCGAAGCGCTGCATGTGTTCGCTTCGCGCTGGACGATTGAAATCCTTGCAACACTGTACATCACGGGCCCGCGTCGCTTCAACGAAATGAAAAACATGCTGAGCGGTATTTCCAGCCGAACGTTGTCGGACAAACTCCGGTTCCTCACCGATGAGGGTCTGGTCAATCGAGTGGTTACCGATGGCCCTCCGGTCAAGGTCAGCTACGAATTGAGCACTCACGGCATGACCTGTGGACGCTTGCTTTCACCTTTGGTCGCCCATCTCAAAATCCGAGCGGGTTCCGTTCGCTCCGAGTGATCAAGGCTCCAGTCTGGCCTGATGAACCACGACCCCCGTTTGCAAATCGTAGGCCGTGAGATGCTTGGCACCCGGTTGTCGGTGGAACAAGCAGGTATCGATGCCGATGGATGCATTGCGCCCGTCTTCAAGCACCACCGAGCTCTGCCAAATTTCACCCAAGTTAGCGGTGGAGTGACCGGGAAGAGCTGGTGTAGGCGTGTGGCCAAACACCACCGTCCGTTGAGGGTCAATGGGAACGGTCGTTTCGTGGAACGCACGCCGGATCCACAGGTATTCATCCTCCGATTGTTCGTCCAACGGCAAGGTTGGATCGTAGCCCGCATGGACCAGTCGCCATCGGTCAAGAACGATGTGTAGCGGAAGCGTGCTCAACCAATCACGGTGCTGTTCAACGGCAGCGTACATCGCGGGTTCATCCAGTTGGTTTGCGTCATCCGTGTGGGCTTGTTCGTAGGAAAACACGGTTGACGAACCGCCGTTATGCCACCAAGCCACCACTTCTTGGTCGTGTCTTGCAAGACGCTCTTCGGTGAACTGTTCCAACATCATCGCCTCATGGTTGCCCAACACGCTCACGCATTGAGGATGGCTCATCACGGCGTGTACAACCTGATACGAACCCGGCCCTCGATCGATAAGGTCGCCGAGAAAGACCACCATATCGTCAGCCGAAAGCGTGAGTTGTTCCAGCAGTGCCTCGAGCGTGAGATGGAACCCATGAACATCGCCCACGACCCAAACACGATGTCCCTCATCAAGGGTTTTCTGAAGCCGATGTTCAAGCGCAATGTCCCGAAACGATGCTTTTTCATCCATACAAAAGAAAACGCATTTGACTGTATTTAAGCAGACCATGGAGGCTTGAGAACTCCGCACAATCCGACGATGGTTTAAGGGAGGAGAAGTGCAACCACCATCCATGCCACTTCTGGCTCAGTGGACTCGGCAGCGCCCTTGGCTTGCGGCTGGCTTCGCCGGAGCAGCAAGCGGCGTCGTGGGCCTCGCTGGTGGCATTGCAACGATGGCCGGCACCGTTGGCGCCATGGCCCTTGGCGGCATCTCTACCCGAGCCACTGCGTCCTACGAGCACCCCCTCCGACGAAGAATTCTCACCACCCTTGAAGCAAGACCGGGGTTGTGTTACCGTGAACTCCAAACGGTGATGAACACGGCGAATGGGACGCTGCGTCACCATCTTGACGTGTTGCAGACGCGCCAAGCGGTGACCGTACTTCCCGTCAACGGAAGGACGTGTTATTTTGCAGGTGGACCGAGTCAAGTTGAGGTCCTCAGAAGCAAGGTGGTGGGTGAAGAACGCATGGCTCAACAACTCCCCATCGGGCTTTCCCCCGTTCAGCGAATGATCCTTGAGAACATCGACCGTGAGGGCGTGCCCCGCTCACAAGCGGAATTGGCCCGAAGGTTAGGACGTACCCGTGCGACCGTTCACAGCGCTGTCAAAGTCCTGCGCCGACGCGGCATTCTCCGGGAAGACCGCATTGAATTGATGAGCCACATCGATTTGGACATCTACACCCGAGCCTGTCGACCCGTGGATTACGAATACGTGGACGAGCGACGGTGAACAAACCGCAACCCAAAACCAGCAACAAAATCTGTTGTTCAAGCAGCAATTACTGCATAGACTTCAAAGGCTCTCGCCAACGACGGATTTCCATGTTCTCGCTTCGTTTGGTTGAACGTCCCCTTCCCTCGGTTGACCGTGATGTTGACGGGCTCGTGGAATGGTTGGTTGACACCTTGTGTTTGGTGCGAAAACGAGGCGACGCCACCGCCGATTTCGGCCGAGCAGGCGTGGTTCATCGCATGCTTCGTGATTATTTGGTAGGCCAATCGACCGTGGCGTGGGATGCGCAAATGCTCGCTGACGAACTGGCACAAATGCCGGCTGCGCTCAATCATCATCTCGCACGACTGGTTGAAACGGGTCTGGTGGGGTTCACCAACGAAGGAAAGGGTTGGCGGAAGTACTACCTTCGCGGTGGAAGCATGAGCAACGCAGTGGCGCATCTCCAACAGCACAGCACGCTGGTGCTCCAGCAACGCATGGCACTGCTCGACCAGCATTGGCGCCGAGAAGGCACACCCCTTCCGGTTGAATTACCTCAAGACGAATCGGCACCGTTGTTGCTCGGTTTGGTCGACCATCGGCCTGTCGCCGAAGATGCCATGGGAAACGTGCTGTCCAATTGGATGAACGATTTTGGGTTGCTTGGTGAACGTCCGGGCCAAGAACTGGCGGAAGATTCCATCTCCGTTCGCCTGTTTCTCACCCTGTTGCAACGCGACCTGCCGCTTTCGTTGGATGAAGCCGTTGAGCTCCACGGTGGTCAGAAGGCTCGCCTTGGCAGAATCCTTGACCGGTTTCGTGCGACGGGCATGGTGGAACGTGTCCCGCGAACCGACCGGCTCAACACCGCACTCTGGTCGGCCATGACCACGCAACATCAGCGCCGTGGAGAAGATTGGTTGCTCAAGAAAGGAGGCTTTCAGCGGCTTCTTAACGAACAACAGCAGAGCACGTTGCTGAAGGCGTTGGCAAAGGCAAGTCTCTCGGTTGAACAGGTGGAAGCCACCCTGCAGGGGGTCGAACCACGTGAACAGATGCTCTTGCTCAACCTGCTCGGCGGACGTCTGCCGATGGGATACAGGATGGCAGGTGCCACGCCTGCCGCTGTCCAACGCCAAGTACAGGACCGCCTTGACCGGGTGCTTCGGAGGATGGTTCGCGTGGCCGGTCTGCTCGATGAGGCCATGGTGAACCAAGCAAACGAAGCCTGAGGTGCGTGACCATGTCTGCCTTCATCGGAGCAAAACGCGGCCCTTGGGAGGGTGAAGCCAGGCCGCTTTACCTCGCCCCCATGTCGGGGGTGACCGACCTGCCCTACCGGTTGTTGGCAAAGGAATGCGGTGCCGACGTGACCATCACCGAGTTCACCAATTCCACAGCGCTCACGAGAGAAGCCGCGACCTCTTGGAGAAGGATGGAAACCCACGAGACCGAAGTCCCATTCATTCCACAAATTTTCGGAGGCGACCCGGGCGACATGGCGACGGCGGCTGAAATGTTGGCGCCAGCAGCCGACGTCATCGACCTGAATTTTGGGTGCCCTGCTCCGAAGGTCACCAACATCTGTGCGGGTGCTGCCCTCATGGGTGAACCGGACCGGCTGGTCGATATGGTGAACTCCATCGTTCAGCGAATTGATACACCGGTCACCGCGAAAATGCGCCTCGGCACGGGCAAAGGTGCAAACAACGCCACTGAAATCTGTCAGCGGCTTGAAGCGGTTGGTGCTCAACGATTGTGCATCCACGGCCGTACTTTGCGCCAACGCTATGCCGGCATAGCGGACTGGTCAAGTATCAAGGAAGCGGTTGACGCTGTCGAGGTACCGGTCGTGGCGAACGGCGACGTGGTGGACGCCCGTTCAGCCGCTGCCTGTTTGGAACAGACCGGGGCTTCTGGCCTCATGATCGGAAGGGGCGCCATCGGGCGACCGAGCGTCTTTGCCGACATCAAAGTCGGTTTGGGGTGGATGTCGTTGGAAGATCTGCCTTGGGTGCAGGAAAACGAGCAATGGTTCACCATGGATGAACAGGAACAGGCCTTCGCTTCACGCCGCTGGTGTTGGGACCGCTACATTCACCATTCGCTCGCCACGGTTGGCCTGCAAGGAAAATGGATGCAGCGTCACGCTATTGCGTTCACCAAAGGTCTGCCGGGCGCCAAGCGTGTACGAACGCTCATGCACGAACAAGAAACCAACGAAGCCATGGCAGAAGCCATCAGCACATTCTTGTCGGGAGCGGGTCAACCTTCAGAAGGTTGATTCCCAATCATCGACGTTGTTTGCCTCGGCCCAAGCCTCATCGGTGGTTTCGCCACGGACCTTCAGGACTTCACGGGCCAAGAGCCAGTAAATGAGGGCAAGCGAACGGCGACCCTTGTTGTTTGCAGGCAAGGCGATGTCGACATTGCGGAGATGGTTGTTGGCGTCAACGATGCCGACGATGGGCAATCCCGTAGCGACGGCTTCTCGCAGGGCTTGCTGGTCGTTGGCTGGGTCGGTCACAAACAAGATGTCAGGCTCGATATAAGAGCGGAGGGCCGGGTTGGTGAGTGAGCCGGGAATGAAACGACCAACGGCGGAGTGAGCACCAATAGCCTCTGCGAACAGACGGGCGGGGCGCTGTCCGTATTGGCGAGCGCTGACGACCATGATGGACGGAGCGTCGTAGGTGTTGAGCAACGAGGCAATGGAGCGGATTCGAGCATCGGTGGTGGGGATGTCAAGCAGGTACAAACCGTCCTCACGAACACGATCGACGAAGCGGCTCATGTCGGCGCTCTTCTGTTGCGTACCGATGTTCACGGCGTGCTCCTCATAAGTTTCAGCGGAGACGAGCAATGGGGTTTCTTCGGACATGTTGAACCACAGCAAGCCGCCCACAAACCCCCTGTATTAAACCGCTTCGTCGCAGGTGGTCGCCCCCATTCTCGATGAAGCAGGTCCGTTTTGGGAGGAAAAGGTATCAAAAACAGAACGCTGCTAGGGCCGACATGACCGGTGAATTGGACAACCCTTCCACCGGAACATCCCCCACCCATCCGGAAGCAACGGAAGGCGAGGATGGCTTTTGGGTGGACAGAGAAGGGGCTGTTCTGAGCGTCAGCGCCAGTGACTTGGAACGCTACACCTATTGTCCGATGTCCTGGTATCTTTCCGCCACCGGTCACGCCGGTAAGAGCAAAGAAATCGAAGAAGGGAAGAAACGCCATCAAGCCATCCACGAATCCATGGAGGCGTTTCAATTGAGCCAATTCAAAACCCGACGTAATCTGCTGATTTGGCAGTGGTGGTTCGGTATCATCCTCATCCTTACCGTCGACACTTTGGCCTTTCAGAACATCGATGCCGTTGATTTCAACACCGCTGAATTCTCCAAGATGCTCGCCATGGGGGCGCTGTCCTGTCTCGTGGTTGGCATTGGCGCCGTTTTCATTCCGTGGCGCTCCTTGCTCGGGGTTGGACCGCGGCACCGAACCGGCGAGTTCAAAGATGCCGATGAGACCTTGGTCGACCCGGTGTTTGAACCGGTGAATTTCAAGGGAGGTTGGTTAGAGGGAGGTTGGATAGAAGCCGCCATGTTCATCTCAGCCATCGTCTTGTCGCTTCACGCCATCGCACTGCAATTTGCCATCAACAAAGAGCAAGCAGCCTATGTGCTCGCTGTCACCACCATCGGCTGGATGTTACTCGCCTCCTTCCGTCTGCAACGAGCGCTCATCAGCAACAATGAAGCACAGATTCTCGCTACGAAAAACAACATCAGTCTCGACACGACCGTGCAGTATTCGGACGATGAAAAAACGGCCAGTTTGCTCATTGACCCTGCGTCCGGTCTTCGTGGAAGACCCGATCAAATCGTCATCATCGATTCGGAATTCATCCCCGTTGAACAAAAGACGGGGAAGGTTCCACCAAAACCACACGAATCGCACGTTCTTCAGGTGCTCGCTTATGCAGCGCTTGTGGGCACGACCACTGGAAAGATTCCCCCCTACGCCATCCTTCGCTACGGTGAAGAGGCGCTGCATCAAATTCCGTGGGACCAACCCAATCAGGACAAGTTGTTCGGCGTGGTGAAAGAAATCCAGCAGGTGATGGCAACAGGCGGTGCCAAACGCAATCACCAGCGAGAGGGGAAATGCCGAAACTGCTCGCGTCGCTACGCTTGCGACGAGCGGTTGGTTTGACCTCAGAAACAGTCCTCGACCAGCGGGTATTGAACGCACATGTTCGTCGCTGTGACGATGATGAGGAAATTGTCGGTGGTGGACGGTGTAAGGGTGGTTTGCCCACCACCTCTGGCGTTGACATCGAGCACCCATTCGCCTTGTGCGAACGACGGATTGGGTTGGAGGCGAACCTCAAGCGGGTTTGCATTTTCACTCACGTCTTGTTCCCACTGAACGTTTCCTTCACTGTCCGTGAGGGTGGCCCTGACATAGTGCGATTCGTTGTCCAAGAAGTTGCTGACCAAGAAGTCCTGAATGACCTGGGGTGGGGCTTCGGACAACTCGAAGGTGACCTTGAAGTAAATGTCGATTTCCGTGGTGTCCTCGTTCACCAGGAACGTCGACCGGTTGACGTATTCCGTAAGGTAATCCGTGGGTTCGGTGAAGGTGTGTGAGATGGTAATTTTCTTCTGGTCGAGGCTGTCATAGGCAGGGTCTCGCAACGACTCGATGGATTCTCGAGCGGCAATCAACCCCATGCAGCCCGAGGTCGAAGCCATCAAGACCGCAAGGAGCAACGCCGTAGCGAGGCCGCATCGCCGCATGGATTGACCACCACCACATGACCTATGAAGGCCTCGCCGTCGGGTGCCGTTCATTTCAAATCGCTTCCCTTCATGGGGTGGCTGCCTGAATGAAGCGAACACGAGGCCGAGCCCCGGCGATGACGACCCCTATGAACGCTGACAGGCACTCAACCAAACCGAGCGCCGCACGTACCGCATTCCGTGGCGTCAGCAGGTAAATCTGCACCGCAAGCACCGCACTCGTCGGTTTGCTCCGCAGGCTGCTCCTCGGCTTTTTGTCGCGAGGGGCGCCGGCGAGCAGGTTTCTTCTTGCTCGCTTCTTCTTTGAGTTCTGCGTCCGATTTCATCGAAGCCGAAAGCGGGACATCTTCGTCCTCAAAGCTGAAGTTGGCGGTGGCCTCGCTGACCTCGTTGCCTGCCAGGGATGAATCGGTCAAACTCATGCCAACCTTCACCTTCTCCCCGGGAAGAACACCCTCCTCGCCGGTAATTTCGAAGAGTTGCTCGCGGATGTCTGCATCCGAGGCGCTCAGTTCACCGGTGTCCTCGCCAAGCGACTTCAATTCGCCCTTTTCGGCTAAGAAGGCGTCAATGTCGTGGTCGATGGACTCGTCCTTGGTCGACCGTAGCGTAGTGGTCACCTGCGACTTGTAGGCCTCGACCTCCTCTTCGGTCATCTCCTCCATGGCGATCTCATCGGCATACCGACGGTCGTATGCAGCCTCGACCTCCGCCTCTGCGGCCACAATGTTGGTGTCCCACTCTTCCTCAAGGTGCTCCTCATCAAAGCCGAAATCCTTCACGGCGTCGGCGAAGTTTTGCGTTCCCGTGACGATTTCATCTTCATCTTCTTCGGGCAGCGCCACCGTTTGCTTCTCCACGGTCCTGCGCTCACGACGTTCACGTTGTTCAAAGAACGAAGAAACGTCTTGGAACGCACCGCAGTAGGCACAGTTCTCGATGAGGTCTGGAATGGACTCCCCGCATTCATGACAATCGTGGAATTGCCCTCGGGCTTTCTTCAAATTGAACACACAATGAGGACAGCGGTCTTCGGTGCCCTCAAGTTCCCCATCGCATGCGGGACAGTATTCGTAGATGTCACGCTCGACCTCGTCTTCACGTTCCCTCGTGAGCAGCACGGCGGCGACCAAGACGCCGATGAGGATCAAGGCACCGAGACCAAACAAGGTCATGGTCCCCATGCCCGATGAAACGCCATCGTCGGCGTCTCCGCTGCTGGTCGCCAAGGTTGCAAAGGAGCGAGAAAAGGCCGAACTGATGGAGGCGTCCTCGGGAATCATACGAACCGTCGTCGTTGACGCCGTGGCAGTGAAGGTGCAGGTCAACGAAGCACGGTCACCGCGTGTTACGATGTTGACGGCCATCGTATCGAGAATGGCGTTGGAACTGTCTTGACAGGTGTAATTTGCCTGTCCTGTCTCTTGGCTTGTCAACCCGATGGAGAGGGTGTAAGCATCACCGTCTCGAAGCGGCATGGTGGCGGGTTCGCCTTCAACGTCCACAACCTCAAGGGAAGCATAGTCCCAATCGAGTTTGAGTTTTGATTCCACGAGAACGCTTCCACTTGCAAAGGAATTCTGCTTGTTGGCATCCCAACTTCCCTGAGCGGCGACCCATTGACCTTCGAAGACCGCTGTGTGGGCTCCCATGGCGGTTGACAACACCACCGTCCAGGTGAAGGCTTGACCTGCGTCAAGGAGGATGGGAGGGGATTGCCCGTCAAGTCCGTCGAAGGTGTACTGGATAAAGCCGGAGACATCGATATCACCCGTGTTTTCCATCGTCACTCGCCATTCCACATCTTCGCCGGACTGCACGGAGGGTACGGTGGGAAGGGCGTTGGCATCAACATAGACATCGGGAATCGGGAAAATGGTCAGGATGCCTGAGGCCTCGTCGTTGGTGGTGTCCTCCTGTTCGAAGCCCGCTTCGTTGAACGGGTTGACCTTGGCAACGACCAAATGGTCGCCATCGGGAAGGGAACTGAGGGTGGTGGAATTCAACACGATGCTGAACGGCTGTTCGCTGTAACCAACGCCCGCAAAGCCGACGGTAAACGGAGGACTGGTGATGAGACCCCCCGTTGGATTTTGGATTTGTAACCAAACGGGAATATCGGCAGGTCCTGTCCCGTTGGTGCGAACGAGGACGCCTTCAACGGTCCAAGGGCCTTCCAAATTACCCGGAGCGGTGGTCACCGACAAATCGTCTTTGAACGAAAGGTCCATTCGGGTAGCAACCACCAATTCTTGGCCCGTTTTCTTGTTCATCTCCGAGGCTTCTTCGATGATGTTTTGCGCATCCGGCGTCACATGAACGGTGTGTGTGCCGCTGTTTGGGGCCTCAATGGTCGTGTTCACCCAAGCCGAGGTCCCCGCCACAAGCGCGGGCGTGTCAAGCAAAACATCGGATTGTCCCGGCACCTGAAGAAGTAATTTTGATGCAGGAGCATCGACGGTTCCCGAGTTCAACACAAGGGTCGAAACGGGGACCGTATCGCCTGAAAACACCGTTGAACCATCACCAACCTCGAGGGTGTCGATGCGCAAGTTTGCAAGACCGAGAACGTCAAACGATTTTTTGATCCGAGCGCCGCTCGTGTCGCCATTGGCAAACCATTCAACCCACACCTCGTTGGTGCCCTCGGTCAAACCCGACCACGTGGCGGTGACGGTCACGAAGTCGTTACCGGGAATGTTGACCTGATCAAAGAGCAGACGATTGGATGTCCCCCCGCCGATGCTGTCCTTGTAAATGGCCACCTCAACGTTGAACGCATCGGTGCCTTGGGTGTTGAACAACATCACGGAAACGTCCACGGAGCCACCCATGACCGGTTCAGCCGGCGTGAAGGACATCTGGTCTGCCGTGGCTTCAACACCACCGCTGTCCGCTGCACTCACGCTTACGGGCAACAAACTCACGAGCAACAAGACGAGAATGGCTGCGACCTTGCCCTTGGGCTCCATGAGCCGTGTTGAGCATGCAAAGCACTTGAACCCATCTCCACATGACAACCTCAAAGGCCTCTGCTGAGCAGTTGACGGCTCCGTCGTTCCACCGTTGAATCGGAATGAACGCAAGCCCGGGAAGACAAGGGGAGAGTTGAAGGCTCACCGTGGGTGTGGAAGCCACATGGGCCGGGGTGCTGCTGCGTTTTGGCTCGTCGGTTTGCTGGTCTTCTCACTGCTCCCGATTCAACACCAAGGACCGATGGAGCAAATGAGCCTCGAGGACGATGTTGGAGTAGCGCGTTCGGGCGCCTCCAACCTCAGCATTGTCTTCAGCAACGGACCTGCGGAAAACGATGTGATCAAGGGAACCAAAGCACTCTCGTTCACCATCACGGGAACCGGTACGTTGGATTCACTGCTGATTGAACTTTCTTCGGATGAAACCTCCTGGAGCACCGTGGTCAACCTCACTTCCTCACCGTGGATTTACCCCTTTGACACCACCAAGGAAACCAACGACACCTACAAACTACGAGCCTCTGGATGGGACAGCGACACGAGCAGTTTTGCAATCTCCACCACGGATTGGTTTGACATCGCCAATCAAGTACCCGTCATCACCAGTTTCACCGTGCTGAACGCTGATGTGGGGTCCGGTACAAGCCTCACCGACAGAGCATGGTTCAACATCGGTTCGCAAGAATCGCTTTCCTTCCGGTGGGGGGCGAGCGATGACGACCTGAAAGAGGCGACGTTGGCAAACGTTCCCGGTCCGGGTGCACCGCCCACCGACGGCCCCTCCAACCTGGCTTATGGCTGGGACTGGGCCAGCGGAAACATGGCCGAAGGTACATGGTCGCCTCGCTTGACCGTGCACGACCATTCGGGACTCACGGCCACCTCAACGATGTTCATCGGGATCGACCGAACCGGCCCGAGCATCGGGAGTGTTACCGTTGGCGACGGGGCTGCATGGCAACAGTCCGGCGATGTCACCGTCAGCGGATTGACCAGCACCGCATCCGACGGTCAAGGATCGGGCGTCGCCTCGGTTCAGTATGCGCTCGGAAGCGGTGCGTGGTCCAGCACCACCAACGACAGCATCCTTCTCTCGCTTGATGAGGGCATCCACACGCTCACGCTCCGAGCCATCGACCGGGTCGGTAACATCGGCGCGAACAGCACGGTCTTGGTGCGGGTCGACCAAACAGCGCCCGTTGGTTTGTCCTGGGTCGTCGATGAATTGACGACCAGCCGAATCGGCGCCGCTAACGTCACCTTCCTGGCAGAAGACGAGGACTCGGGCATTGACAACACCTCTTCCTACCTCCAATACGGATTTGACTCAAACGGCGTGGGAGAGACACCCGACCTTTCGGGCCGATGGCTCACCATGGGCGTCAACGGTTTGTCGGGACAGGTTGGCTTGTCGAGTTGGGCGACCAAATCACGGCAACACCTCATGCTACGGGCGATTCTTGTCGACGAAGCCGGCAACAGTTTCACCACCCAAGCCTCTTCCTACCAAATTCTGCCCGGCTTGGACCTCTTCTGGAACATCAGCGAGACCAATCTCGACCGCATCATCGTGCGCCCGGGAGAACAGACTGGCAACGTGACGGTCACGAGCGTGCTTGAATCCAACCAAGATTACGGTGGAAGCGTCATTGTACGGCTTGAGACGGCACCGGCAGACCGCACCTCAACCGTGGATTGGACCGTGATGGAAACACGCAACCTCCCCGCTGGAACCCTCTCCAACAGCAGCGAAACCATCGTGTGGCAATACACCGTTCCAAGTGCGGGGCAGTATGATATCCGCCTCGTCATCGATTTCGCCAACGTTATCGATGAATACGATGAGGGGAACAACAACAACTACCTCGTCGTGACCGGAGCTTCGCTCGACGATCCCGGATTGGTTCCTTCCTTTGCCCCGTCCCTGCTTGTGATTCTCTTGGTCGGTTTCGCTCTTTCACTGCTCCAGCGGAAGACAAGGGATTGAAAAGCACCGGGCCTCACGGCGGTCCATGCGCCAATCGCTCTCTCGTGTACCAAAAGACCGTATTGCGGTCATTATCGGTGCCAAGGGAGCGACCAGCAAAGCGATTCGCAACGCAGCGGGTTGTGAGAAATTCATCATCGATTCCAACACGGGCGACATCGAGGTTGATTGGGGCGAACCAGGAACCTACGACCCGGTGAAAGCGATGAAACTGCCTGACGTGGTCAAGGCCATTGGAAGGGGCATGGCACCGGAGGCTGCGATTCGCCTGTTGGATGACGACCACTTCTTCGAAATCGTGGATTTACGAGATTACGTCGGAAAACGTTCCAACCAGCAGCGCCGCATCCGTGCGCGCATCATCGGTCGCCAAGGCAAGATTCGCAAACTCATCGAAAACCTCACGCAAACGCAAATCAGCATTTACAACTCAACGGTCGTCTTGGTCGGAGAAGAAAGCGGTCTGTACGCCGCTCGTCAGGCGATCGAGATGTTGGCGGGTGGCTCAGAACACGGCAGCGTCATCGGCTTCTTGGAGCGCGACCGAAAACAAGCCCGTCTGGATGCACGTTCACTCGATGCCTATGAGGAAAAGGAGGAAGCACGCCCCGACCTTGCAGGCTTTGAGGGGTTGGTGCCCGGGCTGGCTGAAATTTCGCAGCGTCGTGACCGACGAATGAAGGCCGCCCAAGTCGACCCGGAAGACGAAGAAGCCGTTTCGGAAATGATGGAACTTGCAGACGACGAAGCCATCGTGTGGGAAGAGGAGTGATCACTCGTCATCAACGTCATGCCGTTGTTCAACATCGGACACGTCCATGTTGAGGACCTCATACATGGTCTCGGCAAGCGTCACATCCAGTCCCTGCTTTTCACCCCATTCGACGAGGCGTGTGACGTCACGCACCAAGAATTCCTGAGCCTTTGGATGGCTTTCAACCACGGCCTGGCCAACGTCGATGACACAGGCTCGTCCGTCATGCCAGAGGATGTTGTAGGGCGAAAAATCGCCGTGAACCATTTCAGCATGCTGCCAAGCAACGGCAAGGAAGTGAAGCAGGTCGTTGTACACCGCCTGCGGGTCATCCACCTCCACCTCTCTCAGTTTTGGGGAGGGCGAGGTGTCGGAGCCCAAATATTCCATCACGAGGACGTTTTTGTGGACACCGAGCACGTTTGGAACATTCAATCCCCAACGGTACAGGCGTTTCATGTTGCGGTATTCCTTGCGAACCCACACCTCCACCAAATCACGGTGCTTTCGGCGTAGACCGGTAAATCTCGGGTCGCCCTCAATGTACTCGATGAGGTTCTTGAACACCGCATTGGAGGTGTGAAAAATCTTCACGGCCACCGTTTGGCCGCTGATGTCGGTGCCGTGGAACACGTGCGCTTCTTTGCCGCGAGCAACCGGGAAATCGAGCGTTTCAATGACACCCGATTTCATCAATTTGTACAGCGCCATCAAGGTCAACCGGTCAAACACCTGATCGAACACCCGGCGGTCAACCCAATCGTAGCCACCCGTGCCCATCGCCCCCTGGATTTTGGCCTCGATGTCACGGAACATCCGGTTGAAGCGCTTCTCTTTCATCCATTCGAATTTGCCAGCTTTATCGCCGAGACTGCGCAGAAACTCGGTCTCCTCGCTCCGGTGATGCTCGGCGTCGAGTTCTTCCACACTCGGACGGACATCGCGTCGCTTGCGGCGTTTCTTGCGGTTTCGTGGGCGACCGGAGAGTTCGTCCCAGTCGTCCTCGCCAACCATGACGCTACCTCACCATCTCAGGCAAACAAGGCGTCAAGGTCCTCATCGTCGTCTTCGTCATCGTCAGCGGGTTCTTCTTCAACCACAGGTTCAGGAACGGCTTCCTCAACGGGAGCTGCTTCGGTTTCGACCTCGTCGTCTTCACCGTCGTCTGCGAACAAATCGTCGTCGCCATCACCATCATCGGCGAAGAGGTCGTCATCGTCGCCATCGTCGTCAAAGAGGGCGTCGCTCTCTTCAACAGCGGCATCGACCACGTCTTCATCATCCTCATCGCCGAAGGCAAAGAGGTCGTCGTGTTCACTGTCCTCGTCCACGGAGGCTCCCATGCCGAACATATCAACGTCGTCGGGCAACACGCCTTTTCTTGAGAGGTACATGGCTTGTGTCTTGGTGTACCGGTGCTTGACATCGGCCTTTGAATCTTGGAAATCCCACGGCCAAACGATGATCAAATCACCTTCTCGAACCCATTGTCGGCGGCGCATCTTTCCGGGAATACGAGCCATACGGGTCTCGCCGTCTTCGCAAAGAACGGTGACGCGGCGTCCGCCAAGCAATTGCTGAGCGAGGGCGAACATTTCGTTGACCCGCTTGTTGGGCATTTTGACGCGGATTTTGCCGTCGCTTGCATCTTCAGGATTCTCAAGACGCGCGAGTTCTTCGGCGTCCACCTTTTCCTCAAATCTGCGACCCAATCAGTCTCACCTGCTTGTCCCAGCGGTCAACCCTTCTTGAAGTCATCACCCAAAACCGGGTTCTTGGGCGTTCAAGGCCTACCATGCACCGACCAAGGCGTTGGCAGCGGATTCGCAGAGAGCGATGAGTTGACCGGCACCCACACCGAAGTAAACGGTCGTGATGAGACAAGCGAGGATGGCCGCTCGGACAGGGGTGCCCGTAGGAAGACGTCCTTCTCGCCCTTCTTCGGGTTCGTGGAAGTACATCACGAGGCCAACACGGAGGTAATAGAAGACCGAGATGGCGGAATTGATGACCATCGCCAAAGCGAGGTACCAGACCCAGTGGATGTCGCTGAGCGCCAAGTCGCTGTTGACGACAACGTCGAGCAGCGCCACTTTGACAATACCCATGATGACCAACAATTTGGAAACGAAGCCGGAAAGCGGAGGCACACCGGCCAAGGACATCATGAAGATGAACATGGCCACGGCGAGGAAGGGGTCTCGCTTTGCCAATCCACCGAGGGACTCCAGGGTGTGACCGCCTTTTTCGGATTCCAAGAGGGACAAGACGAGGAAGGCGCCGAGTTTGAAACACACGAGCACGGTCAGGTGGAAGATCAGTGCCGTCACGACCACCAAGGCTGCATCGTTGCTCATGTCAACGTGGCCGTCTTCCCAGTTCAGTGCGCCAATCGCCGTAATGGCCGCCATCATGTAGCCTGCGTGGGCCACGGAGGAATAAGCGAGCATGCGCTTGGGGTTGGTTGAACCGAGCGCCGCAAGGTTGCCCCACGTCATCGTCACCACGGAAAGGACACCGAGGGCGACCAACCAAACAGCGGCACCGTCGGTGGCTTCGGGTGAAGCAATCACGAGCAAAATACGGAGGAGGCCGAGCACACCCATGGCCTTGCTGGCCGTAGCGAGAACACCCGCAATCGGTGCGGTGGCTCCAGCATAAGCATCGGGAGCAGCAAAGTGGAACGGTGCGGCGCTGACCTTGAAGCCGAAGCCGACCAAGAGCATACCGAGCGCAATGAGCGGCAGCGACTCCATGCCGTTCTCTGCGAAGGCCAAGGCGAGTTCGTCAAACTGAAGCGAGCCCGACCAGAGGTAGAGCAACGACAGACCATAGAGGCCAACACCAGAAGCCACGGAACCGACGATGAAGTACTTCATACCGGCCTCGGTGCCTTCCTTGCTTTCTTTCATGAAGGAGACGAGCACGTAGGTGGAGAACGAAGCCAATTCCAAACCGATGAACAGCAAGAAGAGATCCTGCGCCAATGCCACAACGGCCATGCCAAGCCCCGTGGTGAGCAAGAGCACGTAAAGGTCGACTTGACGTCGGTTGTTGTACAGACCTGCTGCACTTCGGTCCGCCCTGCTCGTTGCTGGCAGACGGTTGATGGAGGCAGCGCTGGCCAAAGCTAAGGCGCCAAAGAAGATGAGCTCAAACATGCGACTGAACTCATCGATTTGCAACATCACGTTGTTGCCCGACACGATTTGCGTTTTCTCCATCCCGTTGACAAAGGACATCGTGGCCAGGCCGAAGGCGATGGTGAAGAACACCGTTGCAAAGAGGCCGGGCAAGCGAGGGTCGCTGTCGAGGGTACCGCGCTTGCCACCCATGAACCAAGGAACGCGGATTTGCGTCAGAGGGATGCGGAATTTCGCATCGCCGAGATTGGGTACGATCATCAGGGTGAACAACCCGATGACCAAAACAAATTCTGGGGCAAGGGCGAGCACAAAGCCTTCACCAAAGGGTTCAATTTGATTCATATCAGGCACCTCCCGTCAAGATTGGAATCAAGAGCGTCTCAAAGAACGCCACGGTCCAACCGTTCATCATGTCGAGGGCAATCCATGGCATCACGCCAAAGAGGATGGTAAAGGCCGCCATGATGACCATGGCCCACTTTTCTGCATCGGTGATGTCAGGAACGGGTTGGCCGTGGAGGCTCTCAGGAGGCTGCGTCTTGTCGCCTCCCTCAAAGATGGTGCGCTGCATCGACCAGAGGTAGTAGGCTGCGGTGATGGCGAGCACGAAGGCTGGGCCGACCATCCAGAGCACGCTCCAGCCTTCTGCAGCAATGAAGTGCCAGAGGGCGAGGAACATCATCAGCTCAGCAACGAAGCCGGCGAGGAGTGGCAATCCGAGGGAAGCCATCCAGGCGAACATCATGGAGGTGGCAAGCCAGGGCGAGTGTTTGGCCATACCCCGCATCGCACCAATTTCCATGCTGTGGTAGTGGTGCTTGAACGCACCACACACGGCGAAGAGCATGGGGCTGATGATGCCGTGTGCAAACATCATGAAGAGGGCTGCAGCCCATCCAAGCGGCTGCATCGTAGCGATGCCGATGAGGATAACGCCCATGTGGGACACAGACGAATAGGCGACCATCTTCTTGAGGTTGGTTTGACCCAAACAGACCACGGCACCCCAAACGAGGGAGACCATACCGAGCGCCAACAACCAGAACTGGAAGTGTTCGGCAGCATGCGGGAAGAGCGCAAGCGGCAATCGGAACATACCGTACGCACCCATCTTGAGCATCACACCTGCCAGCAACATCGAGCCACCGGTCGGCGCTTGTACGTGGGCATCGGGCAGCCAGGTGTGGAAGGGAACGGAAGGCAACTTGACGAGGAAACCGATCATCAGCATCACGAAGAGCACCTTCTGCAAACCAACGCCGAGGAACCATTCGCCACCTGCGTTTGCGGCTTGGGCGTGGGCGGTCAGCGTTGGAATATCGAAAGTTCGGCCGGTCCACGCCCCTGCGTAGGAGAGGTTCTCCGGCTGAAGGAAGTACACCGTCACCAAACCGAGCAACATGATGACGGACGCCGTGAAGGTGTAGATGAAGAACTTCTGCGACGCATACTTTCGGTCGTAACCTCCCCACTTGAGGATGAGGAAGAACATGGGGATGAGGGTCAATTCCCAGAACACGTAGAACATGAACAGGTCAAGGGCCACGAAGACGCCAATGAGGGCTCCACCCATCATCAAGACGAGGGGGAAGTACACGGCTGCGTTCTTTTCGTGCCAGGTGGCCACGATGGTGATGGGGAGCAAGAAGGTGGTCAACCACACCATCGGGAAGGACAAGGCGTCCATACCCACGCTCCAATGAATGCCGAGAGATTCAATCCATTCATACCGGAATTCGTAGTTGAACGAACCAAAAGAAAGGGTGGCCCAGTCGAGCGTTCCTTCGATGTAATTGTCACCAAAGAACATCGCCGTGGTCAACACCAACATCAGCAGGGAAAACACGAGGGTCGCCATGCGGATGGTGGGTCCCATGCGGTCCCTTGCTGCTGGTGAAGAGGCGGCCACGTAGGCGAGCAACACGATGCTGCTGATCAGCGGCAGGCCAACCAGCGGTAGCGAAATCCAATCCGTCGTCAAGCGACCACCCCCCAAATCAGGCCAAAGAGCACCAGGGTGCCCAAGGCCGCCATCAAGATGTAGTCGCGAGCAGACCCTGTCGTCAATGCACGGAGTTTCGTCGACAATTGCTGTGAGGTCCGTTCAACCGTCTTGACGGTCCCGTCGATGACGCTGGAATCGGCCTCGGCAGCCTTCACGGAGAAGGCAGCGACAATCTTCAACATGGCCATGTCGTAATAGTGGTCAAAGTACAAGCGGTTTTCAAGCGCCGTAGCGAATCCGGATTTGCCAAAGGCCGAGTTGTCCCAGTGATAGCGACCCTTGACGGCTTGGTTGATGGCCAGGACGGGTCCGAACCACGGCTTGACGGTCTCGCCTTCATCCAGTTTCCCACCGTAGAGAGACAGTGCGAGACCCGGCCCGACGATGGCGCCGAAGAACAACGCCACGTAGGTCAGAATGAAGAAGAAGGTCTTCTCGTTGGCAAAGACGTGGTCCAACTCATAGAGGATGCCTCCGAGCAGACCGCCGTGGTCGGACATCAAACCGTATTCAATGTCAGGCGCCCAGTGCGTGAAGCCCATGCCTGCGAAGAGGATGCCTGCAAGGCTGAAGAAGGTCAGGACGAACAGCGGGATTTTGATCCACGTGTTGGTAGGGTGGACGTGAGCTGCAACGTCGGTCTTGGGTGAGCCTGCAAAGGTCTTGAGCCACATCCGGGACATGTAGAACCCGGTCATGCCCGCACCGAGCAGGACACAGAACGCAGGATAGAAGAAGCGAGGGTCCTCAAGCGCCACGCGCCAGGTGTTAGCGATGATGCCTTCCTTGGACCAAAAGCCACCAATGAGCGGGAAGCCCATGATGGACAGGGAGCCAACGAGCATGGCTGTAGCGGTCAGTGGCATCTTGGAGGCCAATCCACCCATGTTTTCCATGGATTGGGCGTCAAACTCGTCGTGGTGGTCATGGTGGTCGTCACCTGCCAGCGAGGCGAGGTGAACGCGGCCGAGGGTGAGTTCGAGTTCTGGGACGTTGATCTTGCCGTTGCCATCCATGTCGAGGGCCTTCATGAGCGGCTGCATTTCCCACGGAGGAAGGTCGGCGATGTCAGCGTTCTTGAGGGCCGTTTGGAACTCGTAAGTATCCACTTCACCCGACTGGTCGAGGTCAATGGAGTTGAAGAAGCCGAAGACCGACTGACCTGTGTCAGCAAGGTAGTTGGCGAGCATCAGGAGTTCCTTGGGGTCCTCCTCGTGATGATGGTCGTCGTGCGGATGGAGGTGGTGGTGGGCGTGATGGACCTCGTGAATCACCGCACCGCTGGCCATGAAGAGCATGCCCTTGGCCATGGCGTGGTTGAACAGGTGGAACAAGGCTGCACCAAAGGCCACGATAACAATCCCGTGAGCCTTGTAGTCGTGGTGCCAATCCAACGTGTTGGCCAAGTACAGGGCAGCGCCGAGGCCGGTGAAGATGTAGGCCAGTTGCGACATGGTCGAGTAGGCGAGGACCTTCTTGAGGTCGTGTTGGACAAAGGCGATGGCAGCGGCCATCACAGCGGTCGTACCGCCGATGGCGGCGATGATGAAGGCCAAGTCAGCCAGCTCGCCATGCATGGATTCTGCACCGAAGAAGGGGAACATGCGGGCCACGAGGTAGAGACCAGCGTTCACCATGGTCGCAGCGTGGATGAGCGCGGACACGGGCGTTGGGCCTTCCATGGCGTCGGGCAACCAGACGTGGAGCGGGAATTGAGCGGACTTACCAACCGCACCGATGAACATCAAGCCGAGAGCCCAAGCGAGGGTGCCGGGGTTGGAAGCAGCAACCTTGTCGATGTTGTATTCGTTGAAGACGACGGCGTAGTCGAGGGAGCCAAAGAGGTCCCAAAGCACCGCCAAACCGACCATGAGGAAGACATCGCCGACACGGGTGGTGAGGAACGCCTTCTTGGCAGCGTATGCGGCGCTCGGGCGTTCGTAATAGAAGCCGATGAGGAGGTAGGAACAGAGCCCCATCAATTCCCAGAAGATGAACAACCAGAGGAAGGAGTCTGCGAGAACCATGCCGAGCATACCCGAGCAGAACAGCACGAACTCCGCATAGAAGCGGTGATTGCGGTTGTCGTTGATGGGGTCGGTGTTCATGTAGCCCACGGCGAAGGTGTTGATGAGCAAACACAGGAACGAGGCGACAAAGAGCAACATCACCGTGATGTGGTCGATGTGAATGCCAAAGCCAAAGGTGATCTCCGTGGTCAACACGCCCGAATTCCACATGCTGGAGGTGAACCACGTCCAGTCGGAGAGTTTCTCAACACCGCCATAGGCGCCGATGAAATCACTGATGAGCCACAGGGAAAGTCCGAGGCTTGCGGCCATGAAGGCGAGGGCGATGAGACCACCTTCCTTGAGGGTCTCTTTCCACACCTTGTTGCCGTTGAACATCTTGCCGAGGAACAAAATGATTGGGAACGCCACCATGGGCAAAAGAAGAATGTAGGGGGCATAGAGCGCCGCCGTGCTGTGAACAATTTCTGAACTGCCTGAACCTGCCATCATCTCACCTCAGTTCTTCAGGACATTCACGTCGTCCAGCGTAATCGATTCGTGTTGGCCGTACATCGCCA
>JAYPIL010000034.1:0-20909 GCA_038127845.1 Candidatus Poseidonia sp.
TGGTGTTGGCGAAATCGTGCAAGGGGCGCGTGCTCCGCACACCCGTCAAATCTCCAGAAGACGTGGATTTCTCCAAAGATTACGCAAATCCAAACAGCATGGCTCAGGTTCGGGTCGCTCGGCAACGAATCAACCACGGGCTCGGGTTCACGTCCGGCATGAAGGTGTCCTTCCTGGTCACGGATGCAAAGCGTCGCCCAATGGACGTCGTTCCTTGGCTCGATACCGAGGAGCAAGCGAGCCAAGCCACCTATGACGGCCAATTCTACGCCGAGCGGTTGGCTGCAGCGGTGGGTCGTATCACCGAGGCGTTCGGTTGGAACGCGAAGGAATTGATGGCGGGCAACCGCCAAGCGACCTTGTTCTCCTTTTAGGTGGTCAAGATGAGGAAGGCCTTTTCATCAACGGGCCCTCACAGCGAGCCATGGGACGCATAGCCAACACCGTCATGGTGGCTGCTTTGATGCTGATCACCTCCCTTTCGGGCTGCATCTTCGAGGACGAGACCGACGGTTCATCAACCGAGGTCCTCGCCGTGTTCAAGTTTAGCCCGAGCAGCAACATCAAGGAGGGCATGACCGTGAGTTTTGATGCCTCGGATTCAACGCCGAGCGACGGTTCGCTCACCTATCGTTGGAACTTTGATACCGAGGGTTCCATCGACATCGACGCCACGGGAAGGACCGCTTCCTGGTCCTTCGATGAGGCGAAGACCTACCAGGTGACCCTCGAGGTATCGGACGGAAGCAAAACGTCTGAGCAAACGCGGGAGATCAAAGTCTACGCTGAGAGTGCAGAACCCCCTGTTGCCACCATCAGCCAGTACGCGGACGCCGAGGATTGCGAAGACGAATCCATCTCCGAAGACCGCCATATTCTGGTGTGGATTTGTGCTCGTGACAAGTCCACCACCGACCGCACCGTCACCGAAACCATCTCCATCGAGTTGGATGCCTCAGATTCGACACCCGGTTCTGCCTCATCCCAATACATCCCCACCGACGGTTACCGTTGGGACCTCAACCTCAACGACGACAAGGACAACGATGGCGACAGCGAAAACGACGATGATTTGGTCGGTGAAACCGTGCAGTGGACGGACGTCCAGCCAGGCGAATACGAAATTGCCCTGACGGTGACTAACAACGTTGACATGACCGATACCACCACCATCAAGGTCTATGTCAATTATGCCGGATATTGGAACGATTTTGAAATCGGTGGAAACAGCAGTGGCAACCCCGCAGAATTGGAATTTGACACCTTCATCAACTACAACAAAGAGACCGGAAACACCATCGTGAAAGCACTGCTTGAACTCGAGTATCCGAAGGAAGACACCGAAGACTGCACCCCTGTACCAGGAGCCAACAACTGTCGAGCCGAACTCGATGTCTATGCCTACAACGAAGAGGGCGAGGAAGCCGATAACACGACCAAGACCGAGCTTGAGTCACGCGACGAAGGCGATTGCGACAGCGACCAAGATTGCGTTCATCTCCGCCTGTCGAGCTATCTCTTTACGGACACCGAAAGCACATACGGCGAAGGTGAATGGACCATGACCATCAAGAACGAGCGCGTCAACGACTTCGTCGTCGATCAGTTTGTGATTCGGCTGTTTTACAAGTAGTCGGGGAACGTGAGCGCATGCGACGAACACGGATCATCGCGACGATTGGACCTTCCTGCGATGACCGCGCATCGCTCAAAGCCTTGCTTGAAGCAGGCATGGATGTTTGCAGACTGAATTATTCCCATGGCGAACCTGAGGACAAAACCGAACTCTATCACCGCATTCGAGACATTGAAGACGAGCGTGGCCAACCCACTTGTATTATGGCCGATTTGCCCGGGCCAAAGCTGAGGCTCGGCACCTTTCCAGAAGCCGCGATGCTTCATGATGGCAGCGAAATCACGCTCGTATGCGGTACGAAGCACCTCGAGGAAACCGGGGGCTCCACGTTTCCCGTCGAGTACGGTGGACTGTCCAGTGAATTGAAAGCGGGCGACCCCGTTCTGCTCGCAGACGGGTTGATTCGCCTTACCGTTCTCTCCACCACCGGCCAACCAAACGGCGAAGTGCGATGTCGCGTCGAAGACGGAGGGCCCATCAGCAGCCGGAAGGGCGTGAATGTCCCTGGAACGCTGGTTGACCTGCCTGCCATCGGAGAAAAAGACGAACGAGCCATTGAGCATGCGCTCGAGAACGGCGCCGACTACATCGCCGTGAGTTACGTACGAACCGCAGAGGATCTTCTTCCAGCAAAAGAAGCCGTTGCCCGAGCCTCGATGCACGTCCCCGTTCTTGCGAAAATTGAGCACCCATCCGCCGTTGAAAACCTCGAGAGCATTCTCGATGTCGCCGATGCCGTGATGGTCGCTCGTGGGGACCTTGGCGTTGAAATTCCGCTCGAAGATGTTCCCGTTGTCCAACAACTCATCATCGACAAGGCGCTTGAACGAGGGATGCCTGCCGTGGTTGCCACCCAAATGTTGGATTCCATGACCCTTCAGCCTCGCCCCACCCGAGCCGAGGTCAGCGACGTGTCGACGGCCATTCGTCACGGGGCCACCGGCGTGATGCTCTCCGGAGAGACCGCTTCGGGGAAGTATCCGCTTGAAGCGGTTCAAACCATGGCCAAGATTGCACGAGCCACCGAGGACGGGTTGGGCAGCCATGATTTGCGGCCCAATGCTTTGGCTCGGTTCCGCTCGACCCGGGCCGTTGCGCACGCTGGTGTTGAACTGGCCAACGAAGCTGGCGCCGTTCGCATCGTCGTCGCCACGGAGCACGGTACGGCTCCTCGCTTGGTGTCAGGCTATCGCCCGAACATACCCGTCACCGCAGTCAGCGACCGACTTCGGGCGCTTCGTCGAACATGCATGCTCCCGGGTGTTGATACCATTCTGGCGAAGGAACACGATCGGGGCTCGAAAACCATGAAAGAAGCGGTCGAGCAACTCGTTATCCAGGGGCGCATCGCTGCGGGTGACCGTGTGGTGGCCATTTCAGGGAGCCCGCTCGCCATGCGAGGGTCGACCAGCACGTTGCGTCTGTACCGCATCGGCTCGGACGGAGAAATTCTCGGCTCTGAGTGAGACAGGACCCCTTTTTTGGATGTTTGGAGGATGGCCCCGCCATCGCGCTTTTCAAATAGGGGTTACTTTTCGGCATGTCTGCTAAGGAGCGATTACCATGGGTTCACAATGGGAAGATAGAAGCAAGCCACACCGCAACATCGTGTTTATTGGTCACGTCGACCACGGAAAGTCCACCACTGTTGGACGTCTCCTCCTCGACTCTGGCCATATTGAAGAGCACGTGATTGAGAAGAACGAAAAACTCGCTGCTGAAGCCGGTAAGGCCGGTTTCGGTCTTGCGTACGTCATGGACGGACTCAAGGAAGAGCGCGAGCGTGGAATCACCATCGACGTGGCTCACAAGGAGTTCTTCACCCCCAACTTCTACTGGACGATCATCGACGCACCAGGTCACCGTGACTTCGTGAAGAACATGATCACCGGTGCCTCGCAAGCTGACACCGCTGTGTTGCTGTGCGCTGCCAACGACGGTGTCAACGCCCAGACCAAGGAACACGCTTTCCTCGCCAAGGTGTTGGGTGTTAAGGCCCTCATCGTCCACGTCAACAAGATGGACATCGGCGGCGTCGACTGGAACCAAGACAAGTACGACCAAGCCGTCAAGGAAGTTTCCGGACTGTTGAAGATGGCTGGATTCAAGCCCGACGACATCCCAATGATCCCAGCGTCCTCGCTGAACGGCGACAACGTCTACGAAAAGTCCGACAAGTGCCCATGGTACAATGGACCAACCCTCTTCGAGGCCATTGACGCAACGCCAATGCCAGACAAGCCTGTTGACAAGCCTCTCCGCTTGCCCATTCAGGATGTCTACAAGATTGGCGGTATCGGTACCGTGCCGGTCGGCAAAATCGAAACAGGAACGCTCAATACCGGAAAGACCGTTGTCTTCAACCCGTCTCAGAAGTCGGCTGAAGTCAAGTCCATCGAGATGCACCACACCATGGTCGACAAGGCCGAGCCAGGCGACAACGTCGGGTTCAACGTCCGTGGTCTTGCCACCACTGATATTCGCCGTGGTGACGTTGCAGGTTACTCCGACAACGAGCCAACCTTCGTTCGTCACGACGAGACCTTCGTTGGTCAAATCCAGTTGATGGACATCCCCAAGGTCGTTTCCGTCGGTTACACTCCAGTGTTCCACGCTCACACCGCTCAGGTCGCTGTGAAGTTCATGGAACTCTTGGAGAAGACGAACAAGTCTGGCAAGGAAGCCAACCCTTCCTTCCTCAAGACCGGTGACGCCTGTCTCATCCGCTTCCAGCCAACCAAGCCAATGGCTATCGAGCAAATGGACACCTTCCCCGAGTTGTCCCGCTTCGCTATCCGTGACATGGGTAAGACCGTGGCCGCTGGTGTCTGCTTGAAGATTGAGAAGAAGTGAGCTCGCTCACTTGACGATTGAAGTTGGAGAGGACGTTGAATGGCAGCCGTGACCGTCATCAAGTTGACCGGTGAGAACCACCAAGACATTGATGAAGTCGCTGGCCAAATCAAAACCATCTGTGACAACGGTGGAATCACCCTTCGTGGACCGATCCCGTTGCCAACACGCCGATTGGTGGTGCCTGTTCGCAAAGCACCCGACGGTGAAGGCAGCGAAACCTACGATCACTGGGAGCTCCGCATTCACAAGCGTCTGCTTGAGATGGACATCACCACTGGAAAAGACGAGACCGCTCTGCGTGCCGTCACCAAGATTCCCATCCCTGACACCGTCAGCATCGAAATCTCGATGCGAACGATGAACTGAAGTGAAGATTGCCCCAGAGGCAACGTGTGCACAACAACACCGATAGCGACAGCCTAGTCGTTCAGAGTTCAGCCTTTTCGGCCACGCCCGCATCGATAAGCCATGAAGCCGTGGCATCGTTGAGGAAATGGACATCACCCGCTTCGAGGACCAAGGCCTCCCCGTTGTCGTCGACAATGGGTTCTGCGAGGGTTTCGAGAATGCGAACCCGGATGTTGACTTCAGCCGCGACCTCCTCTTCCTTGCCGGCGGCCGGTTCAGGTGATTCCTCCGGCGGCTTTTCGATGGTGGGAAGTGGCGTGGTAGATGGAGCAAGTTCCATCGCCGCTCCGTGTTTTTCACCTTCGGTTTTGGCGATAACGTTCGCAACAGATTCCGGCGTTGACGACATCATGTCGGCGAGCATGTACGCCTCCTCATCGACCCAGTCGGGATTCTCTATCCACCGTTCTTCATCCTCTTCAGGGGCCTCAAGCGGGGGCAGTGCGTCTTCAAAAGCGAGGTCGGGAGGAGGTTGGGAGGCGATGCCGCCTTCGCCCACGAAGGCATCCAACTGCATGGTCCCGGGGGCGTGAGCCACCGGTCGCTCTCCAAGTTCACTCATGATGCCCTGTTGCATCCCTTGCCAGTCAATTTCTTTCTTGAAGCGGTCAACGTTGAGTTGAAGAGCGTGGTAAAACGCCTTTTCTGCAGGATCGTGGCGTTGCCAATCGAGCGACGGTAGTTCATGGGCCATGTTTGGATTGACCCCACTCCGTAGGGATTGGGACGCTGCGTGCTGCATCATCGCAACCATGCGCTTACGGGCAAGTTCGGAAGCGATTCTTCGGATATTGGTTTGGCGCTTCTGCAAATTTTGGAGCCGCATGTCCGTTGACCCCTTTCGCACCATGGTTTGAATGTCGACGTCCAGACTTGAGAGCAACGCACCGACCATTTGCCAGAAATCTTGGCGAGGCAATGGAATCGGGACATGGCGGGGGAGTTGTTGCCGATGGACGCTGAACAATTGTTCTTCGATCTCTTGCGCTTGAGCGCTGTTGAGATCGCGTCCGTTGGTCATGCACGCAACGAAAGGCTGAGGGATATTGAACCCTCTCACGCTTTTGGATTGAATCGGTATTCGTCGAAGCAAGAAATACACCCTTTCATATTGGTGACACCCACCTCGCGAAGCGAGGTGTCCCCCCGTGAAGCCGACGAAAACGCATGGCCGCGCCGTAACAAAGCGGGCAAGTGTTGCGTTGGGAATGTGCCTTCTCTTCTTGTTGACACCGCTGCTTTCCATGGTTGAACCGGTTGCGTTTTCCTCATCCCAGGTGAAACCGTCTGTGTTCTACACGCCCGGCGCCAACGCTACGGGTGTCAACCTTACGAGCACGGGCG
This sequence comes from Candidatus Poseidonia sp., assembly GCA_038127845.1. Taxonomy (GTDB): domain Archaea; phylum Thermoplasmatota; class Poseidoniia; order Poseidoniales; family Poseidoniaceae; genus Poseidonia. The sequence goes on from JAYPIL010000034.1 coordinate 6,245, forward strand.
TGTTGAGCATTCCTGCAAACGAGACCTTTGTTGATGGTACCCTTGAAATCACGCCAACGTGGACCGATGCGGGAATGACCGGCACCCGATTCGGCATTGACATCAATGCGGGCTGGAACGGAACGCACAACGGAACGCAAGGCATCGGGCATGGCGGACAGCTGAGCCTTGCCACCTCATCGACCTTGGCCACCCTGACGGATTTCGAGACACTGGTCGAGACCCTACCGGATTGGGAAGGCCAAGGGCCAAACCACGGCGCTTGGAACGTTCAGTTGATGACGGGCTCTTCAGTTTCCGCAGGCCAACCGGCCAACACAACCGACGGGCAGCGTGTCCTCGCCACGCAGGGTTTGGGTGGTTTGGAGGCCAACATGTCCGGATGTCTGGCGTCGCCCAGCATGCCCGTTCCCGCATTTGTGAGCCGTTACAACCTCAGTTTCGACCACTGGTTGTCGATGAACGATGACGATGCAGCCTGGGTAGAGTGGCGAGTGACGGGAAGTTCGTGGCAGACGCTGACGCCCTTGGGTGCCTACCCGAACACCTCCGTTCTGTCAAACGCACCTTCGGCTGTGTGGTCCGGTCAGTCCAGCGCTTGGGAACGAGCGACCTTCCAGTTTGACAGTCTTCTTCCAACCTCAGCGACCAGCCTTGACATGCGGCTGTGTTTTGCGACTTCGGCCGTCCAAGGAACACGTAACGGTTGGTTCATCGACAACCTCACCATCACCAATCAAGGCGATCAGCCCGGTGCATGGTTCCACGGAAATTTCTCCGGAGACTATGCCAACAACGCCAACGGCAGGCTCTACATTTTGAGCGACCTGTCGGGTTACAGCGGGCCACTCGAGCTCGAATTTTGGGCCAATTGGGATTTGGAGGGAGCGTTTTCGGACAACCTTGTGGTTTCACTGAGCGTGAACAACGGCAGCACGTGGCAAACCGTTTCAGGCATACCGGGACTTCCCGGAAACGGCTACACGTCTCAAGGAACGTTCTACATGGACGAATCGTTGGGATGGGTGCCCATCACCTACTCGCTGCCTACGGGTCTTTCCTCGCACGCCAACGCCTCAAGCGTTCTCTTTGAATTCCACGTTCAGACGAATCATCAAACAGGTTTCGGAGGCTTTGCCTCTTCTGGATGGGAAGGCGTGGCCATCGACGACATCGTCGTCCATCATCGTAGAGGAACAGCGTCGGCAGAACGCATCCCGTTGGCCAACTTCACCAACGCTTCCGCTGATGTCTTCGGTGATGAGAGCGGGTGGTTGGACCACTCGTCATCCATCAACGAATGGGTCTGGACAACCTCGTTTGGGATGAACGGACCGACCTCCACTGCCAATTCCTTCGAGCAATCCATGGTTGCTCCGCCCGGTTGGGTCATCGAAGGAACTTGGCCAGACGGTTGGGAAATTGGCGCCACCCGCAACACGTCCGGTTACGGACCAGGTGTGTTTCATTCGGGCGACAACGGTGCTGCCATCAACCTCACAACCAAGTACACCAACAACATCTACACCCATCTGGTGACGCAGGAATACGCTCTTCCAGTCAATGCGTCCGCTCGTCTCTCGTTCCAGTCCTGGGTGTGCACAGAGGCCAATTGGGACGGTGGAGGCGTGTCCATTTCCACCGACGGAGGCCAGACCTGGTGGTGGCTCCCGACCGACCTCAACGGATTCCACGATCAGGTGTCAACCGCCAACAGCAATTCCCCGTTCTTTGGACGTGGTATCATCGACGGTTCAACACAGCCCAACGGATGCAACGCCAACAAAAACCGACCCTTCGAGTTGAAAACATACGATCTGTCCAACCTTTCGGGGCAGGAGGTCAAAGCGCGCTTTTCGTTTTTCTCCGACACGTTCGTTGAAGCCGACGGTTGGTACATTGACGACGCTGGAATCGAAATCGATGTCTTTGAAGTGGCGGGTTCGTGGACTTCTCCTTCGCTCGCTCCCGACCCTCTCTACGGATATGGATGGTTGGATGGATGGTACGAACAACCTGCGGGGACCACGTTGAGCGTGGACGTGTTGGACGCCCATGGCAACCCGATTACGGGTCATCGGAATCTCTCGTTGCCGGCGCTTTTGGCCATCGACCCCGTTGAGCATCCGTCCGTCCACATTCGAGTCAGCATGACCACCAACGACACCTACGTCACGCCGATGATTCACAGCATGGTGCTCGGGAGGACGGCGTTCTTGAGCCCGCAGCACGTCCTTCAGCACCCAAGCGGAAACAACGCCTCCACCATCAACGGTGAGGGTGAACTGGTCGTTCAAAACCCGTTTTCGCTTGACCTACCTCCGTTCCCTGCCTGTCCATTTGATGGTTACCGTCTTACCACGGTGGGCGACAACCTCACGTGGCAGTTGCCCAGTCAGCAATTGATTTCTCAGTCCTTTATTCCTCAACCAACGCCGACAACCTACTCGAATTACTCACTTGGAGGAGATCTGTCGGTTTACCCATCGTTTACGGTGGCCGCATCCGGTGGTGAGGTGGTCGAACGGGCGAAGGTGGAGTTGGATTGCGTGCGGCCCACCCACAGCCCGTCGTTGGCGCTTGGTTGGAACAACGCATCGGTGTTCGATTGGCCACCTTCCGGTATGGCTGAAACACTCGGTCTCAACACCCGATGGAGTGAAACGACCCATGCGGGGCTTGCCGAGCCGTGGAACACCACCCGTTCATCTCCTTCGTTCCAACTGAACAACGGTTCGGTTGACTACGGTTTCTTGACGGTGGAGCGAACGCTCAATCCCTCGTTCACAATGGGTGCTGCGTTGACGATTTCGGTGACCAACCGCACCGAAAACACCACCGTTCGCCTCAACGGGGTGATTCTTCCCTTTGCGGACAACGCCACCGTCTTGACCACCAGGACCAACGGAGGCTGTCCTGCAGCCACGGTCTTGAATGCTTATTCGAGCGAATTTTCGGTGTATCGATGCCAAGTCCTGTTCGAGGTGAACGGCTCGGCCGACCTCAAAGTGGTGAATTTCATGCATCTCGCGGCAAGCAAAACACTGGTGCTCAACATCGGTGCCTCAACGATGAACGATGCCAAAGCCGCATCGGATGTTGGCGATGTGCGTGCTGTTCTCGATATCCCGCTTCATATCCGCACCGAATGGGGTGGCGTGCGCGTGGGGCTGACGGCCACGACCCTGCCGCTGATGACGGAAATGGTGGAGACGCCAACGTACGACCGTTGGCTGCCCGAATCAACGGTGGAGTTTACGACCGTTCATCACCGAGAAAACCCGTTGGACCAACTCGAGGATGCTCCCGATATCACCTCGGTTGACCTGTACTTGAGCTCCACACCTTCGTTCGAGTCATCGTTTCTTCACGTTCAGGTCGACCAGCTCCAAACATCGCCCCGCTTCCGACAACTCGACGGTGCAGGGTTGGCGCAGCTGAACCCTTCCCTTTCCAGCACAACATGCGCCCTCAACACTTGCAGCGTCACATGGTCGCTGACCAGCACCTGGTTGCTCGATGACGTGGATGATTTGCACGTGTTGACCCAAGCGACGGACGATGAGGGCCTGCATGTGGGGCCGTCGGTCTTTGTTCGCAAGACACCGTTCAACGAGGTGGAAAACGACATGGAGGTCGTGGATTTTTCCATTCTCGACGATGCCTCGCGCCGCCTTGATGATTGGACCAATTCGTTTTGGCCCTACCACTTGGGTGCCAACGAATCCATGCTCGCCCAAGGCCGTGTTCGCTTGGAGGGTATCGCCAACGAATGGGTGGATGAACACCACGCTGAAGTAAGCGTTACCATTCGAGCAGTCCCTCCAAAGAACCTCTCGGGAGGACCCGACGAATGGCCGTCGGACCCGGTGGTTTGGTCAACAACATGGTCGGCGGAAGTGGACCAAGACGGCTGGTTTTCGATTCCACTTTCGTCTCCTTCCTTGACCGATGAGGTTCCCAGCAACACGTGGTTGGAAATCGTGCCCAGCCTCTCACGACGGGGGCCGAGCAACGTGAACGCCACCACCAGCGAAGACAGAACCGTGGTGCTCACCCCAACACGCATTCTTCACGACACCGTTTCTCCACGGGTTGAAACCCTCAACCTACTTGATTCTGGGAAAGAAGTACCTGCGGACGGGCACGTCATGATGGTGGGCAAGGACCTCCCGTTTCGTCTTGAATTGAGCGACCCCGAGGGATTGAACAGTTTGCTCGAGGTGTGGACGTGGATGGAAAAGCAGGACGACGACAACGGTGACGGGGTGATGGACGAGGAAGAATACACGGTCCAAACGCTGAGTTTGAACCGAGGATCCACGTTCATCGAAGTGGATTTGCCGTTACTTGCCTCCTTTGATGCCCTCCCTCTCAACGCGTTTGAAGGTCGGGTGAGCCTCGTCGTCAAGGGCTACGACCTCGCAGGCAACCCGTTGTTGGGGGGCGGTGATTTCGGGGAAAGCAACGACCTCGCCACCGTGCTGATTCAACAACGGGCCGATACCACCGGTGATGTGGAAGACGTTTCGTTGAACACGGTGAACGGGCGACTGCTCGCAGGTCATGTCCACCAGTTCAACGTCACCATCGCTGATGCGAACAGCCTTGCATCGCTTGACGAATTGCAGTTGTTCTTGTTGGGCGAAGACCGTTCCTCTTCTTGCTTCGTGACGTATGAGCCCCGTTTCGGACAGGTTGCTTACGATAGCGACTGTTTCATCGAAGCACCCGTCGTTACCGCCACTGCTCGTCCGTTGACCACGATTTACGACATCGTGTTTCAGTTCAGGCTTGGATGGAATGCCAGCCAGTCCTTCGCTCTTGGAGGGGGTACTCCATCCTTCAAGGTCGTTGATGAGGGACAAGAATTGGGTCTCGGACTTCACCATCTTTCAGCAAGCGCATGGACACCAAGCACGGATTTGGACATGCGGTGGATCGACATCATCGACACGGTGGAGCCAACGGGTCAGGCGAACCAAACGACACGCTGGTACCATCGCAACGACATGGTCCACCACCACATCGGCATCTATCATGCAGGCACCACGCATTTGGCTCGTGATGTCCCTCAAAACGGGTCGTTGGCATGGGAGCTCAACGACGGGGAGCGACGCATGAACGGTGCTTTCAACATCAGCGCGTCGGGAAGCATGGTGCTCAACATCAGCATGAACGAGAACGTCATGTACCACGACCATGGGAACATGAGCGTTGTTCCCGTCGGCTACGAGGATTTTGACCTCAACGGCTTGAGTTACCTCGTGGTCCTCGACGACCGAGCCCCCAAATTGGTGCTCGCTCCGGGCACCCTCGAAACGTTGGCATCCAACGAACTCGAGGCGGTCAACATCACCGTCAGCATCAACGATGACACCCACATGCCGCCCGGTCCGTTGAGAATGCATTCTGTGTTTTTCCGCATGGGTCAGCCCGTTGAAGAAACCCGACGGGTTGACGAGTTGAACATCACCGCCGTGGTCAATGCGTACACCGTCTACGACGGCGTGGTGAACTTTTTACCCGAAACGACGGAATTGACGCGCAGCGACATCTTGGTCGTTTGGTTTGAGGCGACCGACCGTTCAGGTCGAGCCTTGACAGGCCTTGGTTCAGCCACCGCTCCGCTCAACCTCGGCATGACATGGGTGGCCTTTGAACCGGTCTTCACCGACCTCTCGGCCACCCCCTATCGGCCGCAACTGGGCGACAACGTCGTGGTGTACGTGCGCATTGCCAACGAGGGCTTACTTCCCGGTGAGATGGACGTGGTTTTGTGGGACGACGAGGGGCTCAAACTCGCGACCCAAACCGTGCAACTGAACACGAGTGAATGGGTCAATGTCGTATGGGAAGTCGAGGCCTGGAAAGAGGGCAGACTTGGGCTAAGCGTTGAAATTGAGAAGCATACCCCGCTCGTTCCGATTCCTTTGGCGGACATTCAACCGAGAGACAGCGACAACGCGAACAGCAGCATGGCGACATTGAGCCTGTCGGTTTTGGCGCTGGTCATTGCAGCCGTGGTTCTCTTCATGGTGAATCAGCGGCGAGCAGAGCGAGAAGAAGCCTATCACCTGGAACGCATTCGACGCATTGTGAATCAACGCCTCCCTCCTCCGTTCCCGATGGAACTGGTGGAAACACCGCAAGAGGAATAGTCAAGAAGAGAGGTCCTCACGCCTCAACACGAAGCCGGGGTACCCGAGTGGTCAAAGGGGGTGGATTCAAGCTCCTCTGCATATTGCTTCGCAGGTTCGAATCCTGCCCCCGGCATTTAATTCCATTCGAAGTTCACGTTGAAGGGCATGCGCTTATATCGGCCTGTGTTCACATCGTTGCATGGAGAACAGGGTCGATGTCCAATCCATCCATCATGGCTTTTTCCACTTCCCCCGTCCAGGCGGCAAAGGCATCGCTGGCTATGTCCTCTCAGGCATCCTTCTCATCGTTTCTCTTGGTCTGTATGCAAGCAGTTTGAGCATTCCTGATGTTCCCAGGCTTGACGAGGCTGAACAGTTGAGTTCCTTGCCTGACGACCCTTCTACGCTTGATTTCATTCCCGTACAGGATGGCTACGACCCCGCTGAATACGCTTCCGAAGCAGCCTTCATCATCGTGCCGTTGGAATTGCAGCGAGGTATGGTCGCACAGGATTCCTGCGAGTGGGTTGAGGACGATGAAGGGGGCGGAAGTTGGCAGTACAGCATGAACGAAGTTGATGCTCAACCATTGACGATGGTCGACGAACAAGGGACGATCATCAACACCGCCTTCTCATTGGAGGGTTCTCTGGCCCCCGAAGTGGAGTTGCGTTCAATGGAATGTTCCTCCGATTGGTCCCGTGACATCGAGGGCTTTGGTCCAAACGGCGACAACTACATTTTTGCGGCCTATGTGCTGGTTGAACAGGAACCCGTTCGCTATCAGGTTCTTTCCCTTGGCGAATCGAAGTCCTTCGGTTTGACGACCCTGCCGGATGAGGTCACGCAACGGGAGGATCGAGGGCGCTGGGGGCTGCTAACATCGGGTGTCGCAGGTTTGGTCTTCATGCTGAGCACCGTCCCTTCGTTGCAGCATGACCTCCGACGAATTCGTAGTGAAAATCAGGATCGGTCCAAAGACACAACCTCAGGGGTCGGCCTTCTCGGGTCAAGTGGTCGCTACTACCAGCATGTGGGGCTGAACTTTGAGGTTCTTGAGCATGCAACCTATCCCGCCCGATCGGTCAAAGACGACTGGTTGTTTGGGGCTCCCCCGCTGCCTGAGACGTATGAGAATCCCTACGCACAGGACGGAGACGGGAGCCTCATGGCCGAACATCCTCAACAGATCGGGACGCCAAGAGCAGCAGTCCTGACACCGTACAGCATTGGAGCCGTTGTGTTTGCAGGTTCCTTCATTTGGCTGTCGGCAGACCTGAGGGCTCGTGACGGTTCAAGTTTTCACACCACGCTGGGGTGGGGCTTGACCGCTCTTGTTACCGTGGTGAACTTCATTTGGTTTTACAACGCTTGGAAACAGTTCAAACTGGTGCGGGTCATCAACGATCTGCCCACTTCTCCGATTCGAAGTGTGGCGCTTGGGCAAGCAGAGATTGTGGGCCAAGTCCGTCCGTCGATTGCAGGTACGCCGGTCATGAGCGTTGGCGGACGTGACCACAAGGGCATGGTCTATTGGGAATGGAATTCCTATCGGTATGAGTGCCACACGGACAGCGATGGCGATACGCATTGCTCATGGAATCATGTCGAGGTCAAGAACGGAGGTGTTCCGTTCATGGTGCACGACGGTACCGGCGGTATGCTCGTTGACCCCGAAAAATGGCAGAAAAAGAAGATTGACCTTGGCCCCATCCTTGAAGAATGGCAGCGCGGTGACTGGAAATGGAACGTTGCAGGTTTCGGCATTGGCGACCCCATCTACATCCTCGGTGACTGTGTATCACGAACGAACGAAGACAAGGAAAATTGGGGAAGTGACCCCGTTCTCCCCAATGCACTCGTGACCATGGTTCCCTCAACCGACACGGGTGACGCTTCGGTGATGCACTACGGAACGGAACTGGACCTTTTGGGAAAAAACCGTTCGGTCTTCGAAATTTTGGTCGTCCCGCTGTTGATTTTCATCTTCGGCGTGTTCATGTTCCTCAACTACACGCCGTAAGGCCGGTCTTGGTTGTACGAGTTTCGTAAAAGTTGAGGGGACCCGCTTCTTGATTTCAAAGTGATATCATTTCAATATCTTTAAGTCGGTCCCCTACCTCCCTGCGCCATGGAAGCCTCGACGCCCCCCCAATCCCGCTTCAAAGATGCCCCGCTCTCGTCCATCAACGGCTTTGTTGGCTTGGGAGTTCATGCGACCTTGAGCATCGCATTGTTGCTTGGGCAAGCTCTCTGGGTTTCTGCTTGGCCGCTGGCCGTTCTTCTCAACGTTGGCGGCGGTCTTCTGTGGTTTTTGCTCTGGAACAGTTATGCCATCGTCAATCCAAACGAAGCCGTTGTCGCTCAGTTCTTCGGGAAGTACGTGGGAACGCTCAAGGAAGAAGGATTCAGGTTCTTCCTCAATCCTCTGTACGGGAAATCCCGTATTTCTCTCCGGATCAACAACTTCGAATCGAGCAAACTCAAGGTCAACGACGTGAATGCCAACCCGATCAACATCGCTGCCGTTGTCGTTTGGCGGGTGTACGACGCTGCAGAAGCCCTTTTTGAAGTTGAGAAATACCAGCATTATGTGCAAATTCAAAGCGAAGCCGCATTGCGTGAAATGGCCACCAAATACCCCTACGACGCTATTGAAGAGAAGGACATTGGCGGCATCACGCTCTCTGGCCATCAAGACGTGATTGCAAAGGAGCTCCAAGCCTCGGTGGAGGCTCGGCTCTCAAGGGCCGGCATCGCTGTTCTGGAGGCACGTATCAGTTACCTGGCCTATTCCACTGAAATCGCTCAAGCCATGCTCCGCCGGCAACAAGCCAGCGCGGTGGTCGCTGCACGGCGAGAGATCGTCGACGGCGCCGTTGGCATGGTTGAACTGGCTCTTGAGCAACTCAGCGAGAAGCAAATCATCGACCTGGATGAAGACAAGAAGGCAACCATGGTGAGCAACCTCCTCGTCGTTCTGTGTTCCGAAACCGATACCACTCCGGTGGTCAACACCGGTACGCTCTATCAGTGAAGCAAGTGGATGTGGTCGTATAGGAGAAAGCCGTGACGATGCGACAAATGACGGTCGCACGTCCGATGGGAAAAAACCCGGGGCAAAGAAACGCCTCCTTCTCCGCATTGACCCGGCGTTGCACGATGACCTCCGAGCGTGGGCAGAAGACGATTTTCGTTCCATCAATGCGCAAATTGAATTTCTTTTGAAACAAGCCGTTGCGAAGCGAAAGCGCAGTGACAAGTAGGCTGCTCAATCAAGAATGAGCCCGCGGGTCCTTCGGCCCTTCCGTGCGTTGAATCTCCACTCCGTGGTCCTCAAGGTAGCCCACACCGTTCTCGCCCATGAACCCGCCATCAACGATCACGACGCGCTCGATGCCGGCGTGGTGAATCAGTTTCGCACACATCATGCAGGGCTCGCCGGTGACGATGAGCCAGGCGTTGTTGGTCGGCACACCGTTGGCCGCTGCGTTGCAAATGAGGTTCATCTCTGCGTGATGACAGCCGATTTCAACCCGGGTTCCGGAGGTGATGTTCATGGTGTCGCGTAGGCATTCTTCACCACCGCAGAGGCGGCCTCCACCCCGAGGTCCACCGTTGTAGCCGTCCATGAGCACCACGTTGCGCTGCGGGTCGACCAGCAGGGCGCCGAAGGTGCGTCGAGGGCAATTGGAGGCTTCGGCCAATGCCAAGCACTGTTGGATACGGATGGCCAAGTGCTTGTCCTTCATGCTCTCACCGTACTCCATGAATCAGCGTCTTGGTTTCATACCTTCGCCCGTATGGAAAGGGAGGCTTGGTCGTCCGCTCCGAGAGCTTCCATCACGTTGCCCTGCAGGTAGAGGGAACCAAGCGACACCACGGTGCGAACCTCGGACTCGAGAGCCTCAAACCACGCCACGGCCTCGTCAGGTTGAGAAAAGCGCTCGTTGACCTCGATGCCGGCGTTCTCGAGATGGCGGACCATTTCATCCACTTCGACGCCGGGGTAACGTCCCTTCTGCGGTACCGTGACCGCCACGATGGCGGGCGGATGGGAGCGACACAGCGAAGCGAGGGGCTCCAGCATGGCCTCCATCTCCTGCTGTGGGGATGACCCGAACAGCAGCATCCATGGATGTTGGACGGTTTCAGGTCGCTGAGCAAGTTCCGCACACGACATGGCCATTCCGCTTGGATTGTGAGCCCCGTCCAAGAGGTAGGTTTTGTTTGAATGACGGGGACTTGGAAGGACGTGCATCCTTGCTGGCCACTGGACTCCTTGGAAGGCTGGGAACGCCAGCCCCTTTGTTGCTGAGAGGTGCGGCCAAACATGGCGGGCAAGGGTTAACGCTTCTTCGTTCGCTGTTTGCCCTTGCTCCATGGAAACCCAATACAGGGGGGCAGGTGAAGGGGGTTCTCCCAGCAAGGACGAGCCGGCCATGCTCGCATGTTCCTCGATCGTTGCGCGTACGGCTTCATCTTCGGGTCGACGCACCACCAGCGGACGGTTCGGGCGCGCGATGGCTGCTTTTTCAGCAGCGATCTTCGGCAGCGTATCGCCAAGAACATCGGTATGTTCCAATGAGAGTGAGGTCAGAACACACACGTCAGCATCGGCAACGCGAGTGGCATCCAAGCGACCGCCCAGCCCGGTTTCAAGCACGAGAACATCGATGTTGGTTGAGTGAGCCATCCACATGGCGACAAGGAAGGTCGCTTCGAAAAATGTGAGTTGGAGGTCGTGGCTTTCCTCAACGGTTTGTACCGCTGCAAGTGCTTGGTCCACCGTGGCGGCATCGGCAGGCACGCCGTCCAATCGAAACCGCTCCTCTACCCGAATGAGATGTGGCGAGGTGAACGAAAGGGTTCGCACACCTGCAAGGGTCAGTGCTGCACACAGCGAAGCAACCACGGTTCCTTTTCCGTTGCTGCCAGCAACATGGACCGTTTCAAAGGCTGCCGTTCCGAGTCCGAGCGCACTAAGGGCTTCCCGAGTGGTTGGAAGGCCAAGCGCCATCCCGCGTTTCTTGGTTGCATCAAGCCACGCTCTCACTTTGGCATGGCTCACCATACAGCCGCCACATCAAGGCCCGACATAGCCTCTTTGCCCGTCAACAGCCCGCATTGAAAAAACGCGAGACTGATATGCGAGAGTGAGTTGGCACAACCATGAGCGATGCTGAGGCTGGCCGTGGCGAGCGAAAAGTCTCGCAACGCTTCGCTGAGGTGGAGGAAGAACTTCGCCAAGGGGAAAGCCTGACTGCGTTGATGGCTGAACAATGGCGGGGCATGGTCGGCATGGCTTCCATGTTCATCGTGACCATTGCCCTTGCCCTGTACATCCGACCCTACTACGACGTGGGCGAACTCCACGCCTTCGGAGCGTCAGGTGCGACCCAAGTCAGGTACGTCGCCATTGAATTGCTTGCCATTTTTGCCTTTACCGCACTCATTATTTTCCTTGCTAGATGGGGGAAGGAATTCATCATCAAGTACGGTATGTACGCCGTGCTCTCCTTGGCGATGTTGTACACGATGGTTCCGCTCGCTCACATGCTGGTCTTGGACTTCGAACCCGAGCCGTTTGAAATCACCTCTACCGCCGAATTCAACGGCGATGTGTTGGGTGCATGGGGCGACGACGGATTCATTCTCGCACAGGTCGATGAAGCCGAGTTCAACACGACGGTCAACATCACGGCATGGGATGCTTCAAACGATTACGCCTCCCCGGTTTGGAGCCATGTTCACGCACACAACGTGTGGAATCCCAACGCCCCCGTGACCATGACGTCCGCCGGTGAGCACCTGATGTTCGCCAGTGTCGACTACACGTGGATGGTGGACGCAAGCACGGGTGCTGTTGAGGCCAATTACACCTGTTACACTTGGATTGAAGGTGTACAGGAATACCTCTCTCATTTGACCGGAGGTTGCCACCTTTCGGTTCCATCTGGTGATTCACTGTACATCGTGAATGTGTTCGATGAAATGGTTCGCTACCAGACCTTCGAAACGGCTCCCGGCGTCATCGTTCAGGAAGGTGGCCGATGGAATCTTGTCGACTTCAACATCACTGAAGGGGTGATTTCGAGTCATCTTCTCAAGGACGATCAGTGGTTTCTCGTGACGGCCTCACAAGCCGGTGCGGTGTTGCTCGAAGAATCGGCTGGTTCGTTGGCCGATGCAACGGGGGTCCAGAACGACGCCACCATGCTGTTTGACCTCCAGCCTGAGGCAGAGGCCTTGTTTTCTGCCTCGGACATCGGCTATTCTCCGTTCCTCGAACTCAACTTCACTGAAGTCGAGGCGATGCCGGAAACCCGGCAACAGCGTATGGTGCTGCTCGGTGAGTCCGGTGGTCGAGTGACGGGTGTGGAGTGGAACGGCACCTTCACCAACGAATCAGCGTTTGCGGTTCAGGAGCGAATGCAACTGGACGGTTTGGTTGACACCGTGACTTCCGTGCGGCTGACGGACATGGACGAATCGGGCTACAGCGACATGCTCATCACGGGAGCAACCGAGACGCACTGGCTGTACACCACCTCGCTGATCGAGCGTGGGACCTTCCCCGTTCCCGAGAACAGTTTCATGGTCTTCTTCGCCATCGACGAAGACGAAACGCACCTGGTGGCCCTGTCTGAAAGCGATGACTCAACGACGCTGCAATACGGCGAACTGACCGTTGAGATGTTCCCGCTGTACGGTCTGCAGTTGCTGCTCGGCCCGACGGTTGCAGGGATTGTCATCACCGTGTTGTTGCTGATTCTTTTGGTGGTCCACAGCGAGTGGTACGTCGTCAACACCACAGGGGTCCTGCTCGGGGCAGGGGTTTGCGTGATGCTTGGCGTCACCTTCGTTCCGGTTCTCGCCATGCTCTTCATGATTCTCGCCGCTGTTTACGATTTCTGGGCCGTTTACCGGTCAAAGCACATGCTGGATTTGGCCGATACGATGATCGGGCTGCGTCTTCCCATCTTGTTGGTGGCTCCGCAGGATTCGGATTATTCCCTCATCGAAGAAACCGAGGGGGTCAAGCGAATCCAACGGGAACCGACGCAAGACGCTCCGACAGCTCGTCCTCAACGCCCTGCCAGAAAGAAGAGCGAAGCCATGTTCATGGGCCTCGGTGATGTGATTTTCCCGGGCATGCTCGTGCTTTCAGCCATGCAGTGGCTTGACCCAAGTGTTGCTTTCCAAGTGGCCATGTCCACGCTTGTTGGCGGTTTGCTCGGCTACCTTGCGCTGATGACCTATGTCGCCCGAGGGAAAGCACAGGCAGGCTTGCCGCTGTTGAACGGCGGGGCCATCTTGGGGTACCTCATCGGCGGAATGCTGTTTCTTGGAAGCGAAATCTTGAGTTTCAACATCTCGTGGTGATGATCATGCTGGACATAACGATGTTTCGAGAACACGCCGATGTGATTCGAGCGGACCACACCAAGCGTGGCCTTTCGCACGACAACATCGACAAGGTGATTGAACTCGACCAGGCATGGCGCAATCTGCTTCATGAAACCGACCAGCTGCGTCGAGAAAAAAACGAGGCAGCTCGTGGGATTGGCGCAGCCAAAAAAGCCGGCGATAACGCCGCCGCGGAGAAAATCCTTGCTCAGGTGGCCGACCTCGGTCAGCGCATCACCGACTTGGAAGCAAAGACCAACGATGCCATGCACACGCGAGACCGCTTGCGCATGTCCATTCCCAACATTCTCCACACGGATGTTCCTGTGGGTGAAGACGATTCAGGGAACACCGTTCATGCGGTCCACGGCAGCAAGCCCACGTTCACGTTCGAGCCACGAACCCACAACGAACTCATTGAGATGAACAAGTGGGTGGACCTCAAGCGGGCGGCCAAAATCACAGGAAGTCGCTTCTACTTCCTCAAGGGCGACCTTGCTCGTTTGGAATTCGCCCTTCAGCAGTACGCAGTTGATTTCTTGCGTTCTCGGGATTACACCTTCGTTCAGCCCCCCGTGATGATGAACCGTGAAGCCTACGAGGGCGTGACCGACCTCGGTGATTTTGAGACCGTCATGTACGGCATTGAGCCCGACAAGTACTACATGATCGCCACTTCAGAGCACCCGCTCACGGCGATGTTCATGGACGAGACCATTCCGGAAGACCAATTGCCCATGCGCATGGTTGGTGTGTCGCAGTGTTTCCGTCGAGAGGTCGGGAGCCACGGTCAAAGCGACCTCGGCATTTGGCGCGTTCATCAATTCACCAAGATTGAGCAAATCATCATCTCGAAACCTGAGGATTCATGGGAACTTCACGAAGAACTCCTGAAGAATTGCACCGACCTTTGGGATGCTTTGGGTATTCACTACGAAGTGGTCAACATCTGCACGGGGGATATGGGCACCGTGGCGGCGAAGAAATACGACCTTGAGGCGTGGATTCCTGGAGCAAATCAGTACAAGGAAATCGTCTCCTGCTCAAATTGCACCGACTATCAGGCCAACCGATTGAGCATCCGGTACGGCCAACCAGGTCATCCGAACCAA
>JAYPIL010000034.1:20919-21630 GCA_038127845.1 Candidatus Poseidonia sp.
AACCAACCGATTGTTCACACGCTCAATTCTACGGCGGTCGCCACCTCCCGAGCTCTTGTGGCCATCATGGAGCAGTACCAGCAGGAAGACGGGCGCGTTGCCGTTCCCGACGTACTGAAGCCCTACATGGGCGGTCAAACGGTTCTCGAACCGTGCAATTGGGGTTGATCGCATGCAACGAATTTCCGCTTTCTTCTTGACCACGCTCTTCCTCCTTGCCCCGTTATCCGGTTGTTTTGGCGAAGACGAATCCACACCCGTGGTCGCCGAACTTTCGCCAGCAGAGAACATGCCAACCACTGCCACACGTGGCCAATACCTCACGCTCAATTTCTCGAGCACGGTGGATTGGACCATCTCTCGTTCTCCCGGTCTCTTCTTCATGGATGAATTCGGTGTCTTACGGGACGATGTGAACTTCACCTTGCCCGCCAGCGCCGAAGGCGTGACCATGCTGGTGTTGGATTCAGAGCGAGACACCGTGGACCTCTCGGTGACTGCGGGCGACCAGTCGTGGAACGCCACGCTGACCCTCGAGGACAGCTCGGAGTTGATGCTGGTCGATGGACGCCGTGCCTACGACACCATCGACATGCTCACCAGCCAGTACAACAACCGCTGGTGTGCAGAAGCCTCCATTCACGAAGGCGGAGCCGCCTACGAGGCTGCAGCAGAAGCCATGGCGCTCAACATGTGGGACATGGGCTTTGA
>JAYPIL010000035.1:0-20469 GCA_038127845.1 Candidatus Poseidonia sp.
CCCGGCCTTCTGGTTGCAAACCAGACGCTCTTCCAACTGAGCTAAGCGCCCTTGTGTTCCGAGCGGTGAGCCACTCCCTTTTGAGCCTTCACCTGCTCAGGCCAGCGATTGAGCGCAGACAACGAGCCAACTTCAGACGCAGTCGATGGTGGCATCTCTGTCCGGTCCAACACCGACACTGGTGCACGGAACGCCAACGAGCGTCTCGAGTTTGGCGATGTAGTGTTGGGCAGCCATGGGAAGCACGGAGATGCCCTTCCCGGATTCGTTGGCGTGAACCGCCATGGCCAGCCATTCCGAAAGGGAAAGTCCCGGGAAACCGGGCATGGTGATGTAGATGGGTTTGCAGCGAGCAAGGGCAGAAGCCGTCGAGGGCAATTCGGTGATTTCCTTGCCGTCGAGTTCGTAGGCTACGCAGATCTTCAATTCTTCAAGGCCGCCGAGAACATCCAGTTTCGTGAGGGCAAGTCCGGTGAACCCGTTAATGCGTTGAGCGTGGCGCATGACCACGGCGTCAAACCATCCGCAGCGCCGCTTTCGGCCCGTGGTGGTTCCAAATTCGTGCCCTACCGTGCCCATGTGTTCGCCTGCCTCGTCGTCAAGTTCTGTTGGCATGGCACCGTGACCGACCCGTGTGATGTAGGCCTTCGTGATACCGATGACGTCTTCAACATGACCGGGATGAATGCCCGCTCCGTGAGTGGCGTTACCCCGAGAGGTGACCGAGGACGTGACGAAGGGGAAGGTCCCCTGGTCGATGTCCAAAAGGCAGCCTTGGGCGCCTTCGAGAATGACATGTTCCCCGAGTTTGAGCGCGTTGTCCAGCATGAGACCCGTGTTGCCGATGGATGATGCATACGTTTCGTGAATCCAAGCGATGTCAGCAGCCAGACCGTCTTCGCTCACCCTGTCTGCCGAGCCCGCCGCCTCGAGCGATGCGTTCATCCGAGCGACCGTTGATGCAGTCCACGCTTCATCGCCCAACACCTCGGCAACATCGCCGAACCGTAGCCCAACGCGGTTGATCTTGTCGGCGTAGGTGGGACCGATGCCTCGTCCCGTGGTGCCGATTTTGGTGTCAAGGCTGTCCATGAATCGGTGATAGGGCAGGATGATGTGGGCGCGTTCGCTGATGAACAAACGCTCTCCACGTGGGTCTTCCCCTGAGGATTCCATCCAACCGGTCAATTCCTTGTCGAGCACCCACGGGTCGATCACCATCCCGTCACCGAGAACCAAATGGCATTCCTTGCGGGTGATACCGGAGGGCAGAAGATGAAACTTGAGGACTTGGTCGCCAAGTACCACCGTGTGACCCGCATTGTTGCCTCCTTGGAAACGAGCCACCCACGTCGCTTGCTCGGCTAAGCGGTCGACGAGTTTGCCTTTTCCTTCGTCGCCCCACTGGGCTCCCAAAATCACGGTTGCTGGCATGTTCTTCCTCACCCACAGGGCAAAGCAGACCGTCTTTGAACCCTGTGTCGGGGGAGATTGAGAAGTTCTGCGCCCAAAGACGAACAAAACGGCCTGCTGAGGAACGATGGTTTATAACAAGACGAACGAACTTAGTACCACAGCAGCGAGGGTGATCCCGGCAAAAACCGCTATCATGAGCAGTATCAAGTGTGTGCAAAGAAACCTCGCATTTATATAACACAACGAACCACTACTAAACAAGGAGTTGAGAAGATGAAACAACAAAACGACGCAAAGGAAAGCGGCGAGCCAACGACATCCACGCCCCGCCAGGGATTTGGAGCAGAACGACCCTCCCGGAGAGTCCTTGAGGGCCACACCCGTCCTTGCGAGGACTGCGGCGCTGTCAACTGGGATTTTGACACCTCTCGAGGTGAAATAACCTGTGAAGACTGCGGTTTGGTCGTTGAAGAGAACGTGCCGGACCCCGGTGCCGAGTGGACCAACCGTGACAACGGAGAGGACCGCTCCCGGGTTGGTCGCCCCATGACCTACACGCTGGCCGATAAAGGACTCAACACCACCATCGATGTCCGTGACCTCAACACCGGTACCGCCTCACGGCACGGCATGAGCTCGCAAGCTCGTCGTGATTGGCGCCGACGACGCGTCATTGACGAGCGCTCAAAGACGCGGAAGAGTCGCGAACGCAACCTGGTCAAAGCCAACCAGTTCATCCGAGACCGCTCAGGTCTGCCCGCATCCATGCAAGAGGAAGCCGCTCGCCTCTACCGCCGCCTTTCCGGTGAGGGATTCGTCACGGGACGGTCTATCGCTGGCGTTACCGCAGCCTGCACTTATCTCGTCGCTCGCCAGGAAGAACTGCCACGCCAGATTCCAGAAATCGCCGATGCCTTTGACATCACCGAGAAGGACCTTTCCAGACTCATTCGTCAAGTCTCACGCCGATTGAACATGCACAAGATCACCGGTCCTGACGAGTACTTTGACAAGTTCGTCTCCGACTTGGGACTTGAACCGAGCATCCGAACCCCGCTCGACGAATTGTGGTCCACCATCAAGCCTCACGATGACGTGTGGCAGGGCAAAAAGCCGATGGGCGTGGCTGCTGCGTTGATTTACAAAGCCTCCAACGAGGCAGGAACGCCACGGACACAATCCGAAGTATGTGCTGTCGCCAATGTCTCAGAGGTCACCCTTCGAGGTCTGCTCCGCTTGTTCGACGACCTGCTCGAAAAGATTCGCCACTACCAAAGCCTCCAGTGAGCGACCCAACCTTGATGAACGGGCCTCACAACCGTGGCCACATGGGCTTCAAAGCGAAGGCAAGAAAGCATCGCAAGGACGCTGGTGAAGACAAAAAGAACGCGAAGAAGGTCGCAAAGGAAGGCGAACTGCCATGCGGTGTTCGCGATTGTGAAAAATTCGCAGACAAATCCATGGGCGGTCGCTCCCTTTCGATCGACGACGCGATTGACATGTGGGGCTCAAGCGGGTACGAGGCTCGCAAAGGGCGAGTTCGGGTGTGCAAGTCCTGCTACCGTAAGTGGAAGAAGGAAAGTAAAACCGACGACATGTACTGAGGTTCACTTTCACTTTTTCCAGATGGGTCTGCGCAACAAACGTGTACCTCCTGCACGCCTCTTCAATCATGAACCAACGAACCATTGTCCGGAGTTTGACCACACAAGACGGCACGCTCGTTGCCATGAACGACGGCATGATCGTTTGGAAACCACACGAAGGACGACCCACGCGAACCACCATTGATGATTTGCCAACGGTGTTGCTTGCACTCAAGGGACCCATGGGGCCGGTTGACGCGGTGGCGCTCGGTACTGCGAAAGGTGATGTTCACGTGTTCACGCTTCCCAGAATGGAGACGATTGGGCGATTCAACCTTGAATCGGGGGGCATCCGTGCACTGCACTTGGTTGCAGAGGGCAGCATGCACTTTGTCGCTGGCACCCAACACGGGGCCGTGTGGTCCCTCCGTGATGACCAGCAGGAGCGATGCCAACTCTTGTTTTCCATCGATGGCCCCGTGTCAAGCCTCCATATCGACGGCGAAACGGTGCATGTGCGAAGCGGTTGGTACCATCACGAGCGCACGTGGGATGGACAGCACCACCAGGTGAACAACACGGCCGACACGTTTCAAGTCAAGCGGTTCAAACGATTGGACCGAAGTTACCTCCAGCCACATGCAGCTTAGACTTGCTCGTGCTCCTCCAACGGCCATGGCGAGATCGGTGTCAGCCAGAGTGCCGTCGGCGCAGGCCGCTGCCATGAAGAAGGAGGTCTTCCCTCATTTTCCGCTGCTTCCTCGAAAAATGCAAGATGCCGATCGAGCACATCTGTGACGTGGGATGCACCGCGTATCGCAGGACCCTGAAGCGGTACGATGGATTTCAATCCAAGAGACTTCATCGTCTTGAAACTTGCAATGATGTCCATGAGTGACCCTCCCGGCAGGTCCCACCTCGTGGGTCGGTCCGCACGAGGCAGAAGCGCCCCCACGACCAGCGTTGAGAGGTGCGGAAGGTTGTACCCCATGCCTTCAGGGGCATGACCGGGGAGGGCCACGGCCTGAATTTCACCCTCCCCAAGCGGAAAGACGTCCTTGTTGGCAACAGGTTGTGTGTTCGTTCGAGGCATATCGGAGTCGTATCGGTTGGCCCAGGTGGTGAAGAAATCCCCCGTTTCGAGCGCCGCCTGACCCTCTTGATGAATGTGAACGGGCATGTCGTGGAACGTGATAGAGAGATGGGAGGCGCCTCCCGAAACGGGAAAACGACGGGAGGTGAGCAGGAGACGGTCGGGGACAGCGTCGTCCAGCAATCCCTGAATGCGTTCGACCTGAAGGGATTGATACCACGAGGTCCCTGCGTCGATCAAGACGTGGCCCAACGTACCGGAGACGAGCACGACGTTCCCGTCGTGATGAATCCCTGGAAGACGCGTCACCTTCACGCATCGCTCATGACGCCCGTGCCTTTGAACATACCCAAACATGGTGGTTGCGATTAAATAGGGGGATTTTGTCGCCCGCTACATGGCACGATTCCCCGAGGCTGAGGCTCGCATGCTCCACCGCAAAATTTGCATGCGCTGCAACGCACGAAACGCCGTTCGCGCCGTCCGCTGCCGAAAGTGCAGTTACAAGGGTCTTCGACCCAAGAACATCGAGCGAAAGGGCAACTGATCGCCTCAATTCATCCACGCCATCAGCAAGGTGGTCGGATCACCAATCAACACCAGCGGCAGCACGGCTGGAAGCAAGAAGACCAACAGTGGCATCTTGTGGCTGACCCAAACCCTGGACACGCCGGCTTGACGCAATCGCTCAACATGTTCAGCAAGCGCTTCCTTCGTTGGCGTGTGACGCGGTGCACGTGCATGGTGAACAACCCGAACCTCGCCGTCGGGCATCTCCATCAAATCGGAGAGCAACCACACGTGACGATGTTGAACCTCATCCAGCGAAAGCATGGAAGCGTGCCATGCAAGTCGTAGGTCGGTCAAGGAGCTGATGTGTCCTCGCTTGGTGTTCAAGAAGAGCATGATGAAGGGAATGGCGAGGAAGGCAAGGCCGCCCCAAATCAGGAGGGCAACGCTCACGGGAAGCGCCACCACGGTGGTCTCGCCCATACCTTCGAAGGGGAGGGGGACGGTCCACCACGATGGAAAGACCAGCGTGACCCACATCAACGCCTTGGCATCCGCTCCGCCGTGGAGCAGCCGCAACCGCCAGGCCAAATCGATGAAGAAGATCACCATCAGTACCGACGCGGTTTTCCACCACAGAATGCCGAGCGGGTCGCCTTCTCCGAGAAGGACGTCCATTGGCGTGGTCGCTTGGTAAGCCAATGCACCTGCAAGAACGCCCGTCGCACCGAGTCCATACCAAATGAGGAAGACACGGTCCATCCACGAGCCGTCGAGGGCATCCCGAACCGTCGCACGGCCAACCACGGAAACACTGGCGTAGGCAACGACGGCTGCTGCGGTGAGGTAAATCGTCCAGTCGGCGCCTTGGACCATCAAATCGAGGGCCCAAATGAAAATGGCAGGCTTCGCCCAGACGATCCAATGCTCGTTGGGAACGCGGCGGTCGTTGTGGTCCATCCATGCAGCCCAGCCCATCCCAAGAAGCAAAACAGCGGTCCGTGTCCATCCCAAAATGGCCTCGTTGGTCGCCTCCATAAACAAACCATGATGGCCATCAACTTAAAGACGGCCACCGATTAGGAGAAAATGCGTGCTTCCGGGTGAGTCCTATGAATATCGAAGAGCGGTTAGAACAAGTTGCATCCGTCATCAACCAAATCGATGACCCCAAGGTCCCCCGGAACATTCGACGTCAGGCGAAAGAAGCCTGCGACAACTGGCTGTTGAACAAGGACAAAAAATTGGATGTCCGCATTGCCATGGCCCAATCCAAATTGGAAGAGTTGTACGAAGACCCCAACATCCCACCCGAGTTCGGCACGTTGATCCTCACCATCAACACCGAGTTGGAGCGAATCCTCACCGAAGTGCTTTGAATCACTCTTCCTCTTCGGCAGCATCCAATGCAAAAACGAGCTTCCCGAGGAACAACCGCTCCATCACGCTGAGTTTCCCCTCGGTCACGATTTCCTCGAATTGTTCACTCCATTTTTCTGGTTTTGCCATGTGCTTGATGCCGACCCGAATCAGCGCAATTTGGTCAACGCTGAGCCGTCCACGGCGCAGGGAATACTCTGCCGCAATGCGAGCAGAGATCAGTTTTACCTCTTCGTCGGTGTAGCCCAACACGGATTGCAAGTCCCGCAACATGCGTTCTTCGTAGGCGGTGATGCGCCCGTCCTTGATGGCTTCACGCCAAGCCTCCTCGAGGGTGGGTGCTCGTTCCGAGAGCAAGATGGCAAGCGGGCGAGTGGCGTCGATGTTTTCGAGGACAATCTTGAGGATGACCACCAGCGGGATAGAGAGGATCATGCCCACGATACCCCAGACCCAGAACGAGAACGCCGTCACCACCAGCAACAACACCGGTGAAATGTCGAGGGCGCGGCCCGCCCACCGTGTTTCAATGATGTTGCCCCAGAGTTGTTGATTGCCGAGCAGGAGGACGGAGAGAACGATCAACATCGTCGGGTCGAGGAGGATGAACCCCAAGAGAAGCGGAGGAAGCGTCGCCAGCAGCGAGCCAATGTACGGGACGTAATTGAGCAGGAAAGTCAGCAGGGCCCACGTGAACCATAGGTCAATGCCGAATGCCAGCATGATGATACCTGCACATACGCCCGTTCCAAATCCAACACCGGTCTTGACAACGACATAGGTGTTGACGCTCGCTTCAATTTGGTCACGAATCATGTGAACGCGTTCGCTTGCCCCACCCGGGTAGGCGCGTTCAATTCTGCCGGGGAGCAAGCTCGCTTCAAAGATGATGAACAGCAAAAAGAACAACACGGTAACCCCGGTGATGAAGAACAAACCGACGCTCGACAGCAAGGACCCCATGGCATCGGTCAATCCAGACCCTTCATCCAACAGGCCCATGCTGTTGAGGTCGTCATCGAGGGTCCCGTTGACCGTCGCTCCCGAATCGAGAATGCTCTTGCCAATCAAGGGCATGCCTTTGACATCGGACCAGCGGTCATTGAGACGTTCGGTGTACTCGTTCATCCGATCATCGTCGTCAAGGAAGGTCGCCGTTTGCTGGTAGGCGAAAAAGCCTGCACTCAGCACGATGAGAATCGCAAACATGAGCATCGTGATGTACGAAAGCATCAACGGGAAGCCCTTCTTGGAAAGGAAATCAGCACCGGGCTTCAATACAAAATACATGCCAAGGGCGATGAACAAGGGTTGCAGAACGTCGATGAGTTGGATGAGCCAAACGGTCACCAGCGTCATGATGATGGCTGCGTGGGAAAGAACGGTCAGACGGTTGCGGAACTGCTGGGTGTTCCATGATGGACCGTCTTCCATGGCCTTCGGTGGTCCCATGACCTCTTCAAGACTTCTCCACAGCAACAGGCGCCTGTTCCGAGGGTAACTCGGGAAGCCCCGGAAGACGCAGCGTGAGGAGAGCAGAAATCACCATCAGGAAGCCACACAAATGGAACGCCGTGTGGTAGTCCCAGGGATACCTGCCGGAAACGGTCCACTCCCAAACGAGCCCTCCCGAGAGGGGACCAAAGATGCGAGCAAAGGCACTCAGCGACTCCTGCGCCCCCATCACAACTCCCAAATCGTAGCCTTCTTGTCGCGCCATGCGCGTGAGGTAGGTGCTCGATGACGGCTGAAAAATGCCGTTTCCAATAGCAATGCAACTGCACACCAGTAACATGTGGACCCATGCCATGGACGCTTGCGTGTAGGGAATGAGCGTCAAGCCGAGGCCCGTCACGAGAATGGAGGCCGGAATCAATCGCCGGGTTCCAAATCTCCTCGTGAGGGGCCCGATGAGTACCCCTTGCGTGAGAATACCGAGCAAGCCGATCATGGCGAAAACCCGCCCGTTGTCCTGCTCGGAAAATCCGAGACCGCCGACGCCAACATCCATTTCCGTGTAGAGGATGAACACGGCGTGCATGACCGTGAAGCCAAAGATGAACAGCATGGAGACCCAAATCATGGCACCGATGCTGGATGTCCGGAGCATCGCGACCGAATTTTTGGCCATGCCGGTCATGTGTTGGCTCCATGAGATTTGATGCTCCACAGGTTTCCTGTCCGCTGGTGCAATGGATTCGGGGAGTTTGAAGTAAGCCAAGACCAAGGAACCGGCGGAGAGGGCACTTGCAATGACACACGGCAACAAGTACGGATAGGTATCGAACACCGTACCGACGAACAGGTTCCAGCGGTCGGCTGGGCTCGAAAATTCGCCTCCCAAAAACGGGCCGATGGTGAAACCCAGGCCAAATGCTGCTCCTATCAACCCCATTCGCGTGGCGAGTTGCTTCGGCGTGCTGACATCCCCGATGTAGGCTCTAGCAACGGCGATGTTCCCGTTAAACACACCCGCCATGAAGCGCATTGCCAGCGCAAACAGCAAGGTGTTGGCAAAACCAAACGCGGTGAAGAACACAGTGTTTCCAATCAG
Organism: Candidatus Poseidonia sp.; assembly: GCA_038127845.1. Lineage (GTDB taxonomy): Archaea > Thermoplasmatota > Poseidoniia > Poseidoniales > Poseidoniaceae > Poseidonia. Next base: position 8,540 of record JAYPIL010000035.1, read on the forward strand.
TCCGACCATCAGCACAGGGCGGCGTCCAATACGGTCGGATAGGGAGCCCCAAAACGGTGAAAACAGGAACTGTGCTGCGGAATACGCCGTCATCAACAACCCAACCCACAAGCCGATTTGGGTAACGTCTTGTCCCTCAGCGAGGTCTTTGACGAGGTAGGTCAAGAACGGGATAATGATGCCAAAGCCGATCATGTCGATGACCGTGACGAGGAAGAGCACCAGCAAGGCGGCTTTTCCAGCATCGTTGACCGGTTCACTCACGCCCTCACCGGCATTCGGTCATCTCAAGCCTTTTTGTAATCAACCACGATAATCCCACGCAGGCTGGTGGTTTCAGGACCTCAAACCAGCGAGATTTTGCTTTGTACGTCCGGTGTTAGACGGTCAATCACCGCTTCAAGGCGCTCAACGAGGCTTGCTTTCTGTTCGTGCTTAATGAGGGCATACATCATCACCTCGTCAAGCGTGTCCACAGCCACAACTTCCACCATGTCCTCAAATCGGTCATCCAACAGCACGTCTTGCATGTTGGCCCGTGGAACGACGATGGTCTTGACGCCCGAGCGAGCAGCGGCTTCGATCTTGGCCGTCACGCCGCCAATTGGCAGCACTTCACCTCGCACCGAGAGCGAGCCCGTCATGGCGAGGTCTTGACGAATGGGGATGTTCTCCAAAGCCGAGATGATGGCGGTGGCGATGGTGATGGAGGCCGAGTCGCCGTCCACGCCGTGTGTGTCAACGAACTGAATGTGAATATCATAGTCCGAAATGTCCTTGCCCGTCAACTTCTTGATGACCGCACTGACGTTGGTCACGCTTTCTTTTGCCAAATCCGACAGACCGCCCGTGGCGTGAATCTTTCCGCCGCCACCTTGGGAGGGCGTCACAAGTGCTTCAACAGGCAACATGATGCCGCTGAAGTCAGAAAGTCCCGAGTTGGCACCAAGAACCGCCAAGCCGTTCACACGACCAACACGCTCTCCGCTGTTAACGAGCATGGCGTAGTCTTGACGGCGCTCAATCATGCGATCAGCCACTTGCTGTTCAAGCGGCTTGGCGATGTTTCGAGCCCCGAGCACGTGCTCAGCGGAGGTGAAGGGTGAACCTGCTTCAACGGCGAGGTCGCCTGCAATGCGAACCAGACCTCCAAGCTCACGGAGACGGAGAGAGAGCTTACCGCGGCGACCGGCTCGTCGCTGTGCCTCTCGCAGAATGATGGCGACGGCGCTCTTGTCAAAGTGAGGGATTTCACGAACGGTGTCTTGGTCCCGTAGAACCTCTTGAGCGATGAACCGAATCAACCGGCGGCGGTTTCGGGAGGTATCGGGCATTTCCGAGTTGACGTAGACTTCGTAACCGTAACCGCGAATACGGCTTCGCAGCGCCGGGTGCATGCCCTGAATAGCGTCGAGGTTACCTGCTGCAATCAAGATGAAATCACACGGAACGGGCTCGGTCTTGGTGAGCGCACCTGAGGAGCGCTCGGAGCGACCAGAAATGGGGAAGGCACGGTCCTGCATGGCGGTCAGAAGCGCCTGTTGCTCCTCCAAACGAAGGAGGTTGATTTCGTCAATGTACAGCACACCTTTGTGTGCTCGGTGAATCGCTCCGGGCTCGACACGGTCGTGGGCGGGTGTTTCCATGCCACCCGATTGGAACGGGTCGTGGCGCACATCTCCAAGCAACGAACCGGAAAGTGTGGCGGTTGCGTCCACGAACGGTGGCAGTTCGTTGAGGTCGTGTTTGACGAGCACTTTTGGAATACGGCTATCGTCAACAGCGCCCAAACGGCTTCGAATAAACATGTAACCGAACACGAGCAGGAAACCACCGAAGAGAAGTGTGAACAAATCGCCGCTTTGGAGAGCGGCGATCAGCAACAGGAACCCGATAGCAGCGAAGGCGATGAAGAGCATTCGTTGGGATTTTTCCCGCTGTTGGCGAATGGCTTCCTTTTGCACCTTGACAATGCGCTCTGCTCGTCCTGCAGGAACGGTGCGTACACGGGGAACGTTTTCGTCGTCCTCGTTGGGGTAAACCAGCACGTCTTCTAGCGCATCTTTGGGGAGCAGGTCGGTCATCGACTTGGCCAGCATGGACTTTCCAGTTCCCGGGTCGCCAATCATCAGCATGTGACGACGTTGCTCTGCGGCTTTCTTGATAACAACCGAACCGGCCTCCTGACCGATGACTTGGTCCACCAAGCGGTCGGGAATGGGGACATCAGCGGTTGATTCGAAATCAACGGAGGCTATCCATTCCTCTACCGACGCTGTGACAACATCGTCAGCGCCCGTGGGTTCGGGCGACCAAACGGTGACGGTTTCTTCTCCGGAGGACGCACCGTCTACTGCAACGGCCTCTTCTGTTGGAACCTCTACGGGCTCATCAGAAACATCGGCTGCATCTTCGGGCACGATTCTTCCTCTCCTCACTCCCCTTTAGGGGTATGCTTTTGACACAACCCCCGTCAAGAGGTCATAAATCTTGCAATCACTGGTTGATTTGGTCAAGGTATTGCTGGCCGTAGTGGACCCATTGCTCCATCGACCATCCGGCGGGCAAGCCACCGGGTGGCAAGGGAGGGCCGGGTGTCTGCACGGGGGAGACGGGTGGGGGAGCCACGGCTGCAATCGGTGCAACGGGCTGCTGGAAGAGGTCTTGGGCGCCGCCGTACATCGAGTTGGCAACGGCATCGTGAGCAGGGAGCATGGCTTCGTTCCACTTGGTGTCCTCTGCCTCGGAGCCGCCACCGCCACGCATGAACATCAAGCCGAGGAGGGCTGCGACGATCACAACACCGAGCACGATGAAAATCACGTTCATGTTCATGCCTTCTTCTGCATCTGCTCCGTTGGATTGAACTTCTTCAGTGGGGCAATCAGCACGTGGGTCGTCGCAAGCAACGTCCAACTTGGATTCAAGTTCCAACAAGCGGGCCTCGAGCACGGTTGAATCTTCGGTGCCTTCTGCAAGCGCCAATTCAGCCTCTTCGATGTCAGCGAGGAGGTCAGCCACGTACCAAACGAGGAGTTCATCTTCCATTTCGACAGGAGCCGGAAGCGCCTCGGTGGTGAGCCACTTGGTTTGGTCCGAAGTCTTGTACTCTTGGCCGGCGTTGTCAACGGCTCGAACGGTCAACGAGATGTAGTCCATGTTTCGCATGCCGTTGGTTCGAGCAAAGCCACCGTCACCGTAAGCCGACGGGATGTTCATTTCCTCAGTCCAACCCATGTTGGAGCGGGAAAGGTCGAGATCGTATTCCCAGAATCCGTCGCACGTACCGGAGAGTTCGTTGCACAAGGACCACGTCACGGAGATGACGTTGAACGTCGGCGCGCTGTCGGTAAGGAAGAAGGTCGCCGTTGGCGTTTGCGTTTCATAGGTGTCTTGCATGTTCACATACAAGTGACCGCTACCGTCGTCGTTCTTCGAAACGTAGAACGGCAGGGCGTCAAAGACGTTGACGGTCATGATGTAGCTGTTGGTTGCAAAGCCATCGGTGGCGGAAATGGTGACCGTTTGCTCGCCAACCTCCTCGAACAGGAGGATCATGTTGCCGTCAAGGATGCTGTATCGTGCCGCACCGGGTTCGGAAGGCGTCACGGTGATGAAGGCCTGGTCAACGGAACTGTCGACATCGGTCAAGCGGGACTTGAGGTTGATGACCATCTGCTTGTTGGTTTTGAGCGAGAAGGTTTCGATGTCCGTCATGTCGATGCGGGGGGCGTCGTTGACGGGGTTGATGCGGATGGTGACCGTCTGGTCGGAGTATTGCTCGCCGTCGCTGGCGCGCAGGGTCACCACCGTCTCCCCGTTAACATCGTCGTCTACCGCCTCGTAGCCGAGCGTAGCACCACGAAGTTCCACAGCGATGGCCTCTGGGTTGGTGTTGTCCATGATTTGGAGCGTGAGGCCGGAGGCGTCAACAGGTTGACCCTCGTCGTCCGTGTCGGAGAGGAAGGTGCTGAGGGCCAAGACGCCGCTACCGCCCTCGTCCATGCTTTGGATGGGAAGGCCTTGCCAGCGGGGCTGGCCGTTTTCGATGACGTTGAAGAGAAGGGTTCCGTAAGGCACCTGACCGGTGTCGCTGTAATCGCCACCGTCGTCAACGTTGACTTCAATGCCCTTCTGTCCTTCACAACCGTTCTCGTAGGGGAAGAAGACTTCCAGTTCTTCAGTGGCGGCATGCCAGGCCACGAAGTTGTCGCTGTCCGATGTCACGATGAGTTGCGACAAAGGCGTTTCTGGGTCGGCGATGTGGCCGACCATGCTCACCTTGGTGCTGATGTCGCACATGACGGTGGGCACGGGGTTTGCGGTCACCGTTGGTCGGCCGTTGGCGAGCGTGAAGGCTTCGGACAATTCAGACCACATGCTGGTTTGAGCGCGGTTGTCCACCGTTCGGGTGCGGATGTCGTAAACGCCAGCAGACATGGCCATGCTGGGCGTGACGATGTATTCTCGGCCCTCAGCAGGCTGCTCACGGAAGAGGATGTTCTCTCCGCCGGAAACGATGCTTGCATCCCACGCATTTTGTCCGGAGGGTGAGACTTCAACCTCAAAGGTCATGCTGTCAATGGTATCGACGTTGTCGTCGGCGTCGCCTTTGGCGAGAACCTTCACAAATTCGCCGCGCTGGACAACGTTTGAATCAATGATTTCAGGCGTCTTTGCGAGCGGAGGTCGGTCATGGTCGACAAGAACTTCGGCGATGTTGTTGCTGGCTCCCATGTCGCCTGTGATGCCGGTGAGGCGTGCACCAAAGGTGGTGGACCAAGCATTGGATGGCAGGCTTGAGGTGTCGAACATCGCTGTTCCGGTGAGGAACGAGGAGCCTGGCGCAACGTTGAGCGTTGGAACGTTCACGGTATCGATGGGCGTGGTAGTTGCGCCGTTCTTGTAAAAGAACTCCAGTTGGCCGCCATCGGTGTAATCAAGGTCACCCGTGTTCTTCACGTCGGCTTGCAGGGTGATGGTGTCGCCGCGCATGTAGGATGCGGTTCCCTGATCGTTGACCACGGAAAGGCCGGACACACCGATGTCCATCTTTGGACCCATGGTGGAGTCGATGGCGTGGTAAACGTGAGGCGAGGAGCCGCCCACGGAAACTTGGTTGCCGCTCATCAACGCAGCGACGACCACGGCCTTGCTGAGGCCACCGGGAACAACTGAAGTTGGAACGGACGTCCACGACTCGCTGGCCTCTGTTGAGGAAACCGTAACACTGTGGAAGGCCGTACCGCTTCCAGCATTCTTGGACTTGTAGGTGTCACCGGCGGTGAGCCAGGCCATCCAGCAGTTGTAGCCGTGGGGGATGCCGGAGGAGTAGGAGTAGCCCGTGCACTCTTCATCCACCAAGGCGGCGTAGAGTTTCATGTTGGATGCTGGTGTTCCCGATCCTGTGTACTTGTAATTGATGGTGATGTCATAGTTGTTTCCGTTTTGGGAGATTGCAGCAGACATGCCGTAGTCGTTGACGGTGCTGTGCATGCCACCACCGCTTGAGAAGAGGCTGTCGTAAGTGGTGTATTGAGCGTTGGCGCCGCTTTGTCGCTTATCGGTTCGGTCGCCGAAGTACGCATCGGGTGCGCCGCCGGTGGTCCAAGCCCAGTTGTACGGTGCAACGTTTCCTGCTCGTGCGGTGTTGGTGGTTCCGAACGAAGCGGACATGTAGGTCACGTAAACGTATTCGTCGGGGAACGTTTCCTTGATGGAGTGGTGAGCCGCAGACCCGCCACCGGTCTTGGAACAGTGGCCGCAGTTGTCCGAGGAGATGTATTGGCCAAAGACCACGTGACCCGGGCTTGTTGCGTGGGTTCCGTGAGACTCAAGAACCGTGGTTTCTTCTTCAAGTTGGATGGGTGTTTGGTACAACTCCCCCATCATTCCGGAGGCCAAACTTCCGAGGAAGACGGCGACGATAATCAGAGCCAGAGAGCGTGCTGCGGGTTTCATGTCCGACGCACACTTTGGAGGGTATATGAAACACACGCTCTACTGTCTGTTTTGCACCAAGGCGAATGTGCTCGCAGCGTGCCGATGATAGAGAACAAAAGCGAACCTTAACACCTCGTGACTGCTGGGGGGAGCGTGGCCAACGACATGTGGGCGGTCCTTGCCGAGGAAAACGGGAAGACCTACGTGGTTGAACTGGTTGATTCTCAAACGAAAGTCAAAGGCCTCGGCGTGTTCAATCCCGCCACAACCTTGCAGGACGTGGGCATGGGCGACACCGTCATCATCGGCCAGAAAGAACTCCAGCGACTCCCGACGAGGTTACCAGAACTGAGCAAGGGCATGGTTCGACGAGCACAAACCATTGGGAGCAAAGACGCTGGTTTTTTCCTTGCCCACCTCGGCTGTGGACCCGGAGACACGGTCCTCGAAGCAGGCATTGGAAGCGCTGGTTTGTCGCTTTACATCGCCCGAGTCCTCGGTGAAACAGGAACCCACATCACGGTTGAGCCAAGAAACGAACATGCTGAAGTCGGCCTTGAAAACCTAAGAAGGGCGCGTGAGAGTTGGCCAGCATTCCCCAACCACCACCATCTTGAGGGGACCATTGAGGAAGTTCATGACGGCATCGCCGCCATCACAGAAACCGTGGACGCCATCGTGCTTGACCTTCCCGATCACCCTCCCGCCATCGCTGCGACGGCTCACCTTCTTTCACCCGGAGGTCGATTGGCCTGCTACTGCCCGGTGACCTCTCAACTTGAACGGGCGTGGGAGGCGTGTGAACAAGCCGGCCTCACCGTTGAGTGGGCTGGAGAATTGATGGAGCGGGAATGGGGCAGAGCCTCGAAAGGTGGTATACGGCCCGTCAACGGTCCGTTTGGCCACACGGCCTTTTTGCTCGTCGCTCAGCGCCGCTGATTTGATTCGGATGTTCTCGACCATCCGTGAAACCTTGAAGAAGCCTCAGAACGTTGTGCTGAGGATGTCAATGCTTGGATGCAGGCGATGCGGTGCGCCAACGACCAGCGGATACTGCCACATTTGCAAATCGATGCGAGAAGACATCTGCCGTACCTGTGGACGGCGGATTCACGACGGTATACGGTCATCCGAGCGTTTCCGTTGCAAAAACTGCAGGTAACGGCTGCTTCATTCCACGACCCGGATTTTGTTGCTGCATTGAGGACAGGTGAATCGGAACGGAGGAACACTTCCCCTTGGAACGCCCAGCCGTGCATCACACGTCGGGCAGTTGACCTTGCTCTCCCCGTCCAATCGGCACTCATTGTAACCCAGTTCAGGGAGGTCTTTTTCGGGTTCTTCGTCGTCCTCAGCGAGGTCTTCATCGAACGATGCTTCCTCGTTGGCTGGCATGCGGCGACGGAGCCGAAGAACCGCCATGACGGCGATGAGCCAACCGAGCCCCATCACGCCAAGCGTCGCTGGTTGACTGACGGAAACGCCGAGTGGAAGAGAAAGACCGTTTGGTGGTTGTTCAGGACCTTCGATGGTGACCTTGAGCGGAAGGGAATCGTCAGAAGTCAACACACCGCCTCCCGCCGAGGTGGCCTGAACCATAAGGTTGGCCGTGCCGGACCGAGCCGTGTTTGAAATCATGGTCATCTTGAATTCCATGCTTGACCCTGGTGTGAGCGTGTACTCGTTGGTCGCGGTCTGGTCGCTCATGCGCAACCATTCGATCAGCAGCAACCCCGTGTCCTGGCCGAGAACATCGAGCATGCCGGTGACCTCGGTGTTGGCCATGTTCTGGACGGTAAGGACCACCGAGGTTGAGCTGTCAACCCCAAGCGAGGCTTTGGTCTCGTCGAACGAAAGAGCAACGAGCGCGCTGCCCGGCCAATCCGCTTCCACCGTGTAAAAGACGGCTTGCTCGAGAGCGACGTTCGTGCGGACCGCACTCACGGCTCGGAAGACGATGGCTTTCTGGCCTGCTGCGGCGTCGTTGGCGACGACACAGGACCATCCAAGTGGGTCGGAAGAAAGGCCGGGAGCCAACGTTACGCTGGTATCCAACCCGCAGTCGGTCCCAACTGTGGTGATGGAAAACGTGTCCTCTGCGTTGCCTGTGTTGGTCACGAGGATGCTTCCGTAGACCGATTCCCCTGGCTTGGCAGCGACAACATCCCCGAGGAGCGTCAGATTGGCATTGGCGGCAACGGGTTCCACGTTGACCGTCAGGGCGTCGTTGCTGCTCGAATCGGTTGTTGACATCACCTCGAAGGTGTATTCCACACCGTCAACCGGCGCCCCCTGTAGCACTTCTCGCACGCCGATGGAGACCGTTTGGGTCGAGCCTGCACTCAACTGGAACGTCGTTGGTGTCACGGTGAATTCGAACCATTCGCCCGAGCCCTCGGTGGTCCAATCAACCACGTAGACATCCGATTGGGTTCCGAGGTTGGTGACGTCCACCAGCATGGTGTTCGCTTCGACGGGGTTGGCAAGCAGGCGAGACTGTACGCTGTTTGCGACCACTTCCGTTCGGTCAAGCAGCATCAGGTCAAACGCGAAGGCTTCGGACAGCCCTGCGGCGTCGTAGGTCAGCGACACGCTGGTGGTTGAGGGCGTAGCGCCCGTCGTTGCGGTGAAGAGAAACTCCAGCGTGGCGGACGATGAGCGTTCGAGAACAACCGGCCCTTGGTCAAAGGTGGCCGTCACCCCAGCCGGAAGTCCGGAAAGCGTGGGCGAAAGCGAGAGGTTGGACGTGCCTGTGTTGGCGAGCGTGACGTTCATGCTCGCTTGGCTTCCGGGTGACAAGAGAACCCTGTCCTCGCTCGGACCCGTGAGATCAAAGGAGGCGACTTCTTGCAGGAGGACATCCACATCTAGGTTGCTTGTTTCGCCTTCGTAAGTGGTAGCGAAGGATTGGCTGAACATTCCAGAAAGGGTGACGTCACCTTTAGTGTTCACGGTCCACGTGCCCGTCTGTCCGGCGGCAACGGTCACGCCGGAGGCACTAACAAGCACCGTTTGAAGTTCGTTTGAGGGAAGAATGTCAAGGAAGAACGTGGCTTGGTCGCTTCCGTGGTTCGTCACGCGAAGCTCGTAGTTTGCACCAACATCCGGTACAATGTCCACCGTGCCCTGAGGACCTGAAAGCGAGAAATTCACGGCCTCATCGATGTTCACCGTGAACGCCAATTCAGCAAGCATCACGGTGGTATCGGCCACATCGTGGTGAGCCTGCAACGTCAGTTCGCACGTGTCGGTGCGAACCGCTGACGAATCAACATCAACTTGGACGCCCACATCCACGACGTCGGTGGGCTGCAAACCGATGGTTTGCGCATCGGTCATGGCAACGGTACACAGCGAAGTCGACGACGAAATGGCCCAGTCGATGTCAAGGTCGGTGTTCCCGGTATTGGTAACTTGCACGCTTGTGACCGTGCTTTGTCCCGGAAGGAACGAAGCACTCTGTTCGAGGAAGGCCATGGAGAGGCTTGGCTCTGATTCAACCTCCACCACAAGCACCGTCGACGCAGTGACGTTGCCGTTGGTCGAACCGACCGTGAGTCGGTATCCGTAGTAGTCCGGCACGGCATCCGAAGGCACGGTGACGGAAAGGGTCACGGATTGTGAAGATCCGGCAGCCATGTTCGTAAGTTCATCCTCTGCCCACTGAAGATACCAGCCCGACGGAATGGAACCTCCAAGGCCGAAGCCTGCGGTTCCCGAGACTTCCCAGGGATAGTAGGACATGCCGGAGGTTTGGTTGAACACCGTGTCATCAGCGGCTTCTTGGAGGGCCAATTTTGCAGTGGCGTTGAGGTTGACGGTGTCGGTGGAACCTGCACATGTCTCGCCCGTGAGCGAGGCGTGCATCACGCAAGCGGCCAAATAAGACCCTGCAAGCGAGGGGTGGCTACCATCAGAGGTGTAGAGGTCGTAAAACAGATTTCCGCTGGATGTTGGGTCATCTCCTGCAGCGACCACGCTGTCGTGAACGGTTTTGAACGCCAAGCCGACGGGTGCAATCCACACCGTGTTTCCTGCTGCCGTGATGTTTTCTGCATACCGCGTGTACCCTTCCGTAAGACGCTCTTGCATGTCGGTGAAATTCTGGTTAATGTTGGCATACTGGTGCCATTGGCTGCCCGATTCTCCGCTTCGACGACCCCACGTCATGAAGAGAACAACCTCTCCACCCTCTGCTTCGATTTCGTTGCTCAAGTGCACAGAGGCGTTCATGCTCTCCAGCCAGTTCGTGTCGTTTGATGGTAGAGAAGGTATCTGGCTCTGGTCTTGAAGAACAACATAATCCCACGAGGAGGTCCGCAGCGTCGTGTTCCACTGGTGGCCTGAAGTGTTCAGGTTTTGCCAGTGTTGAGAGAGGGACATGCCTCCACCCGTGAGTGGCGTGACGCTGCCGTTGTAGCCGTCTGCATCGACGACGGCGTCAACAAGCGATGCGAGGTTGTTCGAAGAGGTGTAACTGTTGCCGTACATCAACACGTTCACCGAAGTCGTGCTGTTGTTGTTGGTCGAATTGTTGCTGTTGTTCCCCGATGAATTTGTCGAGCTGTTGGAATGGTTGGCCCACCAACCGGCAAGGTCGGGTTCAACCGCGACATCCAGCAGGAGGGTATCGATTACCGAACCCAGGTTGGAAGCCGTAAAGGTGAGGTTGGTGCTCGAACCTGCGGCCATGCTTACCAAACCAGATCCTGATGTTGATAGCGAGGGGTGGTAGGAAGGAGCCACCGTCACCTGTACGGTGTGAGAGGTGCTTGCGTTGGTCGATGTATCCGTGGCGGTGACCGTGAAGGAACCGCTGTCAGCCACGGTTGCACCTTCGTAGAGGCGAACCACGAGGGTGGTGTTTTTGCTCCAGGTAGGAAATACATTGCTGACCGTAGCATCAGCGCTGACAACCTCCCATTCGGAGGACAGCGACCCCGTATCGACCGTGATGTTGTAGGAAGTGATGCTCGAACCGTTGTTCTCCACCCGCAAGGTCACGTTCGTGGACTGGCCGGGTTCCAGCACCACATGTTGCGTGTCGGTGCTCAGCAGAATGGAATCGTCAGCAGAAGCGGTCAACACCAACGGAGAGAGGCTCATCAACAGCAACACCATCACACACGAAATCGCACGATTTTGTTGGCTGGCCATGGTTTGACCAAGCGAACCCTGTTCAAGAGACTTCGGGCTTTTCGCGACCCCCAACCCGAGGTCAGACCGCCACCAGCACACCAACGGGTGAGGGCGAATGCTTCATGTTCTCCACCGGTGCCCACAGGCCATGACCACATGGGTACCAACCGCCTACCGAACCCACACCTTGGGCGAATTGCAAGCCTCCGGAGCCGACCTCATCGGTCAAGAAGTCACGGTCATCGGCTTCATGGAAGCCAATCGGGGCAAAGGCGCCATCTGTTTCGTTGATTTGCGGGACGGTACCGGCACCACGCAAATTTTCCTCAAAGGCGACACCGTTGGGGAAGAAGCCCTGGACATGGTCCAGCGCATGACCCGTGAATCCACTTTGCAATTTGTGGGAACGGTTGCTCTCAAGCGTCCGCCCAAAGTCAAGGACGGCGAACCCACACCGCCACCAGCCTACGAGGTTCTCGCATCAGCCGTCACCGTCATCGCTCGTGCCGAGGCTCCGTTGCCGCTCGGCGTGACGGATACCGTGAATGTCGAACTTGACACGCGTCTCGACAATCGATTCCTCGACCTGCGACGAGCACACGTGAACGCCATGTTCCGTTTGCGTGGTAAAGTGCTGCAGTTCGGCAGAAACCACCTCATCTCCGAGGGATTCATCGAAACACACACGCCCAAAATCGTGGCTACGGCTACCGAAGGCGGCGCTGATTTATTCCCCATGCAGTATTTTGACCGACCTGCCTTCCTCAACCAGTCGCCTCAACTGTTCAAGCAGTTGTGCATGAGCGGTGGGTTGGAGCGGGTCTTTGAAATCGGGCCGGCCTTCCGAG